>JBBSHH010000125.1:0-6226 GCA_038253225.1 Mycobacteriales bacterium | reverse complement strand
GAGAACGTGATCGGCCAGCGGACCCCCTCGGCGGTCGCGGCCCCGACCCGCCAGTCCGGCCATACGTCGGGGTCCGGGTCGCTGGTGACCGCGTTGAGGACCCCGTCGACGTCGAGCAACCACACCGGGACAGTCATGCGGGTGGCTGTGCCCACTCTTGCTGCCGCCAGCCGGTCGGCAGCCTCGGCGAAATGCGGGTTGACCAACCGGGCGGACGGTAGGACCGTGGCACCCCGACACCCTGGGGGTAACGATGAGCGACCAAGCCGGCATCGAGCGCACCGACCGGTTGGCGGGGCCCGGCCCCGTGGCACCAGAGCAGTCCGAGCGCGACGCCGCCGACGCCGCGCCGGACGGCGCGCACCCGACGACGTCCACCGGTCCGGTCGGGTCGCTCAAGACCCGGCACGACACGCCGATCCCCGGCGTACCGCGCTGACGGCGGCACCGGCCCAGCGGCGAGGTAACAGCGGTGAACGCGGACCTGCGCCCTGGCGGCCGGCTGCCCGACCTGGAGCTGCCCGACCACACCGGTAACACCCGCCGGCTCTCCGAGCTGGCCGCGGGGGACCCGCTCGTGGTCACGTTCTACCGCGGCTTCTGGTGCCCGAAGGAACGGGCGTTCTTCCGGCGACTGCTGCCGCTGCAGGACGAGGCGGAGGTCGCCTACACCCGGTTCGTCTCGATCACCGTCGACCCACCGCAGGTCGCGGCCGCGTTCCGGGCCGGGCTCGGGGCCCGTTGGGTCTTCCTCTCCGACGCCGACCGGCGCTACCTGAGCGAGCTCGACCTCGAGGAGCACAACGACGAGATCCACCGGCCGTACGTCCCGACCGCGTTCACCCTCCGGCCGGACCTGACCATCCACGCCGTCTACAACGGCTACTGGTTCTGGGGCCGGCCGAGCAACGAGGAGCTGCGGGCCGACCTGCGGGCGATCACCCGCTCGATCCGGCCCGACTGGGAGGTACCGGCCGGGTGAGCGGTTCCGGTTGGGTGTGGTTGGCGCTGGTCCCGGAGTCGCCGCCGGAGGCGCTGGCGGCGGCGCCGGTGACCGGAGCCGACGGCCGGCCGGCGGGGGTGCTCGCCGCCTGGCCGTCCGGTCCGAAACCGGTGCCGGGCGTGCTGCGCTGCGACGCGGCGGGCATCGACCCGGCCGGCGAGCCGGCCTGGGCGTCGTACGTCGTCGTGCCGGCCGAGCTGGCGCCGCTCTACGACGACGACGTGGTGTCCCAGTCGATCCGGACGGTGCTGCAGGACCCGGCCCCGGCCGGGGTCAGCACGCTGACCCGTGACACCAGCCATTTCGCCGGGTCGCTGCTGTGGATCCGTGACGAGCAGCCGGACCGGCTGCGGGACGACCCGTTCGCCCGGATCCACCCGCCCCTGGTGCTGCGCGTCGGCGCCGGCCTGCTCGGTGCCCCGCCGACCCCCGCCGGACCGGCCGGTCAGCGCTACGCCGGCAAGCCCTGGCCGGCGGCCGGCTTCTAGCCGCCTCAGCGACCGCCGTCGATCCGTCGGCTGCGCTGCTCTTGACCGGGGCCGCCGTAGGGGTAGTCGGCGGCGCCCGGGTCGCTGGCAGCGTCCAGCTGGGCGGTCTCGGCGTCGGAGAGGTGCAGCCCGGCGGCGCCGAGGTTGTCCTCGAGCTGCTCGAGGGTGCGCGCTCCGAGGATCACCGACGTCACGGCCGGACGGTCCACCAGCCAGGCCAGGGCGACCTGCGCCATCGTCGCGCCGCGCCCCGCCGCGACCTCCTGAACGGCTCCGACGACGTCCCATGTGCGCTGCTGAACGCTGCGGCGGTCGTAGGCCTCGACCCCCCGCTCCGGGTTCTCGCCGAGCCGGGTGGTCCCGGTAGGCCGTTCATCCCGCCGATACTTGCCGGTCAGCCAGCCACCGCCGAGCGGTGACCAGGGCAGCAGGCCGAGGCCCTCGGACAGGCAGGCCGGCACGATCTCCCACTCGACCTCCCGCACCAGCAGGTTGTACTGCGGCTGCAGCGTCACCGGCCGGCACAGGCCGCGCCGGTCGGCGATGTCCACGGTCTTCTGCACCTGCCAGCCGGTGAAGTTCGACAGTCCGACGTATCGGACCTTGCCGGTGCGCACCGCGTCGTCGAGGAAGCGCAGCGTCTCCTCCACCGGCGTGACCGGGTCCCAGGCGTGCACCTGGTAGAGATCCACCGCCTCGACGCCGAGCCGACGCAGCGAGGCATCCAGCGCCCGCGCGAGGTGCCGCCGCGACAGCCCGACATCGTTGGGGCCGTCCCCGGTCGGGAACCGGCCCTTGGTCGCCAGCACCACCCGGGCCAGCAGCTCCGGCCCGCGGTCGGCGAGCCACCGGCCGATGATCTCCTCCGAGACGGCCTTGCTGTAGACGTCGGCGGTATCGATCAGCGTGCCGCCGGACTCGACGAACCGGTCGAGCTGCGCGTGCGAGCCCGACTCGTCGGTCTCCGAACCGAACGTCATCGTGCCGAGCGCGTACGTCGACACGGCGCAGCCGCTGCGGCCGAGCGTCCGGTACTCCATCGGGCAACCTCCAGCTGGTCCCAACAACATCGACGCGGCACATCCTGCCCCGATCGGGGCGCCTGCGCGCCGCACCGGTCAACCGCCGCTGCGGCGGGCCTGCAGCGTGTAGCTGTGCGGCAGCCGCCAGGGCCGGTCCACCAGCCGCCATTCCCCATCGGGACGCCGCTCCATCTGGCCCGGCAGCGCATCCCACGGCACGCTGTCGTGCTCGACGAGCATGGTCAGCTCCAGGCCGGCGTCCTGCAGAGCCGTCACGGTCTCGCCGAGCCCGTGGTTCCACTCATGCGTCCGGTTCTGCTCGAACGTCACCTCGGTCTGCACATAGGTGCCGCCCTCGTCCCAGACCGTCGGCTCGGGCCGCTCGAAGTACGGCCACTCCACGACCAGTAGCCCGTCGTCCCGGGGGTCTGCCAGCGTCCACAGCATCGGATGCCCCTCGCGCAGGAACAGCCGACCGCCGGGGCGCAGCAGCTCGGCGACCACGCCGGCCCACCGGCGTACGTCGGGCAGCCAGCACAGCGCGCCGATCCCGGTGAACACCAGGTCGAACGAGCCCCGGTCCAGGACGTCCGCCGCGTCGTAGACGTCGGCCTCGACGAAGTCCGCCGCCGCACCGACCTGCCCGGCGAGCCGCCGGGCCTGGGCCAGCGACGCGGCGGAGAAGTCCAGCCCGGTCATCCGGGCGCCGAGCCGGGCGAGTGAGATCGTGTCGGTGCCGATGTGGCACTGCAGGTGCGCGCCGCGCAGCCCGCGAACGGCGCCCAGCCGCGGCAGGTCGAAGCGCACCACCTCGCTGAGGAACGTCGGGTCGGCGACGAAGCGGTCGAAGGCGTAGTCGGGCGACGCGGCGTGCGCGGGCGCGCGCTCGTCCCAGCTGGCCCGGTTCAGCGTGCGGTAGTCCTCCACCTCGGCACCGTCTCACAGCACCTCGGGCCGGCCCGACGGTCACCCGGCCGGGCCGCCGCCGGTGAGTCGCAGCGCCGCGGTGGGGCAGTCCCGCACGGCTCGGCGGGCGTGCCCGGCCAGGCCCGCCGGTACGGCCCCGGCGGGCAGCACCGGGTAGCCCCAGTCGTCGCGGCTGACCAGCTCCGGCAGCGCGCCGCCACCGGGGCGGCCGACGAAGGAGGACAGCAATGGAGAACACCACACCAGCCCGCGGTGGTTCCGGCCGGCGGCTCGCCGGGCTGGCCGCGCTGGTCGCGGCTGGCGCCGTGGGCGGCGGCATCTTGGCGGGTTCGCTGACGGCGTCGGCGGCCTCGACCGCCTCCCCAGCCACCGCCGCGAGCACCGCGAACACCGCCGGGCCGGCCTGGCAGGCCGGGACCGCACCGGGCGGTCGGCCCGGCGGAGCCACGCCGATGCGCGCGGGGGAGAAGGCGCTGACCGGCACCACCGCGCAGCGGGTGCGCGCCGCCGCGCTGAAGGCGGTGCCCGGCGGCACGGTGTACCGGGTGGAGACCGACGCCGACGGCGCTGCGTACGAGGCGCACATGACCAAGCCGGACGGCTCGCTCGTCACGGTGAAGCTGGACAAGAGCTTCGCCGTCACCGCCGTCCGGAGCGGCATGGGCGCCGGTGGGCCCGGCGCCGGCCCGGCCGACACCGCCGCCTGAGAACGTCGGCGGCTCAGTAGTGGGCGGTGATCCGCCGCCGGGGGCCGTCGACGGTGACGCTGCCGCCGTAGGGCAGCACCCACTGCGGGTCGGTGTGCCCGAAGTCCACGCCGAATACAGCCATGGCCTGCGGGTTGTAGGCCTCGAGGGCCCGCAATACCGCGGCTCGCTGCTCGGCCCGGTAGCGGTCCCGGTCGGCGGCCGCGCGGCGGTGGTCGAGGCTGCTGGCCTTGGCGGTGCCGACCAGCAGCGCCGGGAACTGGGCCAGCAGCCCGCGCTCACCGGCGTTGCGGAGCATCCGGAACACCTCCTCCGCGGCCGGCATCTCCTCCGAGGTCTCCAGCAGCAGCACGCAGCCGGCGTAGTCCTCCACCGGTCGGATCCAGCGACCGGCGGCGAGGTTCCAGTGCAGGATCTCGAGGTTGCCGCCCCAGGTCGGAGCGGTCACCACCACCCCCGGCTGGTGCCAGTCCCAGCCCGGGCTGTCCTGCACCGGCGGCTCTTTGTCGAGGGAGTCCGGGTCAGCCCAGTCGAGCTCGTCCTCGCTGAAGCTCTCGACCGGGTGCAGCTCCACGTCCCCGCCGGTGAGCAACGCCGCCCGCAGCGAGCCGGCCGACACCGGGTGCAGGCGCCCGCCCCGACCGAGGTGGACCATCGTCGAGCCACCGTGGTAGCCGGCGACGCCGAGGTTCCACAGCCAATTGAGCAGGTTGGTGTTGTCGCTGTAGCCGACGAACGGCTTGGGGTCGGCGGTCACGACCGCGGCGACCAGGAACGGCAGCACGGTCAGCTGGTCGTCTCCGCCGATTGTCGCGAGCACCGCCCGGATCGTCGGGTCCGCGAACGCGGCCATCAGGTCGGCGGCCCGGTCCGCCGGCGTAGCGCCGAGCCGTCGGGTCGTCGCGTACTCCACCGGCTCGAGGTCGAACTCCGCACGCAGCCGCCGCATGGCCTGCTCGTGTACGGCGGGAAACGCGCCCGGCGCGGCGTACGACGGGGACACCACAGCGACCCGGTCCCCCGCGGTCAGTTTCGGTGGCACGGTCAGCTCGGGGCGCATGCGCACATTCCATCGCACCGCCGGTCAAGGCGCCCCCTGCGGTCGTCGGGGCTCTCAGCTCTCCCCGCCGGTGACCGCATGCGGGCTGCCCACCGGCTTGGACTCCGGTGAGCCGCGCTGGCGCAGGAAGATGGACAAGGCGGCCATCGACGCGACAGCCAGGAACTCGGACTGCCAGTTCTGCAGCGTGCGACTCCAGAAGTCCGCCGAGGTGACGTAGCCGGACCAGCTCACCGGGTCCTCCCGCTGACTCAGCTGCGCCGCGTTGTAGGCCGCCGTACCCGCGACGGACTGCGCCAGCCAGCACAGCACGAAGATGCCTGCCATAACCAGCCCGAGGGACTGCGAATACACGGCGCGGCGGACGCCGCCGACACGCGCCCAGCGGGGAGCGTCTGGGGGGGCGAACCGACCTACCTTCTGCTCCTCATCCGACTCCCGACCGACCTGGTCCAGCTGCTTGGACTCCGATGACCCGCGTTGCACAAGCCAGACGGTGGCGAAGATGTACAGGAAGAACTGCAGGAACTCGGACTGCCAGTTCTCGGCCACGTCGACCGCGAAGTCGGACGAGGTGAGGTAGTGCAGGTAGGACACGGCCTGTTGGCCCTGCGCGATCTGCTGGTTGTTGAACTCCGCCAGGCCGGCGACCGACTGACCGGCCAGGGCGAGCAGCAGGATGACGCCGAAGAAGACCGTCAGCCCGTTCTCGCGCAGGAAGCGTCGGACGCTCACCGCTGCAGCAACCCGATCGTGATGATGTAGGTCAAGCCGGCACCCACGAAGAGCAGCGTCGCTACGAAGACGGTACGCACCGGTCAGGCCTCCACGTCGCAGTCGTAGGGCATACCGGGGCGCGGCTTGCAACCGGCGCCGGTCACCTTCCACCCGTCCCGAAAGCGGGCGAGGAACAGCACGCTCATCGCCAACCGGACCTGCGCCTCGTCGCCCCACACGGCCACCGACCGAACCGGCCCGGTGGGCAGGCCGAGCGCCGGCAGCGCCCGTGCACATGACCT
>JBBSHH010000124.1:0-6251 GCA_038253225.1 Mycobacteriales bacterium | reverse complement strand
CCGGGCGTCGCGGCCTGCGACGGTGCCGCGAACGCGGCGATGGTCGTGACAGCGGTTGCTGCGAGCAGCCACCGTCGAGCCGAAAGATGGGGCATCCAGACCTCCATGTCCGATGCGGTGCTGGCGATGTGCCGCGCTCGGACCGTAGCGGCCGGCGCCGGACCGGACATACCGGATCGGGTCGGATCACGCCGAACGTCAAGAGACCATTGCCGTCCGGCCGCCTTTTGTCACGCAGCGCTCACCGCCGCGCACGCGAAGTGCACCGGGGCCCGGACCGGACGACCGATGCGGGCGCCCCCCCGGCAGGCACGGCGCAGGGCAGAATCCGGGGGATGACCGGTCCGGCCGCTCCGCCGGTCGCCCTCGAGCTGACGGCCGGGGCGGCCCGGCGGGTCGCGCTCGCGGCGCAGGGCTTCCTCGACCCGCGACCGACCGGACGTCCCGACCGCCGGCACCTGCGCCGGGTGCTCGACCGGGTCGGGCTGTTCCAGATCGACTCGGTGAACGTGCTCGTGCGGTCCCACTACCTCCCGCTGTACTCCCGGCTCGGCGCGTATCCGGTGGAGCTGCTGACCGCCGCCGCCTACCGCGACCACGAATTGTTCGAGTACTGGGGGCACGAGGCGTCGCTGCTGCCGGTGCGGCTGCAGCCGGTGCTGCGCTGGCGGATGGCCCGGGCCGCGGCCGGTGAGGACGCGTGGGGGCGCCCGACCCGGCTGGCCCGGGACCGGCCCGGCTACATCGACGCGGTGCTCGCGGAGGTGGCCGCCCGCGGCCCGGTCGGCGCCGGCGAGCTCGAGCCGGCCGGCGCCCAGCGGGGCGGCCCGTGGTGGGGCTGGAAGGACAGCAAGGTCGCGCTCGAGTGGCTGTTCTGGATCGGCGCCGTCACCACCGCCGGGCGGCGCAGCTTCGAGCGCCTCTACGACCTGACCGAGCGGGTGCTGCCGCCCGCGGTGCTGGCCGCGCCGACGCCGGCGCGCGAGGACGCCCAGCGGGAGCTGGTGCGGGTGACGGCCCGAGCGCACGGCGTCGCGACCGAGTCGGACCTGCGCGACTACTTCCGGCTCCGGGTCGGGGAGTGCCGCGCCCGGGTGCGCGAGCTGGTCGCCACCGGCGAGCTGCTGCCGGTGCGGGTCCGCGGCTGGCGGCCGCCGGCGTACCTGTGGCACCAGGCCCGCATCCCGCGCCGGGCGCGGGTGCGCGCCCTGCTCTCCCCGTTCGACTCGCTGGTCTGGGAGCGCAGCCGTACCGAGCGGCTGTTCGACTTCCGGTTCCGGCTCGAGATCTACACGCCGTCGCCCCAGCGGGTGCACGGCTACTACGTGCTGCCGTTCCTGCTCGGTGACCGGTTGGTGGCGCGGGTGGACCTCAAGTCCGACCGGTCCGCCCGGACGCTGCGGGTGCCGGCGGCGTACGCCGAACCGGGCGCGCCGCCTGAGACCGCTGCCGAGCTGGCCGTCGAGCTGCGCACACTGGCCGGCTGGCTGGGGCTGGACCGGGTGGCCGTCGGTGACCGGGGGGACCTGGGGCCCGCGCTGCACGCGGCGCTGGCGTCTCGGTGACCGGCAGCGGCGCGATCGGACGGTATCCTGCCGCCGATGACGACGGACCAGCTGTTGGAGCCGAGCACGGACCAGTTCACCCCGCAGTTCCGCTCCGACATGAGCGTCGAGCTGGTCAAGGCCAGCGCCGCCGACTCCGATGTGGTGTGGGCGGCTCGCGTCTCGACCGCGGCCGAGCAGTCGTTGGCGGCGATGACCGACGACCCGGAGCGGTCGGCCGGCCTGATCCGCTTCCTGATGCGCTCGCGGCACGGCACGCCGTTCGAGCACAACAGCTTCACGTTCCTGGTCAGCGCGCCGATCTTCGTCTTCCGTGAGTTCATGCGGCACCGGACGTTCTCCTACAACGAGGAGAGCGGCCGCTACCGCGAGCTCCGGCCGGTGTTCTACCTGCCGGCGGCGGACCGCAGCCTCGTGCAGGAGGGCAAGCCCGGCCACTACACGTTCGTCGCGGGCACCCCGGAGCAGCACCGGCTCGTCGCCGCGGCGACCAGCGAGTCGTGCCGCACCGCGTACGCCGCCTACCGCGCCATGCTCGAGGCGGGCGTCGCCCGCGAGGTCGCCCGAGGCGTCCTGCCGGTGTGCACGTACTCGACGATGTACGCGACCTGCAACGCCCGGGCGCTGATGTCGTTCCTGTCGCTGCGCACCAACCGGGACGGGTCCCGGTTCCCCTCCTACCCGCAGCGCGAGATCGAGATGGTGGCCGAGCAGATGGAGGCTCACTTCGCCCGGCGGATGCCGATCACGCACGCGGCCTTCGAGCTCTGCGGCCGGGTCAGCCCGTGACCACGGAGAGGTAGCGTTCGTTCATGCCCGGACCGACCCCGACCGCCGCCAAGCCCTTCGGCACCGTGCTGACCGCGATGGTCACGCCGTTCACCGCCGACGGGGGCCTCGACCTCGACGGCGCGGCGGCGCTGGCCTGCCACCTGATCGACACCGGCAACGACGGGCTCGTGATCAGCGGCACCACCGGCGAGGCCGCCACCACCAGCGACGCGGAGAAGGACCGGCTGCTGCGGGCCGTCGTCGGCGCGGTGGGCCACCGGGCGATCGTCCTGGCCGGCGTCGGCACCAACGACACAGCGCACACCATCGAGCTGGGGCAGGCCGCGCAGAAGGCGGGGGCGGCCGGCCTGCTGGCGGTGACGCCGTACTACTCCAAGCCGCCCCAGGCGGGTCTCCTGGCGCACTTCCGGGCTCTCGCCGACGCCACCGACCTGCCGGTGATGCTCTACGACATCCCCGGTCGCAGTGGGGTCCCGCTCGAGACCGACACGCTCGTCCGGCTGGCCGAGCATCCGCGCATCGCCGCGGTGAAGGACGCCAAGGGCGACCTCGTCGCGACCGGCTGGCTCCGGGCCCGCAGCGACCTCGCGGTCTACTCCGGTGAGGACGCGCTGACGCTGCCGCTGCTCGCCGTCGGGGCCGTCGGTGTGGTCGGGGTCCCGACCCACGTCGTCGCGGCCCGCACCGCGGAGATGATCCACGCCTTCGAGGGCGGGAACGTCGGCCGAGCCCGGGAGCTGCACCAGGAGCTGCTGCCGGTCTTCACCGGGTTCTTCCGCACCCAGGGTGTGCTGCTCGCCAAGGCTGCGCTGCGGCTGCTCGGGCTGCCCGGCGGCCCGGTCCGGCTGCCGCTCGTCGACGCCACTGCCGAGCAGGTCGAGCAGCTGCGCCTCGACGCGAAGGCGGCCGGGGTCGACCTGTGACGGTGCACCTGTGAGCCACCCGCACCCCGACCTCGGCGCCCCGCCGGCGCTGCCCACGGACGGGCTGCGGATCGTCGCGCTCGGCGGTCTCGGCGAGATCGGTCGCAACATGACGGTCTTCGAGCACTCGGGCCGGCTGCTGATCGTGGACTGCGGCGTGCTGTTCCCGGAGACCGAGCAGCCCGGTGTCGACCTGATCCTGCCCGACTTCAGCTATCTGCGCGGCCGCTGGGACGACGTCGAGTCGATCGTGCTCACCCACGGCCATGAGGACCACATCGGGGCGGTTCCCTACCTGCTGCGGGAGCGGCCGGACCTGCCGGTGGTCGGCTCCCGGCTCACCCTGGCGCTGCTCGAGGGCAAGCTCGCCGAGCACCGGATCAAGCCCTACACGCTGGAGGTCAAGGAGGGAGCCCGGGAGCGGTTCGGCCCCTTCAGCTGCGAGTTCTTCGCCGTCAACCACTCGATCCCGGACGCGCTCGGGCTGGCGATCCGGACCAGCGCCGGTGTCGTCGTGCACACCGGCGACTTCAAGATGGACCAGCTCCCGCTCGACGGCCGGCTCACCGACCTCGGCGCCCTGCACCGGTTGGGCGCCGAGGGCGTCGACCTGCTGATGAGCGACTCCACCAACGCCGAGGTGCCCGGGTTCGTCAGCAGCGAGCGGGAGATCGGCGGGGTCCTCCAGTCGGTCTTCGCGGCGGCGAGGCAGCGGGTGATCGTGGCCTGCTTCGCCAGCCATGTCCACCGGGTGCAGCAGGTCCTCGACGCCGCGTCGGCGCACGGCCGGCACGTCGCGTTCGTCGGCCGCTCGATGGTCCGCAACATGGGCATCGCCCGCGACCTGGGCTACCTGCGGATCCCGACCGGCCTCATGGTCGACATGAAGGCGATCAACGACCTGCCGGCCGAGCGGGTGGTCCTGGTCTGCACCGGCTCGCAGGGCGAGCCGCTCTCGGCGCTGTCCCGGATGGCCAGCCGTGACCACCACCAGATCCGCATCGAGGCCGGCGACACGGTCGTGCTCGCCAGCAGCCTGATCCCGGGCAACGAGAACGCCGTCTACCGGGTGATCAACGGGTTGGCCCGGTGGGGAGCGACCGTGGTGCACAAGGGCAACGCCCGGGTGCACGTCTCCGGGCACGCGCCGGCCGGTGAGCTCCTCTACGTCCTCAACGCCACCCGGCCGAGCAACGTCATGCCGATCCACGGCGAGTGGCGGCACCTGCGGGCGCACGCCGCGCTGGCCGCGGCCACCGGCGTATCACCGGAGCGGATCGTGCTCGCGGACGACGGCGTCGTCGTCGACCTGGTCGACGGACGGGCAAGCATCACCGGGAAGGTGCCCTGCGGTTACGTCTACGTCGATGGGCTGGGCGTCGGCGACGTGGGGGAGTCCTCGCTCAAGGACCGGCGGATCCTGGGGGAGGAGGGTTTCGTCACGATCGTCGTCGTCGTCGACTCGGTGACCGGGAAGGTCACCGCCGCGCCGGAGATCTACAGCCGCGGCTTCAGTGGCGAGGTCGACGCGTTCGCCGCCGTCCGGCCGCTGATCGAGGCGGCGCTGGAGAACGCTGCGGCGGAGGGCGTCTCCGACGCCCGCCAGCTCCAGCAGCTGGTCCGCCGGGTCGTCGGCCGCTGGGTGGGCGACACCTACCGCCGCCGCCCGATGATCCTCCCGCTGGTCATCGAGGTCTGATCAGGTCACCAGCGCCAGTCGCGGACGGAGTCGCACCGGCTGCCGCAGGCCGGCACCGCTGAGCGCACGTCCCGACCGAGCGAGCTGTCAGATCCGGGGGCGATCAGCGTTCGAGCGCGACGCCGAGCCGTTCGAGCACCGACGTCTGCGGGGTCCCGTCTCCCGGCTCGGTCACCCGCGCGGTGCGCTCTGCCTCCTGCAGGGTCTGGGCATCGTCGGCGCCGTCGAGGACGACTCGTCCGGTCCGCCACCAGGAGTGCAGCTCTTCCAGCACCCGCAGGCCCACGGAGCCGTGGTCGCGGCACTCCTCCACGACCGGCCGCAGTGGGCTCCCGCCCGCGCGGCCACCGACGATCTCGTCCAAAGTGAACCTGTTGTGTTGCAGCGCCTGGCCCAGGGCGACCCGGTACGACCTCACCACCGCCGCGACGTCACCGTCCGAGCCGACCGCGGACCACGCCAGCCGACCACGAGCCAGCGCGACCTGGGCGAGCACATCGGCGTACTTGCGCTGCTCGGCGCGCTGCGCGGCTTCGGTCAGGTCGGTCGAGCTCGCTTCGTGCCGGCCGCGGGCCGCGTCGACCCGGGCGAGACCCACCCAGGCCAGCGCGTCGAAGTAGCCGCGGTGCACGTCGCCGAGGTCCAACGCCGCCCGGTAGTCCGCCTCGGCGGCCGCCCAATCGCGGTGAACCTCATGCAACTGTCCTCGCCACACGTAGAGCTCCGGAGTGCCGATCCGGTCACCCATAGCGCGCTTGATCTCCAACGCGCGGGCCAGGTCGGCAGCGGCGTCGTCGAGCCGCCCCTCGCGGAGCGCGACCAGGCCGCGGAAGCTCAGAGTCGCCCGGATGTAGCGGTCAGCGCGGGCGCCGCCCGCTCCCTCGTGGACGTTCTCGTAGTAGTTCATCGCCTCGGCGAACCACTTGGCTGCGCTTGGGTAGTCCTCCTGCATCCCAGCTGCGAGGGCGATGCTCTCGACGACTGTGATGAGCAACTCTCGCTCCTCCAGCCGGATCGCGAGCTCGTAGGCCACCTCGCTCGACTGCTGCGCTTCTCGGAGCCGACCTGCGAAGACGAGCGGCCAGACGAAGTACATGACCTGCATCCGCAAGGCCGGCGGGTCGCCCAGCTGCTGCAGGCCGGTGAGACATCGCGCCCGGGCCTCGCCGTAGCGCCGCCAATCGCCCGCCAGCCCGTGGATCGCCGAGAGCAGCAGGTCTGCTTCGACCAGCCGGTAGCCGTCCCGGACCGACTCCGCGTACGCCCTCAGGT
>JBBSHH010000123.1:0-6425 GCA_038253225.1 Mycobacteriales bacterium | reverse complement strand
GTCGTCGCTGGCGCCGGCGCCGGCGGTGGGACCGGTCGACTACGCCTACAGCGACGAGTTCAACTCCTCCTCGCTCCAGCCGGCCTGGAGCTGGGTGCGTCAGCCGGACGGCATGCTGAGCAACGGTGCCTACGTCTGGCCGACGCAGTCGGGCGACCTGACCGGTCCCGGCGGGGTCGCGTCGGTGCTGCTGCGCACCGCCCCGAGTGGCGCCTACACCGTGGAGACCAAGGTCAGCATCAATTTGGGCACGAACACCGTGTTGAACTTTGAGCAGGCCGGTCTGGTCGCCTATGTTGACGACGATCAGTTCCTGCGGTTGGCGCACGTGGCCATCTGGAACACGCGGCAGACGGAATTCCTCAAGGAGCAGCCGTTCAGCGACACGCAGGTCTTCACCGGTGGGATGGCGGTCGGTACTCCCGCGCCCACCACGTGGCTGCGCCTGAGCCACCGGTTGGACCCCCGCAACGGTGAACACGAGTTCCAGGCCAGCTCCAGCCGAGACGGCCGGCACTGGACCATCGGCGGGGTCTGGACGCTGCCTGCCGGCACCCACCCGCGGATCGGTCTCGTCTCGTTGGGCTTCGGCGGCTTCGGCTCGTCCGCCAGCTCGCCCGCCACCGCGCGGTTCGACTACTTCCGCGTTCACCGACCGTAGCCGCGCCCCCTCTGGGGCCCACAAAGGAGCACGCCATGAGTGACCACTCGGGCCGGAGCGACAACGCTGCGGACCCTCGTCTCGACGTCGTCAACGCGGGCCTGTCCCGGCGCGGTTTCCTTGGCGCCGGGGCGGCCGCCGGAGCCGGCCTGCTGCTGGCCGGCTGCGGCGGCGGCAAGTCCGCGGGCGACACCGGCACCAGCAGCGGGAAGAAGTTCACCGGCACCTACACCGGCCCGCACGTCGCCCTCGCCTACTGGAACGGCTTCACCGGCGGCGATGGCCCGCACATGCGCAAGATGGTCGACGACTTCAACGCGAAGAACCCCAAGATCAAAGTCACGATGAACACGATCCAGTGGTCGGACTTCTACCAGAAGCTGCCCGCCGCGGTGCTCGCCGGCAAGGGCCCGGACGTGGCGATCATGCACGAGGATCAGCTGTCCACGTTCGCTGCCCGCAAGACCATCATTCCGCTGGACGACGTCGTCACCGAGCTGAAGTTCCAGGAGAGCGACTTCATCCCGGCGATCTGGAAGGCCGGCATCTACCAGGGCAAGCGGTTCGGCATCCCGCTGGATGTGCACTCACTCGCGCAGTACTACAACAAGGCGTCGCTCCAGAAGGCCGGGCTGACGACGCTGCCGGACAAGGACCCGGACTTCAGCTCGTCGCTCGACAAGCTCTCTGCCGCCGGGGTCGGCCAGCCGTTCTGGATGCCGGTGCACTGGCCGAGCCACCTGATGTTCCTCTCGCTGCTCTGGCAGAACGGTGGTGAGCCCTACGACACCGCGAACTCCAAGGCGACCTTCGACAGCGACGCGGGGATGAAGGCGCTGACCTGGATGGTCGACCAGGTCAAGAAGGGCCGCAGCCCGAAGAACGTGGCCGCGGACTCCCAATACACCGCCTTCAAGAACGGCAAGGACGCCGTCACCTGGGATGGTATCTGGCAGATCAACGACCTCAAGAGCACGACGAACGGGCTGAGCTGGGACCTGTCCTTCATCCCGCAGATCGGCGACACACTGGCCTCCTGGTCGAACTCGCACAACTTCGTGCTGCCCAAGGCGAAGGGTGACGACAACAAGGTGCTGGCCGCCAAGGCCTTCATCTCCTACATCAGCAAGCAGTCGCTGGAGTGGGCGAAGTCCGGCATGATCCCGGCCCGCAACAGCGTCCGGGACAGCCCCGAGTTCAAGACCCTGCCGCAGGCGAAGATCGCCGAGCACGTCGACGCGCTGCATTTCATGCCGCAGATCCCGGGAATCGGCGATGTCGGTGCGCAGACGTTGGAGGTGGCGGTGCAGAAGGCCGTTCTCGGCCAGCAGGACCCCAAGACGGCCCTGTCGTCGGCGGCCGGCCAGGCCTCGAAGCTCATGGAGGCCAACAAGAGCAAGTTCGGGGGCTAGCTCCCGATGTCCACGCATGGAGTCGAGCGGCCGGCGGTCCGATCCGCCGCAGTCGCCGCAGGGCCCGATGTCCTGGACCAGACCGACGTCGGCCGCGCCCCGGTCTCGGGGCGCGGCCGCACCGGCAGCCGGTGGACGGCCTACGTCTTCCTGGCCCCCTACCTTCTGCTGTTCACGGTCTTTGTGCTGGGACCGGCTTTTTACGGCATCTGGATCAGCCTGCACAACTGGGACTTCACCCTGCCGGGTAAGCCGTGGGTGGGGCTCGCCAACTACACCGACCTGTTCAGCAGCAAATCCATCTACGGGTCGAACTTCTGGCGGGGGATGAAGGCGACCGGCATCTTCACCCTGTTCAGCGTGCCGCTGCTGCTGCTGGTGCCGTTGCTGGTAGCGCTGCTGATGAACGCGAAGTTCGCTGGGCGCAACTTCTTCCGGGCGCTGTACTTCGCGCCGTACGTCCTCGGCGTCGCGGTCATCGGCGTCCTATGGCGCTACCTGCTCGACACGAACATCGGGCTCGTCAACCACTACCTCGGCGTCATCGGCGCCTCCAGCACCATCCCGTGGCTGAACAAGCTGCCCTGGGCCTGGATCGCGCTGGTCGGGGCGACCGTCTGGTGGACGCTCGGGTTCAATGCGGTGATCTACCTGGCGGGGCTGCAGGACATCCCGAAGGAGCTCTACGAGGCGGCCCGGGTGGATGGGGCCAACGCCTGGCAGCGCTTCCGGCACGTCACGATGCCGGGGCTGCGGCCGGTGCTGCTGTTCATCGTCAGCGTGACGATCATCGGGTCGGCGAATATGTTCGGACAGTCCTACCTGATGACGCAGGGCGGCCCCGGGAACCAGACGAGGACGGCGATCTACTACATCGCCGAGACCGGCCTGAAGAACTTCACGATGGGGACCGCCGCGGCGATGAGCTTCATCTTGACCATCGTGCTGATGGTGGTCAGCGCTGTGGTCTTCTTCCTCTTCCGCGAGAAGGAGGCGAAGTAGATGGCCACCGTCACGCCGACGCCCACCGCGGCGCCGGCGCCGCGGCCGGCGGCCGGCTCCGGTCGGGCGCCGGGGGCGCCCGGTCCGGGCAAGAAGATCGCTCTGTACGCGGTCCTCATCCTGCTCACGCTGCTGTTCATCAGCCCGCTGGTGTTCATGCTCTCGACCGCCTTCAAGACCCGCGCGGGTGCGGTCGCGGTCACCCCGCAGTGGATTCCCCACCCGTTCAGCACCCAGGCGTTCGACCAGATCCTGCACAGCGCCGGCAGCCCCGTGCTGCGGTGGTTCGTCAACAGCCTCATCGCGGCCGCCGCCCAGTCCGTGCTGATCGTGGCGACCGCGTCGATGGCGGCGTACGCGCTGGCCCGGATGGACTTCCCCGGCAAGCGCGCGATCTTCTTCGTGATCGTCTCGACGCTATTCATCCCGCCGGTGATCCTGCTGATCCCGAACTACCTCATCGTCGGGGACCTGAAGTGGCTCGACACCCTGCTCGCGGTCATCGTTCCCGGTGCGGCGGGCGCGTTTGGTGTGTTCTTCCTCCGCCAGTTCTTCTCCACACTGCCCGCCGAGCTGGAGGAGGCGGCGTTCCTCGACGGCGCCAACCGACGGCAGATCTTCACGAAGGTGATCCTCCCGCTGTCCCGCCCGGCTCTGGTGACGCTCGCGGTGCTCTCGTTCCTCACGAACTGGAACGACTTCCTCTGGCCGGTGTACGTGCTGTTCAGCGCTGGGAAGCAGACGCTGCCGGCGGGTCTGGCGACGTTGCAGGGCGCCAACACGGTGCGCTACGACCTGCTGATGGCCGGTGCGGTCGTCGCCAGCGCCCCGGTGCTGCTGCTGTTCACGGTGGCCCAGCGGTTCGTCATCGAGGGCGTGTCGCGCAGCGGCCTCAAGGGCTAAGGGGTGGCGGCTGCACCGCGGCCCGAGCCGGTGGCGCAGCGGTACACGAACCCGGTGCACGACGGCTACTTCGCCGACCCGTTCGTGCTGCGGGTCGGCGAGGATTACTACGCCTACGGCACTGCGGATCCGGGCCGCGGTGCGACGGTCGACGTCATGCACTCGACCGACCTTGTCCGCTGGCAGCCGCTGGGCGCCGCGCTGGAGCCGTTGGCCGGCTCGGTCGCCCGGGACTACTGGGCGCCGGAGGTCGCCGCCGCCGACGGCCGTTTCTACCTGTACTTCTCCGCCGGGGTGGGCGACACCGGACACCACATCCGGGTGGCGGTGGCTGACCTACCGCAGGGTCCGTTCCGGGACACTGGTGCGCCGGTGACCAACCGGGCCGAGTTCGCGATCGACGCCTCGCCGTTCCGGGACGAGGACGGCGGTTGGTGGCTCTACTACGCCCGGGACCTCCTCGACGGTGACCGGCCGGGCACGACCGTCGCCGTGGACCGGCTGCTCGACATGACGACGGTGGCCGGCCGGCCCAGCACGGTCGTGCGGGCCAGCGCCGAGTGGCAGCGCTACCAGGCGGACCGAACGATGTACGGCGACGTCTACGACTGGCACACCACCGAGGGACCTTTCGTCCGCCAGCACGACGGCCGGTACTGGTGCTTCTACTCGGGCGGCAACTGGCGGGAGGCGTCGTACGGCGTGTCGGTGGCTGTGGCCGACGCCCCCGACGGCCCCTGGTTCGACCCGCCGGGCGACCGTCCCACCGTGCTGCGCACGGTACCCGGCGTGGTGCTCGGGCCCGGCCACAACAGCGTGGTGGTGGGCCCCGACGGTACCGACTGGATCGTCTACCACGCCTGGGACCGCGACGGCACCGCCCGACGGATGTGCATCGACCGGCTCGAGTGGACGCCGGCCGGGCCGCGGTGCGCGGGACCGACGTGGACACCGCAGCCGGCCCCGGGGCTCCGGCCGAGGTGACCGACTCCGAGCTCGCGGTCAAGCGCGGTCGGCTGCTGGCGGTGATGAAGGCGGCCGGTCTGGAGCAGCTCGTGCTGCGCCGACCGGCCAACGTGGCGTGGTACTCCGGCGGCGGGCGCACCCACATCCTCGCGGCGCAGGACGTCGGGGTCGCCGCGGTTGTCGTCGGGCCGGACCGTGACCGGGTGTTCGCCCCGGTCAACGAGGCGCCGCGGCTGCAGGCGGAGGAGCTCGGCCGGCTCGACGCCGCCTGGGAGGTGTGGCCGTGGGACACCGACCTCGCCCCCCGGCTGCCGAGCGGCCCCGGGGTCGGTGCCGACGGCGGCCTGCCCGCAGCCGTGGACGTCTCGGCTGCGGTCGAGCGAGCGCGTCGGTCGCTGTTGCCGGTCGAGGTGGACCGGTACCGCAGCGTGGCGGCGGACGCCGCCGCGGCGATGACCGACGCCTGTGCGGCCCTGTCCCCCGAGCTGACCGAGTACGCCGCCGCCGGTCGGCTCGCCGCCGCGCTGGCCGAGCGGGCGCTCGACCCGGTCGTGCTGCTGGTGGCCGGCGCCACCCGCGTCGGCCGGCACCGGCACCCGCTGCCGACGACAGCGCCGATCGGCGACCTCGTGATGCTGGTGACCTGCGCCCGCCGCGGCGGGCTGTTCGCGAACCTCACCCGCTACGTCGCGTTCGGCCGGCCCGATCCGGGCGTGCGCGACGCGCACGCCCGGCTGCTCACGGTCGACGTCGCCTACAACGCGGCCACCCGCCTGGGGGCGGCGGTCGCGACGGTGTTCACCGCCGGCGCGGCGGCGTACGGACCGGCCGGGTTCGACCCGACGGAGTGGCGGGCGCACCACCAGGGCGGTCCCACCGGCTACGAGCCGCGGGACCGGCTGGCCACCGCCGCCTCCACCGAGGTGGTCGAGGCGGCACAGGCCTTCGCCTGGAACCCCAGCGCCGCTCCGGGGGTGAAGTCCGAGGACACCGTGCTGGCGCGCACCGCCGGCGTCGAGGTGCTGACGGCGGACCCGCGCTGGCCGACCCAGCTCGTCGGCGGCCTGCGCCGCCCGCTGATCTGGGAGCGCTGACGCGGGCTGGAGTCAGCGCCGGCGGCGCCGGACCGTCACGATGATCGCGACGAGCGCGAGGAGGGCGCCGAGCGCGGGAGCCACCCGTTTGGCGACCGGGGCGCCGGCGACGTCGAACAGGTCGATGGCCTCGGCTGTGGGTCGCGGCTGCGGCCGCGGCGGCGGTGATGGCGGCGGGGATGGCGGCGGGGATGGCGGCGGCGACGCAGCGGCCGGCGGCGGGGGCGACGCAGCGACCGGCGGCTCCGCCGGCGCCGGGCCGGTGTCCGTGGCCGCCCCGGTCGGCGGGCCGGCGAGCGCGCCGGCGAGGCAGTCGGGGAACTGGCCGGTCAGCTTTACACCGCCGGCGGCCATGACGCCGCCGCCGAACGGCGCCGGCTTCCCCGG
>JBBSHH010000122.1:0-6459 GCA_038253225.1 Mycobacteriales bacterium | reverse complement strand
TGGGCTTCGACGTGCCGCGTGCCGTCGGCAACCTGGTGCTGGTGCTGGTCGCCGGGCGGCCGGTGCTGCAGGCGCTGCGCCGGGTGGCCAGGCGGGCCGCGTTCGGGGCGCCGGTGGAGTTCCGGTGCGAGTGACGCTGCTCGGCACGGGTCCGCCGACGGCTGGCCCAACCCGTTCCGGCACGCCGACGCCGACGTCGGTCGTCAGCTTCCCCCTGCTGCTGGCCGAGCTGCGCCGCCGGCAGGCCCTCGGGCCCGGTTCCCGGGTGGTCGCGGTCCACCTCGGCCACCACAACCCGCCCCCGCCCGAGCTGGGCCGGCGGCTGGCCGACTGGGGGGCGGAGCTGCTGCCCGACGGGGCCGAGATCAGCGTCGGGCGGTCGCCTGCCGGGCTGCGGCCGGCCCCCGGGCCGCGCCGGGTGCTGGTCCTCGGCGGCGCGCGGTCGGGGAAGTCCGCGGCGGCCGAGCGTCGGCTGGCCGCCGAGCCGGAGGTCACCTACGTCGCCACCAGCCGGACGGCGGACCTGGTCCACCCGGAGCAGCCGGCCGACCCGGAGTGGACCGCCCGGGTGCGGGCGCACCGGGACCGCCGGCCGTCGCACTGGCGGACCGTCGAGACCGACGACGTCGCCGGCGTGCTCGCCGCCGAGCCCGGCCCGCTGCTCATCGACTGCGTGTCGCTGTGGCTGGCCGGGCAGCTCGAGGCGGCCGACCTGGCGCAGCGGGTGGACCGGCTCGTCGCCGCCTGGCGGGGTACCGCGGCGTACGCCGTCGCGGTGAGCAACGAGGTCGGCTCCGGCGTCGTGCCGGCCACCCCGAGCGGACGGCGCTTCCGGGACGAGCTCGGTCGGCTCAACGCCCGGCTGGCGCGGGAGTCCGACGAGGTGTGGCTGGTCACGGCCGGCATCCCGCAGCGACTGCGGTGACCGGCACTAGCCTTCGGCCTGTGCCCGTCCCAGCCGTCGACCTCGACACGCTCGCGATCGGGATCGGTGGTCGGGACGAGGACGCGGAGGCGCGCGCCCGCGAGCGGCAGCGGCGGCTGGCCAAGCCGACCGGGGCGCTGGGCCGGCTGGAAGACCTGTCGGTGTGGCTGGCCGGCGCGCAGGGTCGCTGCCCGCCGCGGCCCTTCGCCCGATCGCGGGTGGTCGTCTTCGCCGGCGACCACGGGATCGCAGCGCGGGGTGTCTCGGCGTACCCGCCGGAGGTGACCGCGCAGATGGTCACGACGATCCTCGCCGGCGGCGCCGCGGTGAACGTGCTCGCCCGCTCGGTCGACGCCGGGGTGCGGCTGGTCGACCTCGCCGTGGACGCCGACCTGCCGGCCGCGCCGGCGGAGACCAGCCGGTACAAGGTCCGCCGCTCCAGCGGCCGGATCGATGTCGAGGACGCGCTGACCGAGGCGGAGGCGGTGATCGCGTTCGCCGCCGGTGTGGCGATCGCCGACGAGGAGGTGGACGCCGGCGCGGACCTGCTTATCGCCGGGGACCTCGGCATCGGCAACACCACCCCGGCGGCGGTGCTGGTCGCGGCGCTGACCGACAGCGAGCCGGCCGCCGTCGTCGGTCGCGGCAGCGGCGTGGACGACGCGGGCTGGATGCGCAAGACCGCCGCGGTCCGGGACGCGCTGCGACGCTCCCGGCCGGTGCACTGGGACCCGCTGCCGCTGCTCGCCGCCGTCGGTGGAGCGGACCTCACCGCCATGGCCGGCTTCCTGATCCGCGCCGCCGACCGTCGGACACCGGTGCTGCTCGACGGGGTGGTGCCCTGCGCGGTGGCGCTGGTTGCGCAGCGGGCCGCGCCGCGGGCCCGCGGTTGGTGGCTGGCCGGCAGCCGGTCCCCCGAGCCCGCCCAGCGGATCGCCCTGGAGCACCTCGGGCTGTCCCCGCTGCTCGACCTCGGGCTGCGGCTAGGCGAGGGCACCGGGGCGCTGCTCGCGCTGCCGCTGCTCTCGGCCGCGATCGCCACACTCGCGGAGATGGCGACGTTCGGGTCGGCCGGGGTCAGCGACCGGACCGCAGGTGGGTGAGGCGCTGCGGTTCGCGCTGACGACGTTGACCGTGCTGCCGCTGCGCCCCGGCCGGGTCGACCGGGTCGTCGCCGGTCGGGGCATCGCGCTGGCGCCGCTGGTCGGGGCGGCGCTGGCGCTGTTCGTCGGGGCGCTGCTCTTCGTGTTCCGGCACCTCTACGCCGGGGAGTTCATCGGCTCGCTGATCTCCGCAGCGCTGGCCGTCACCGCACTCGCGGTCCTCACCCGCGGCCTGCACCTCGACGGCCTGGCCGACACCGCCGACGGGTTGGCGTCCTACGCCCCGCCGCAGCGGGCGCTGGAGGTGATGCGCGCCGGTGGGGTCGGCCCGCTGGGCACCACCACGCTGATCTTCACCGTGCTCCTGCAGACGGTCGCGCTGACCGTCTGCATCGCCCGGCACCGCGGCACCGAGTCGCTGGTGCTGGCGGTCCTCGTCGGCCGGCTCGCGGTGCTCTGGTCGTGCACACCCGCCGTCCCGGCGGCCCGCACCGACGGGCTCGGCGCGCTGGTGGCGGGTACCGTGCGTCGAAGCGTCGCACTGGCCTGGACGCTGGCCGTCGGGGTCGAGGCGGCGGTCTACGGCCGGTTCGACAGCGACGCCGGCACCCGGCACGGGATGCTGCGGGCGCTGGTCGCGCTGGCGCTGGGGCTGTTCGCGACCGCGGTGCTGCGCCGACATGTCGTCCGCCGGCTGGGCGGGGTGACCGGGGACGTCCTCGGTGCGCTGCTCGAGGTCGCCACCACCGTGACGTTGCTGGTGATGGCCTCCGACATACCGGCCGCGCTGCGCGGCGACGCGTGACCGCCGCCGGCCACCCGCCCGGGTCGCCGGCCCCACCCTGGAGGTTCGCGTGATCGTCTCGGATCTGTTCACGATCGGCATCCCGGTGGCCGACAAGGTGATCCGCACCGTCGCGGTCTACGCCGGCATCGCGGTGCTGCTGCGGGTCGCCGGCAAGCGGGACCTGGCCCAGCTCACGTCGTTCGACCTCGTCGTCGTGCTGCTGCTGTCCAACGTGGTCCAGAACGCGATCATCGGCAACGACGACTCGCTGCTCGGCGGCCTGCTGGGCGCGGCCGTGCTGATCGCGCTCAACGCGGCGGTGGTCCGGGCCGCCGCCCGCAGCCCCCGGATCTCCATGCTGGTGCAGGGCAGGCCCACCGTGCTGATCCGGGACGGGAAGTACGACGACGCGGCGCTGCGTCACGAGGGGCTGCGCCGGACCGAGGTCGACGCGGCGCTGCGGCGGCAGAACGCCGACGGCCCAGAGCAGGTGGCCGAGGCCACGCTCAGCCCCGGCGGGATGGTGATCGTCAGCCTGCTCCCGGAGGAGCAGGGCGCGACCCGCGGCGACATCGACGGCCTCGCCCGGACGCTGGACCGGCTCGGCGCGCAGGTGGACGCCCTCGCCGAGCGGTCAGCGGGCTGAGGTCAGCGGGTCGAGACCTGCACGAACGGCGGTTTGCGCACCGACATGCCGGCCGGCCGGCCGCGGACGTCGACGGTCACGACGTCGCCGGCGCCGACCGTGCGGTCGAGCAGCGCCAGCCCGATCCCCCGTCGCAGCGTCGGGGAGAACGTGCCGCTGGTCACCGCACCGACGTGCCGGCCGGCTGCGTCGGACACCCCCATGTGCGCCCGCGGGATGGCCCGGTCGGTGGACTCCAGCCCCCACAGCAGCCGGGCGGCACCCTCGGCTCGCTCCCGCAGCAGCACCTCGCGCCCCCAGAAGACGGCCTTGTCCCAGCCGACCGCCCAGCCGAGCCGGGCCTGCACCGGGGTGACCGCCAGCGACAGGTCCTGGCCGTGCAGCGGATAACCCATCTCGGTGCGCAGCGTGTCCCGCGCGCCGAGCCCGCACGGGAGCACGCCGAGTGGGCGCCCGGCGTCGAGCAGCGCGTCCCACAGCGCCCCGGTGTCCGCCCAGGCCGGCAGCAGCTCGTAGCCGGTCTCACCGGTGTAGCCCGACCGGCAGACGACCACGGAGCGACCGAACCACCGCGCCGTCGTGAACGACATGTACTCGTGTTCGGTGGGCAGGCCGAGGGCGCCTAGCAGCTCGGCGGAACGGGGACCCTGCACGGCCAGCACACCGAGCCGTCGGTGCAGGTCGACCACCTCGACGCCGGCCGGCGCCGCGTCGCGCAGCCGCCGGATGACCTCGACGGTGTTCGCGGCGTTCGGGATGAGAAACACCTCGTCCGGGCCGTGCAGGTAGGCGATCAGGTCGTCGACGACGCCGCCGGTCGCGTTGTCGCAGCACAGCGTGTACTGCGCCCGGCCGGGCTGGATCCGCCGCAGGTCGTTGCTGAGCGCGGCGTTGACGAACTCCATCGCCCCGGGGCCGCGCACCGTCGCCTTGCCGAGGTGGCTCACGTCGAAGACCCCCACCGCCGTACGGACCGCGGTGTGCTCCTTGATCACACCGCCACCGGGGTACTCGATCGGCATCAGCCAGCCGCCGAAGTCGGCGAGCTTCGCGCCGAGCGCGACGTGTCGGTCGTGCAGCGGCGAGGTCTGTCGGGCCGCCCCCGTCGAGGGTGCCCCGGGAGCCGACATGCGCGGACCGTACCCATCGACGTCCGGCCCGCGCCACGCGGCGGCCTGCGTCGGCCCCACTACCATCGGGTCGCTTCCCCGCCTTGCTCCCGACGATCGGATGCTCGTGACCAGCCTGAGCCTGACCAGCAGCGCCCCGCCCACCCTGCGGGTGGACGCCATCGTCGTCGGCGTCGCGAGGGGGCCGGCCGGCCTGGTGCTGCTGCCCGGGACGGAGCCGGTCGACGAGGCGCTCGGCGGCCGGCTCGCCGCGACGGTGGCGACGCTGGGCGGCACCGGTCGCGCCGGCGAGATGACCCGGGTGGCCGCACTGGGGGCTACCACCGCGGCCACGGTGGTGGCGGTCGGGGTCGGCGACGTGCCGGCCGACGGGGCGGGGTACGAGCCGGAGGCGTTGCGCCGGGCGACCGGTGCGGGGGTGCGGGCGCTGGCCGGGACCAAGCGCGTCGCGGTGACCTTGGCGACGGCGAACGGCCGCCCCGGCCCGGAGGAGCTGCGCGCGGTCAGCGAGGGCGCCCTGCTCGGCGCCTACAGCTACGACCGGTACCGGCAGGCCTCGAAGGACCGGCACCGGGCGCCGGTGGCCGCGGTGTCCCTCGTCGTGCCGGACCCGCGCGACCGGGCGGCGAAGGACGCCGTGCGGCGGGCCGGCGCGCTGGCGCGCGGCGTCGCGCTCACCCGCGACCTGGTCAACACCCCGGCCGGGGACCTGCACCCCAAGGAGCTGGCCGAGGCCGCCGTCGAGGCCGGTGCCGCGCACGGTCTTGTCGTCGAGGTCCTCGACAAGCGCCGGCTCGAACGCGGGGGGTACGGCGGCATCCTCGGCGTCGGTCAGGGGTCGGTCAACCCGCCGCGGCTGGTCAGCCTGCGATACACCCACCCCGACGCGACCCGCTCGGTGGCGCTGGTCGGGAAGGGCATCACGTTCGACTCCGGTGGCCTGTCCCTCAAGCCGGCCACCGCGATGGAGTGGATGAAGTCCGACATGGGTGGCGCCGCGGCGGTGCTCGGCGCGATGGTCGCGATCGCCACCCTGGCGCCGGCGGTCAACGTCACCGGCTGGATGCCGACGGCCGAGAACATGCCGAGCGGCGCGGCGATCCGGCCCTCCGACGTGCTGACGATGTACGGCGGCACGAAGGTCGAGGTGCTCAACACCGACGCGGAGGGCCGGCTGGTCCTCGGCGACGCGATCGTGCGGGCCTGCGAGGACCGGCCGGACGTGCTGATCGACGCGGCCACCCTCACCGGCGCGCAGCTCGTGGCGCTGGGCACCCGCACCGCCGGGGTGATGGCCAACGACGACCACCTGCGCGCCGCGGTCGTCGACGCCGCCGGCCGGGCCGGCGAGCTGATGTGGCCGATGCCGCTGCCCGACGAGCTGCGCAAGTCCATCGACTCCGATGTCGCTGATATCACCAACACCGGCGACCGGTACGGCGGCATGCTGGTGGCCGGGATCTTCCTCCGCGAATTCGTCGCCGACGGGGTGAAATGGGCCCATCTCGACATCGCCGGACCGGCGTTCAACAACGACGAGCCGCACGGCTACACCCCGAAGGGGGGCACCGGCGCCGCGGTCCGGACCCTGGTCCAGTTCGCCGAGGACGTCGCCGCCGGCGCGTATGTGCCGTAACGCCGCGCGACGTCACGATTTCGCCCCTTCGAGGTAACCGTCGGTAAGGACAGCCGCCATTGCTGCACCAATCGGCCCGTTCGACTGCGCCGTTCGGGTGTCCTCATTGCGGTGGCGCACGACTCGGCCGACGGGGGCGGGTCGTCCCGAAAGGACCCGCCGTGTCGCGTTTTCTTGGTCGTCCGCTTGCCGTGACGTCGGTGCTGGGCGCCGCTGTCAGCATCACCGTGCT
>JBBSHH010000121.1:0-6629 GCA_038253225.1 Mycobacteriales bacterium | reverse complement strand
GCGACCCGGCGCGGCAGCGGCCGGCCGTCGAGGCTGACCCGCCAGCCGGCGGTCACCGGCTCGGCCAGCACCAGCAGCCGGCCGGGCGGGCCGGGCCGGACCGTCGCCCGACCGCCCCGCGGGGCGAGGACCTCGGCGCCGGCCCGGTCGAGCCGGCCGGCGATGGCTGCCGGTCGGTCCAGCGTCGCGGCGAGCTCCGGGGGCAGCACGAGCAGCCGGCCGGTCCGCGGCACCACCCGCCACAGCGCAAACCCGTCGCCGACCGCCACCCGGGTCAGCCCGGGGGTCTGGTCGAGGACCGCGATCCGCGCCGCGGCCGCCGGCGGCCGGAGCAGCACGAAGCGGACACCGTAGGTCCAGAGCCCGGCGACCCCGCCGCCGCCGGCACCGGCGGTGAGGTCGCGGACGGCGGCGGCGAGCCGGGCGGCGGCCGGCGGGTCGGGCCGCAGGTCCGCACCGCCCAGGGTCTCGGCCGACCCGCGCAGCAGCCGGTAGCCGGTCCGACCGTCGGGCAGCTGGTGCAGCACGAGCAGCCGGGGAGCGTCCGGCTGGGCCAGCGCGGCGGTTACGAACGCCGGCGCCACCGCGGCCGGCCGGCGCTGCACCGGGCCGTCGGCACCCCGGCTGACCCACCCGGCCGCCATCGCCACCGGGCCGCCGGCCAGCGCGAGCAGGACCAGACCGGCGGCCGGCTGCCGCCAGCCGAAGCTCGACCGGTGCAGCCGGTCCGTCATCGCGGCGCCGGCGAGCAGGGCCAGGAGCACCATCCCGGCTCCGGCCACGACCAGCGGCAGACCCGGCCACACCGGCTCGCCCGGCCCACCGGCGGCCGGCGTTGCGCTCAGCCGGGCCAGCGAACCGGCGGCCACCAGGCCGGCCGTGGCGAGCAGCACACCGGCGGCGGCGAGCGAGCGGCGGCAGCCGGCTCCGGCGAGAGCCGCTGCCAGCAGCGGCGCCGTCAGCGCCAGCCGCGGCAGCGCCGGCCCGCCCGGGTGCAACAGCAGCAGGTCCACCGGGCGCAGGCCGGGCGCGACCAGCCCGGGAACCGGCAGCCCCGGCCCGAGCAGCAGCGGACCGGGCCGGTTCAGCAGCTCCGCGGTCCACGGCATCAGCAGCAGCGGCGGTGCCGCCAGCATCATCAGCACGCCGCCGGCGCGACGCCCGCGGCGGCCGGCGGCGCGCAGCAGCGACCAGGCCGCCGCCAGCGCCAGCACCGGGGCGATGACCAGGTAGAGCAGCGGGGCGAACGCGGCGAGCACCGCGAGCAGCAACGCCGCGACAGCCCCCCGGCGCCAGCCGCCGTACGGCGGCGCAGCCAGCGCCCGCAGGCCCGCGCTGAGCACCCACGGGACCAGCACCACCGCCGCCGCGACGTCCAGCCGGCCCGCGGCCACCGCGCCGGTGCCGACCGGCAGCAGCGCGTACGTCGCCGCCGCCAGCAGCCGCAGCGAGCGCTCCCGGGTGACGAAGCGACTGGCGGCGTAGGCGCTGAGCGCCGCCAGCGGGACGCAGCCGAGCAGCAGCACGTCCACGGCGTGCGGCGCCGAGCCCAGCAGCAGCGCGGCCAGGCCGGCCAGCAGCACCAGGTACGGCGGGGTCGCCGCCGTGCTCCCGACCCCCACCGGGTGCCAGCCGCCGGTGAACATCGCCCACAGATCCGCGGCGCCCGGCGGCGCTGCCAGCAGCCGACCGCCGACCAGCGCACCGGGGCCGAGCAGCCGGCGCTCGGCGACCAGCGCGACGACCGGGACCAGCAGCAGCACCAGCCCCGACCGGCGCGGCAGCCGCGGAACCGGCCGGACCGGCCGCGCGCTGCCGGGGTCCACGGCGGTGCCCGCGCGGCCACCGACCCGGTCGCGGAGCAGCGCCCCGCTGGCGCGCAGCCGGGCCCGCCGGCTCACCAACAGGTGTCGGGCGGCGCGGGCCGGCAGGATCCGGCTGCGCCGGCGGGCCAGCCGGGCGCGCACCAGCCGCAGCGGGTGCGCGAGCAGCCCCGCCACGGCCAGCACCTCGTCACGGGCCGTCGCCGGCCGGCCGGTCGTGACCGCCCACAGGACCCGCAGCAGCGAGCCGGCGGCGAACCGCGGCAGCGCGAGCAGCAGCGAGAGCAGTGGCAGGTTCGCCGCCAGTAGGTAGAGCTCGTGCCGCCGCGAGGTGCGGCGGGCCGGCCCGCGCTCGGCGTCCGGGCGACGCCGGCCGGCCGTCAGCGCGGCGGCGTGGTGTACCACCGCCGCCGGCACGACCAGCACCGGCGCCCCGGCGAGGGTGGCGCGCCAACCGAGGTCGAGGTCGTCGCGGAACAGCGGCAGCGCCGGGTCCAGGCCGCCGAGCCGGTCCCAGACGTCGCGGCGGACCAGCGCCGCGGCCGTCCCGACGGCCAGCACCGGTCGGCCGCCGTCGTGCTGACCCTGGTCGAGCTCGGGCCGGTCGAGCCCGGTGTCCCGCCGCCCGGCCCGATCGGTGCGCAGTCCGATCTCGATCAGCGCGCCCGGGTCGTCCCAGCCGCGGACCTTCGGCCCGAGCACCCCGGTGCCGGGGCTCGCCGCGGCCGCGGCCAGCAGGGCCTCGAGGGCGCTCGGCTGGGGCGCGCAGTCGTCGTGCAGCAACCACCCCCAGCGCTCGGGCGCCCCACCCGCAGCGGCCGGCTCGACGGCCGGCGCAGCGGCCGGCGCGGCGGCCAGGGCGGCGCCGACCGCGGCGCCGTAGCCGGTGTCGCGCGGCAACCGCAGCACGGGCCGGCCGGCGAGCAGCGCGCGGCTCTCGTCGACGCTGCCGGTGTCGACGATCACGACCCGGTCCGGCGCCCGGGTCTGGGCGTCCAGCGCCGGCAGCGCGGCGGCCAGCCACCGGCCGCCGTCGTGCACCACCAGGACCGCGGTGACCGTCGGCCGGCTGGGCGTGGCCGAGCCGGCGCGGGCTGGCGGCGGCGGCGGCATCGGCGGCGAAGGCGAAGGCGAAGGCATCGGCGGCGTGGGCTCCGGCTCCAGGGTGCGGCGTGCCGTTGGGGTGGGGGGCCCAGGGCCGGACACTACGCGAGCACCGGCCGATCGGCGCCGCCGGCGAAGCCGCGCGTCAGCCGGCCCGGCGCTTGAGCCGCCGGCGCTCCCGCTCCGAGAGCCCGCCCCAGATGCCGAACCGCTCGTCATGGGCGAGCGCGTAGTTCAGGCACTCGGCCCGGACGTCACAGCCGACGCAGACCTTCTTGGCCTCCCGGGTCGAGCCGCCCTTCTCCGGAAAGAACGCCTCCGGATCGGTCTCGGCACACAGCGCCTGCTCCTGCCAACTCGACTCCTCCGCCAGCGAGTCGATCCTCAGCAGAAATCCGGTCTCCGACACGGCGCCTCCTGTCCACGGACCCGGGTCCCGGCCGATGCGCCCAGCGCTCGCCGTCCCGGCCTGTCCTGGCCGGCCGCGGACGCTGCCGACAGGGGGAAAGACACAGGTGGAATTACACGCGCGTCGTGCCCGGCCGTCAAGCCCATCGAGTGGTAGGCGTACATATCTGATTACTCAGGGCTACGGCGGCGGCGCGCTCCCGGCCGGTCCGGACCCGGCCACCAGCTCGCCCTGACCGGGCACCCGGCCGTAGGTCGTGGTCCGCTGCCGGGCCGGCCGCCCGGCCGCGGCGGCCAGCGCCACCAGCTCGTCGGCCGACCGCCGGGAGCCGTGCGGGGACCCGGCCATCCGGGAGATCGTCTCCTCCATCAGCGTGCCGCCGAGGTCGTTGGCGCCACCGGCGAGCACCTGCCGGCAGCCCTCGGCCCCCAGCTTCACCCAGGAGCACTGGATGTTGTCGATCTGACCGTGCAGCAGCAACCGGGCCATCGCGTGGACCGCCCGGTTCTGCGCCTCGGTGGGGCCCGGGCGGGCCAGCCCGGCGAGGTAGAGCGGGGCGTTCTGGTGGACGAACGGCAGCGGCACGAACTCGGTGAAGCCACCGGTCTGCTGCTGGATCCGGGCGAGCAGCCGCAGGTGCGCCACCCAGTGCGCCGGGGTGTCCACGTGGCCGTACATCATGGTCGCCGACGACCGCAGCCCGACCGAGTGCGCCGTCGTGACCACCTCGACCCAGGTGGCGGCGGGCAGCTTGCCCTTGGTCAGCACCCAGCGGACGTCGTCGTCGAGGATCTCCGCCGCGGTGCCGGGGATCGTGTCGACGCCGGCCGCGCGGGCGGCGACGAGCCAGTCCCGGAAGGACAGCCCGGTGCGGCTGGCGCCGTTGACGACCTCCATCGGGCTGAACGCGTGCACGTGCAGGTCAGGGGCCCGTCGCTTGACCGCCGCGGCCAGCTCGAAGTAGGCCGTGCCGGGCAGCTCCGGGTCGATGCCTCCCTGCATGCACACCTCGGTGGCCCCGGCGGCCGCCGCCTCGGCCGCCCGGTCACCGACCTCCTCGACCGAGAGCGTGAAGGCGTCCGCGTCGGTCCGCCGCTGCGCGAACGCGCAGAACCGGCAGCCGGTGTAGCAGATGTTCGTGAAGTTGATGTTGCGGTTGACGACGTAGGTGACCTCGTCCCCGACCGTGGCCCGCCGGACGTCGTCGGCCAGCCCGCACAGCGCGTCGAGCTCGACGCCCTGCGCCTCGAACAGCGCCAGCGCCTGCCCGTCGGTGAGGCCGGCGGGGTCGTCGGCCGCCGCCCGCAGCGCGCCGCGCACGTCGGCGCCGAGCCGCTGGACCACCGGGGCGGGCAGCCGCGCCCGCAGCGCCGCCCAGTCGCCGTACACCGCGTCGACGTCACCCCGGGCGCCGGCCCGGCGGCCTTCGACGTCGATGCCGACGTGCAGGTCGACCCGGCCGGTCGAGGCCCAGCCGCCGTCCGGCTCCTGCCACGGCCGGCCGACCGGGATGCGGTCGGCGGCCAGCCCGTCCGGGCCGGCCAGCGCGGCGACGTGCCCCGCCACCCGCGGGTCCAGCCACGGCTCGCCGGCGAGCACGTACGGCGGGTAGGCGGTCAGCCGCTCCCGCAGCTCGAACCCGGCAGCCGCGCTGGCGGCGGCGAGCCGGGTCAGCTGGGGCCACGGCCGCTCCGGGTTGACGTGGTCGGGGGTCAGCGGCGACACCCCGCCCCAGTCGTCGATCCCGGCCCAGAGCAGCAGCCCGAACTCCTCGTCGACCAGGTTCGGCGGCGCCTGCAGCCGCATCCCCGGGCCGAGCACCAGCCGGGCCACCGCCACGGTGGCGGCCAGCTCCTCCATCGACGGTTCGACGGCTCCGCGCATCGCGGTGTCCGGCTTGGCCCGGAAGTTCTGCACGATGACTTCCTGGACGCCGCCGTACGCACGGGCGACCTGCCGGATCGCGAACAGCGCGTCGACCCGCTCGGTGGGGGTCTCCCCGATGCCGACGAGGATGCCGGTCGTGAACGGCACGGCGCTGCGGCCGGCGTCCTCGAGGACCCGCAGCCGCACCGCCGGCTCCTTGTCCGGCGAGCCGTAGTGCACCCCTCCGGGCTCGGACCACAGTCGGGTCGCGGTCGTCTCGAGCATCATGCCCATGGAGGGGGCGACCGGCTTGAGCCGCTGGAGCTCCGGCCAGGACAGCACGCCGGGGTTGAGGTGCGGCAGCAGCCCGGTCTCCTCCAGCACCCGGATCGCCATCGCCCGCAGGTAGTCGAGCGTCGAGCCGAAGCCCCGCGAGCCCAGCCAGTCCGCGGCCGCCGGCCAGCGCTGCTCGGGCCGGTCGCCGAGGGTGAACAGCGCCTCCTTGCAGCCCAGCGCCGCACCGCGGCGGGCGATGTCGAGGACCTCGTCCGGGGAGAGGTACGGCGCCGGCAGCCGGCTCGGCGTCGTCGCGAACGTGCAGTAGTGGCAGCGGTCCCGGCACAGCCGGGTGAGCGGCACGAACACCTTGCGGGAGTAGGTCACCACCCCGGGCCGGCCGGCGGCGAGCAGGCCGGCGTCGCGGACCCGGCCGGCGCTGGTCAGCAGGTCGGCCAGCTCCGGGCCGCGGGCCGCAAGCAGCACGCTCGCCTCGGTCCGGTCGAGCGCGACCCCGTCCCGGGCCCGGCGCAGCGCCCGGCGCAGCGCCGAGGCCGAGGGTGGCCGGACCGCGCTCGGATGCATCGCGCCAGCGTAGGACCGGGTCGGGCGGCGGTCTGACAGCATGCCGACATGTCGAGCCCCGGGCGGCCGCGGCGGCTGGTCGTGCCGGCCGGCGGCGTCGGCGCGGCCCGCTTCCTGCGCGGCCTGCTGCGCGTGGTCGGCCCGGCCGCCGAGGTCACCGTGATCGGGAACACCGGCGACGACATCACGCTGTTCGGGCTGCGGATCTGCCCGGACCTCGACACGGTCATGTACACCCTCGGCGGCGGCGTCGAGGACAACCAGGGCTGGGGCCGGTCGGCGGAGACGTTCACCGTGGCGGCCGAGCTCGCGGCGTACGGCGCCGGCCCGGGCTGGTTCTCACTCGGCGACCGGGACCTCGCCACCCACATCGTGCGGACCGCGATGCTCGCCGACGGCCGGCCGCTGTCGGAGGTGACGGCGACGCTGTGCGAGCGGTGGCGGCCCGGCGTCCGGCTGCTGCCGATGAGCGACGACCCGGTGGAGACCGCAGTGGTGATCTCCGACGGCGACGGCCGGCGGGCGATCCACTTCCAGGAATGGTGGGTGCGTCTGCACGCCGCGGT
>JBBSHH010000120.1:0-6664 GCA_038253225.1 Mycobacteriales bacterium | reverse complement strand
CTCGACCGCTGCGTCGTCCGGGAGGCAGACCTCGAAGGCCACGCCGTAGCGGTGCTCGTGCCACTCCCAGTACCGAGCCCCGACGGTGAGCGCGGCAGCGACGACCGCATCGGCGTGCCGGTCGCGCCACACCCAGGCGGCGGCGGCTTCGTCGAAGACCTCGATGGTCAGCCACTCCACGACGCCCGACGGTAACCCCGCCGCCGCGCCGATGGAAGCTGCTGCGCGGGCTTCCCGTCATACTGCGGTGCTGGTGCCGGCGGGCGGTGGTGCCGCGCACGAGGTGGCGGCGAAAGGCGGGACGGCATGGCTGGCGACCCGTGCTGCTGACCGTCGTCGCGGACTACGGCACCGGCGACCTGGCCTTCGCCGAGGTCCGGCAGCGGCTGGCGATGCTGCTGCCGGAGGCCGACGTCATCGCGATCCCGGTGCCGCCGTTCGACACGGTCAGCGCCGGGTTCTGCCTGGCCCAGCTGGCGTTCGGCGCCGGGCCTAGCGACCGGGTCCTCTACGCCAACGTCGCCCCCCGCCAGGACCAGGACACCCCGCGGGCGGACAACGCCGGCGAGCAGCTGGTCGCCGCGCGGCTCCGGTCCGGGGTGCTGGTGGTCGGCGTCGCCGCGGGGGCCAGCCTGTCGTTCCTGGCTGACGCGGGTGTGCCGCTGCGGGCCGTCGAGGTGCCGGCGGCCGGGTCGCAGTTCCGGTCCCGTGACGTGTTCCCGGCCGCGGTGGCGGCGCTGGCCCGCGGCGACGACGGCCTGCTCGGGGCGCCCGTGCAGGTCGAGCCGGCGCCCCAGCGCGCGGTGGCCTACGTCGACGGGTACGGCAACCTCAAGACCAGCTGGTACGACCCGCCGGCTCCGGTCGGCACCCGGCTCCGGGTGCGGGTCGGTACGGCCGTCGGGTCGGCGGTGGTCAGCGACGGGGTGTTCACGGTGCCGGCCGGGGAGGTGTCGTTCGCGCCGGGCAGCTCCGGCTGGCCGGACGCCGCCGGCCGCGAGCGCAGCTGCTACGAGCTGTTCGCCCGCGGCGCGAGCGCCGCCGAGCTGTTCGGCTTCCCGGTCCCCGGCACCGCCGTCGAGGTGCTGGCCGAGGACGGCGCCGGCGGGCCGGCGACCCCGGCCGACGGCGGCTAGGCCGGCGGTGGCGGTCCCGACCGTCGGGGTCGAGGAGGAGTTCCTGCTCGTCGATGCCGGCTCCGGGGCGCTGCGCCCGGACGCCGCCGATGTGCTGGCGGCGGCCGAGTCGCTGGTGGCCGGCGGTCTCGACGCCGAGCTGCAGACGGCGGTGGTCGAGACCGGCAGCGCGGTCTGCGCCGACCTGGCCGACACCGCCGCCGAGCTGCACCGCCGCCGAGCCGCGCTGGTGAGCGCCGCCGGCGCGGTCGGCGCCCGGGTGCTCGCGACCGGTACCCACCCGACCGCGAGCCCGACCGACGTGCCGATCACCGACAAGGAGCGCTACCAGCGGATGGCGGCCGTGTTCGGCCCGCTGGCCGGCGAGGCGCTGGTCTGCGGCTGCCACGTGCACATCGCGGTGCCGGATCGGGAGGCGGGGGTCGCGGTGCTCGACCGGATCCGGCCCTGGCTGGCGGTGCTGCTCGCGGCGGCGACCAACTCGCCGCTGTGGGAGGGCCGCGACACCGGCTACGCCAGCTGGCGCGCGCAGGTCTGGAAGCGCTGGCCGACCGCCGGCCCGACGTCGGCGTTCGGGTCGCTGGCGGCGTACGACCGGCTGCGGTACGACCTGATCGCGAGCGGGGCGGCGCTCGACGACGGGATGCTCTACTTCGACGCCCGGCTGTCGGCCCGCTACCCGACCGTGGAGATCCGGGTCGCCGACGTCTGCCCGGCCGTCGAAGACGCCGTGCTGGTCGCCGCGCTCGCCCGCGGCCTGGTCGTCACTGCGCTGGCCGCCGCCGACCGGCCGGCGCCCGAGATCCCGGTCGAGCTGCTGCGGGCCGCCGCCTGGGCGGCCTCCCGGTACGGGCTCGGCGGCCGGCTGGTCGACCCGGTCGCCCGCCGGGCCCGCCCCGCCGGCGAGGTCGTCGACCGGCTGCACCGGCACCTGCGGGCTGCGCTGGAGGAGACCGGGGACGCCGCGCTGGTCAGCGACGGGCTGGCCCGGCTGGGCCGAAGCGGCACCGGCGCGGACCGGCAGCGGGCCGCGTTCGGCCGCGGCGGGCCGGCCGCGGTGCTCGCCGCGGTGGCGTTGGAGGGCTGACCCCTGCGTCGCCGTCCTCAGGGACCGGCGAGCAGCTCCGCCTCGCGGTCGGGGGCCAGCTCCACCGCGAGCGGCGGCTCGCCGCGCTGCCGGTCCCACGCCAGGACCTCCGCCGCGGTCTGGCGGAGCGGGGTCGACGGCATCCCGACCGCCCGGGCGGCGGCCGAGCTGCGCAGAAACAGCGGGTCCCAGCTCGGGTCCGGAGCGACCAGCGGAAAACGGGGCGGCACGCCGGCCGGGTCGACGGGCACCACCTCCACCGTGGCGCCGGCGGCGGCCGCGCAGGTCTCGACCAGGCCCCGCAGGGTCGTTGGTGTGGCCGGGCCGACCGCGTTGAAGGTGCCCGGCCGGTCGTCGGCGAGCAGCGTGGTCACCACTCGGGCCAGGTCCCGGGAGTCCACGACCTGAGTCGGTTGGTCGGGGCGGCCGGGCAGCGCGACCCGGCCGCCGCGGGCGGCGCGGCGAACCCAGTAGGTGAACCGGTCGCTGGTGTCGTGCGGGCCGGCGACGATGCCCGGGCGGACGATCGTCGCCCGGTCGCCGTACCGGGCGAGCACTTCGTCCTCGCAGGCCACCTTCAGCGGTCCGTAGGTGTCGCCGGTGATCTCCTCGGTGCCGCGCTCCGGCGGCAGCCGGGCGGCGTCCTCGGCCATCCCGTCGCTGGCCTGCCGCAGGTCGTAGACCGAGCCGGTCGAGATGAACAGGTAACGGCCGACCCGGTCGCCGAGCGCGCCCGCCGCCTGCGCGACGTGCCGGGGGACGTAGCCGGACACGTCCACGACGGCGTCCCAGCCGCCGTCGGCGAGGCTCGCATAGTCACCGGTGGACCGGTCACCGACCCGGCGGTCCACGCCGGGGAACAGCTCCGGTCCGGTGCGACCACGGCTGAAGATCGTGAGGTCGTCGCCGCGGTCGAGCGCGTCGGCGACGATCGCGCGGCCGACGAACGACGTGCCGCCGAGCACCAGGACACGCATGCGCGGCGATCCTAGGTGCCGGCCTGGAGGTGGGCAGGGGCGGGGTCGAACCGCCGACCTCACGCTTTTCAGGCGCGCGCTCGTACCGACTGAGCTACCTGCCCGCGCGACGCGATGGATCCGGCGCGCCTGCGGTCCCGACGGGATTTGAACCCGCGACCTCCGCCTTGACAGGGCGGCGTGCACTCCAAACTGCACTACGGGACCTTGCTGGTGCTGGTGCTGGTGGCCGACCCGCCGACCGTGCCCCCAACGGGATTCGAACCCGTGCTGCCGCCTTGAAAGGGCGGTGTCCTGGGCCGCTAGACGATGAGGGCGTCAGCGCGTTGCCGTCGGAGACGGGCCGAGTCTAGGGGACGATCGTCGGCCGGCCAAAGCGGTCGACCGCGCCGAGCGCGGCGCCGCTGCCCACCACGTGCCGGGAGATCTGCACCGATGCCAGGCCCAGGCCGCCGACGGTGACCGCGTCGTAGGCCTGCAGCCGGCGGGTGGAGCGGTCGAAGTAGAGCACCGAGCACTCCAGGCTGGTCGGGTTCGTCGGCTCCAGCCCGCGCAGTCCGGCGCCGCCGGTGGAGCCCGAGACCAGCAGCAGCGAGCCGTCGAGGTCCACGGTGTCGCGGTGGTGCGTGTGCCCGGCCAGCAGCAGCGGCGCGGCCCCGGCCAGCGGCCGGGCCATGACCGGGTCGTGGGTCATCGCGACGTCGACGTTCGGCGGCTCGGTGCCGAGCAGCGCCAGCCGAGCCCGGGCACCGGCGGCGGTCAGCGACGGCTCCCCGACGGCGTCGTCGCCGGTGGACTTGTCGGGGGTGAACCGCGGATCGCCGACCCCGAAGAACCGCAGCCCGGCGACGGTCGCGGCGGTGCCGTCGAGGACGACCGCACCGCGCTGGGCGCGGACGGCGGCCGCGGTCCCGGCCGAGTCGTGGTTGCCGCGGACGTAGACATAGGGGACCCCGATCCGGCCGATCTCGGTGACGAAGCGGTTCTCCGCCGCCGACCCGTGGTCGGCGATGTCGCCGGTGTCGACCACCACGTCGATCCGGAACTGGCGGACCAGCGACTCGACGACGTCCCAACCGGCCGGATTGAGGTGCAGGTCGGAGACGTGCAGCGCGCGGATCGCCGTCGGGTCGGGAGCCTGCACCGGCAGCGTCGAGCTCACGTCGTAGAGCCGGGAGACGTCGGTGACGAGCGCGGCGAGCTGTTTGCGGTAGACCCCGAACCGGCTGACGATGTCGCGGGCGTCGCCGATCGCGGCGGGGGCGCTGGCCAGCAGGCCGGAGTACTGCGGCTCGGCCAGGGCTCCGGGCCGCCAGGTCAGCCGGGCCGCCGCGCCGCCGGCGCCGACGACGGTCAGCCCGACGCAGACCGCGGCCAGCGTGGGGCGCCAGCGGCGGAACACCAGCAGCCCGAGCACGGCGGCGCCGACGGCTGCGGCGAGCAGGCAGCGCAGCACGAGCAGCCGCAGCGCGGCGCCGAGGTCGTGCTGCACCCGGGCCCCTACGCCGTCCAACGAGGCCGGGTCGTCGAAGATCTGCCGGGCGCTCGCCGGGCGCAGCTCGGTCACCTCGACGTTGAGCCGGAACGGCCCGTCGTGGGTGTCGAGTCGCAGCGACCCGAGCGGCGCCACGTCGACCCGGGTGTCGCCGCTCAGCCCGGGGCGGACCGACAGGCGTGCCTGCACCGGCCCGACGGGCCGCTCGACCGCACCGCCGACGACGACCCCGACGCCGGCACCGATCAGCGCGACCACGGTCACGGCAAGCCACCACCGCAGCCGGACGCGACTCATGAGCCTCCTTCGACGGGACGGGCCGATCCTCGCCAGGCATCGGCAGTGCCGGCCCGGGCCTGGAGCCGGCGCAGCGTCGATAGGCTGTGGCCCGGTCCGGCGGGTCAGCCGAGGGGGGTGGCGTGCACCGCGACGACGGGCGGGTCCGCGGCCGCATCCACCGGCTGGTCACCGAGGTGCTGCGCCCGGCCGTGTACCGCGAGACCGCCCCGCTGGAGGTGTCCGCCCGCGAGCTGCGGGACGGGCCGGAGCCCTTCGCCGCGGTGGCCCGCGAGCCGTTCGAGCGGTTCTCGGTCGGCGATCGCTGGGGCACTCCCGGCGGCACGACCTGGTTCCGGCTCACCGGCACGGTGCCAGCCGGCTGGGCCGGCCGGTCGACGGTCGCGTTGGTCGACCTCGGTGACGACGGCGCGGTCGGCTTCGGCGCGGAGGGGCTGGGTTACGACGGCGCCGGCCGGGTGCTCACCGGCCTGTCGCCGCGGCACCGCAGCCTGCCGGTCGCCGGGCCCGGCCCGGTGGAGCTCTACGTCGAGGCGACCGCCAACCCGGTCAGCCCGTCCGGTGTCCGGGCCGGCTTCGCGACGCCCGGGCCGCCGTCGCCCGACGGGCTCCGGTTCCGGCTGCGTACCGCCGTGCTGGCCGTGCCCGACCCGGAGCTCGCGGGGCTGGCCGCCGACCTGGCGCTGCTGGCCGAGCTCGAGGCGCAGCTCGCCGCCGGCGAGCCGCGCAAGGCCGTGCTGCTGCGCGGCCTCGCCGAGGTCGCCGACCGGGTCGACCCGGCCGAGCTGACCCCTCAGGTGGTGGCTGCGGCCCGGGCGCTGCTGGTCCCGCTGCTCGGCGTACCGGGCGGCGTCACCGCGCTGACCCTGCACGCCGTCGGCAACGCCCACATCGACACCGCCTGGCTCTGGCCCTACCGGGAGACCCGGCGCAAGGCGGCCCGGACGCTCGCGACCGCGCTGCGGCTGATGGCCGCCGACCCCGAGTTCGTCTTCGCCTGGTCGCAGCCGCAGCAGCTGGAGTGGGTGCGCGAGGACCATCCGGAGCTGTTCGAGCGGGCCCGGGCGGCGACCGCGCGCGGCCAGCTCGAGCCGGTCGGCGCGATGTGGGTGGAGGCGGACGGGAACCTGCCGTCGGGGGAGTCGCTCGCCCGCCAGCTGCTGGTCGGCCGGCAGTGGTGGAGCGAGGTGCTTGGGGTGGCGCCGCGGGAGGTGTGGCTGCCGGACGTCTTCGGCTACCCGGCCGGGCTGCCGGGGCTGTTCCGACACGCCGGGCTGCGCCACTTCGTCACCCAGAAACTGTCCTGGAACGAGCGCAACCGGATACCGCACCACACGTTCTGGTGGGAGGGGCTGGACGGCTCCCGGGTGCTGGCGCACTTCCCGCCGGCGGACACCTACGGCGGGGACTTCTCCGCCGTCGAGCTGCTGCACGCCCAGCGCAGCTTCGCCGAGGCCGGCGCTCTCGACCAGGCGCTCTACCTCTACGGCTACGGCGACGGCGGCGGCGGCCCGACCGAGGAGATGCTGCGCGCGGCGCACCGCTACGCCGACCTGGAGGGCGCGCCGCTGGTCCGGCTGTCCAGCGTCGGCGGCTACCTCGACGCGGTCAGCGCCGAGCTGCCGGCGGACCTGCCGGTGTGGTCCGGCGAGCTCTACCTGGAGAAGCACCG
>JBBSHH010000119.1:0-6734 GCA_038253225.1 Mycobacteriales bacterium | reverse complement strand
GGCTCCCCGGGGCCTGAATCGACTGTCCCCACGGGCTACGCCCCTCCCTGCGCTCGTCCGGACGGCGCCGCAACAGCCCGCTCGACCCGCCGGGCCGGCGCCGAGCCGAACGGTATCGCGGCCCCGGCCGGTTCCGGCGCAACGTCAGCGGCCGGTCACCGCCGGCCCGGTCCAGGCCACGGTGGCGGGGGCGGCGCTGTCCGGCCAGCCGGCCCAGACCGCGGCGCAGCCGGCCCGCAGGGCGTCCAGCGGACGGTCGGGCCCGCCGGTCAGCCGGAGCTGACCGCCGTCGACGACCGCCGTCCAGGCCCCGCAGCGCAGCGCCCGTCCGGCCGGCTCCGGCTGTGGATGCGGCTCCAGCAGAGCCATCAGGTCGGCCCCGACGTAGCTGGGCCGCCGGTCGGGCGCGGCCCGGAGCAGCTCGTCGGGGGTGGCGACCCCGGTCAGGACCAGCAGGCTGTCCGCGCCGACCGCGCGGGCGCCGGCGATGTCGGTGTCGAGCCGGTCCCCGACCACCAGCGGTCGTCGCGCCCCGGTACGGCGCAGCGCCTCGTCGTGCAGCGGTCGCTCCGGCTTGCCGGCGGCGACCGGGGTCCGGCCGGTGGCGGTCCGCAGCAGAGCGACCAGCGAGCCGTTGCCGGGCAACAACCCACGCGGGGACGGCACGGTGGCGTCGAGGTTCGTCGCGACCCACAGGGCCCCGAGCTGCAGCACGACCGCCGCCTCCGCCAGCCGGGCGTAGGTCATCTCGGGGTCGAAGCCCTGCACCACCGCGACCGGCTTCGCGCCCGCCTCGGACACCGGTCGCAGCACACGCTCGCGGACCGCTTCGAGCAGGCCGTCGGCGCCGAGCACGAGGACCGGGCTACCGGGATCGAGCCGCTCCACCAGCATCCTCGCCGCGGCCTGCGCCGAGGTCACGATGTCCTCCGGCGCGGCCGGCACCCCGAGCGCGCTCAGGTGCCGGGCGACGGCGGCCGGGGTGCGGGCGGCGTTGTTGGTCACGAACACCACCGCCATCCCGGCCGAGCCGGCCGCGGCCAGTGCCTCCGCCGCGGCCGGGACGGCCTGCGACCCGCGGTAGACCACCCCGTCGAGGTCGACCAGCGCCGCGTCGTACGCCGCGGTGAGCGGCTCGGGGCACCCGCGCAGACCGGCGCTCACCGTCGGGTGAGCGCCGCCCGGGCGCCGCGCAGGGCCACCCCGTAGTGGGCGATGTCCGGGCGCATGGCGGCCGCCAGCGCGAGGTGTTCGACCGCGCCCCGGTAGTCACCGACCTTGGCGGCCGCGAGGCCGAGCCCGAACTGCGCGTAGTCGTCGGCCGGGTTGACCCCGATGATCCACTCGAAGCTGTCCCGGGCGTCGGCGTACTGGCCTGCGTCGAACTGCGCCCGGGCCAGCGCCTCCCGCACGCTGCGCGACTCGGGTTCGGCCCGGGCGGCGTGACCGAGCAGCTGCATGGCCGCAGCGGCGTTGCCGCTGTCGAGCAGGTCGAGGCCGCGCTGGTACCAGTCGTAGACCTCGCCCTGCGGCAGGACATCCGGCGGCGGCTCGGGATATCCGCCGGGGAACGGGCCGGCGGCGTCCGCGGCGTACCGCGGGTCCGGCTGCCCTCCGTACGGATCGTCCTGGAGGTGATCGGCCACCGGTCGCTCCTTTCCGTCGCTGTCGAGTCCGCTGCCACCGCGGCCGGGCACCGGTCCCGGCCTCCTCCCGTCGAGGTCGCGAGCCGGGCGGCCGGCCGCGGCCATCCCCCTACCATGCCCGCTATGACGCCGAGCCCGACCCCGGACCCCGGTATCCCCCGGTCGGCCGGGCTGGAGCTGGCACCGTTCGCCGCGTTGCGCTACGACGTGGCCCGGGCCGGCGGGCTAGCGGCGGTGACCTCACCGCCGTACGACGTGATCGACGAGGCGGAGCGGGCCGCGTTGGAGGACCGCAGCCCCTACAACATCGTCCGGCTGATCCTCCCACGCGACAGCGGGCCCGAGCCGACGAGCCGGTACGCCGCTGCGGCCCGATCCCTGGCGGCGTGGCGTCGTGACGGCGTGCTACGGATGGACCCCTCGGCCGCTCTCTACGTCTACGAGGAGACGAGCGACGGGCACGTGCAGCGCGGCCTGCTCGGCGCGGTCGGTCTGCAGCCTCCCGAGGCCGGCGTGATCCTCCCGCACGAGAACACCATGGCCGGGCCGGTCGCCGACCGGCTGGCCTTGACCGAGGCGACCGCGACCAACCTGGAGCCAATCTTTCTGGTGTACGAGGGGGGCGGGGCGGCCAGCGAGGCGGTGGCCGCGGTCGACACCGCCGAGCCGCTGCTCGTCGTCCGCACCGACGACGGCGTGACCCACCGGCTGTGGTCGCTGACCGAGCCGGAGCTGTTGGGCGCGGTTGCGGGCGACTTGGCGCCGCGCCGAGCGGTGATCGCCGACGGGCATCACCGCTACGCCACCTACCTGCAGCACCAACGCAACCGGCACGCCGCCGGAGCCGGGCGCGGTCCGTGGGATCGGGGGCTCGCTTTTCTGGTCGACGTCGCCGCCTTCGGTCCGCAGGTGCATGCCATCCACCGCACGGTGCCGGGGCTGGGGTTGCCGGCAGCCGCCCGCCTTGCCGCCGACGGCTTCCGGGTCGAGCCCGTCGACGGCGGCCTCGAGCCGGGGGTCGCCGCGCTGGCCGCCGCCGGTGCCGCCGGACCGGCGTTCCTGCTCGTCGGCGCGGACGGCGCGGGGTCGCTGCTGACCGAGCCGGACCCGGACCGGCTGGCCGCCGCACTGCCGGCGCAGCGCTCGGCCGCGTGGCGTGGGCTCGACGTCACGATCGCGCACCGGTACCTGATCGGGGAGCTCTGGGGGCTGGCGGACCGGGAGGACGTGGTGCTCTTCCACCACGACGTCCCCGCCGCGGTGCGCGCCGCAGCGGACACCGGCGGCACCGCGTTGCTGCTCAACCCCACACCGGTCGGATCGGTAGCGGCTGTCGCGGCGGCCGGCGAGCGGATGCCGCGCAAGTCCACGTTGTTCACGCCCAAGCCGCGGACCGGTCTGGTGCTCCGCCCGCTGGCGGGGTGACCGCTGACCCGCTGGCGAGCCAACTCGTCACCGGTCGGCGCGCGCGACCCGCCGGGCCCTGATCACCTCGACCTCGTAGCGACTGGCCGGCCCGTTGCTGGCGCGCCAGAAACGCCGCCGCAACGCCCCGGCCAGCTCGACCGTGTCCCCGGCGTCCCAGCCGGCCACAGTGCGGCGCACGGCGGCGCTGAACGAGACGCAGTCGACGGTGTCGACGGTCCCGGTCCGGCCGGCTGCCGGGCTGCGGCGCGCCGGGGGGCGGGCGACGACGAGCCGAAAGCTGACCAGGCTGTCGCCGCTCGGCAGCTCGCGCTGCACCGCCGTGGCAGCGAGCCGGCCGACCAGCGAGACGTCGTTGCGGTGCCGGTCGTTGCGGTGCCCGTCGTCGCCGACCGGAGCGGACGCGCCGGCGGCGGCGACCGGTAACCCCCGGACCCTGGCCGCCGGGGCGGCCCGCCGCGGGCTGAGCCGTTCCGAGCGTGCCGCCATGGGTGACCGACCTCCGTGCGCCGCTGGGCGTCCCGACCGCCCGTGCGCCTACGATGCCGGGGCCGTTCGGGTGCCGGGGGACCAGCGCCGGCGGCTGTGGACAGCCTCGCGCTCGGGAGTCGCCGTGGACAACGCCGCACCGCAGGACCCCGCCCCGGCCGGGACCGCTGCCCCGACCGGGACCGCTGCCCCGACCGGGACGAGCGCCGCCGCCGTCGACCTGGGTGACTCGGTTCTCCAGATCGACACCCGGATGTCCGGCTACACCGGGATCACGGCCGGATACCTGCTGCGCACCGACCGCCCCTGCCTGATCGAGACCGGCACCGCCCGCTCCGCGCCGGCGGTCGCCGCCGCCATCGCCGAGCACGGTGTCGGACCGGACGAGCTGGCCACGATCGTCGTGACGCACATCCATCTCGACCACGCCGGCGGGGTCGGCGACCTCGCGCGGGCGTTCCCGCGGGCCGAGATCGTCGTCCACGAACGCGGCGCCCGGCACCTGGTCGACCCGACGAAGCTGCTGGCCAGCGCCCGGCGCGTGTTCGGCCCGGTCCTCGACGAGGTCTTCGGCCCGCTGCTGCCGACCGATGCGGCCCGGGTCAGGACGCTGGGTGATCGGGGCAGCGTCGATGTGGGCGGCGGCCGGGAGCTGACGACGTACTACTCGCCGGGACACGCCCAGCACCATGTCGGGCTGGTGGACTCGGCCACCGGCGACCTGTACGTCGGGGACGCGGCCGGGATCTGGATCGAGGCCACCGACACGGTCCGGCCGTCCACGCCGCCACCGGACTTCGATCTGGACACGGCTCTGTCGTCGCTGGCGCTGTTCCGCGACCTGCAGCCCAACCGGCTGCTGTTCAGCCATTTCGGTCCGGTCCGCAAGGTCGAGGAGGTGCTCGACCGGGCCGCCGAGGAGCTGCGGGTGTGGGTGGAGCTTGCCCGGCAGGCCCGGCGGGACCTGCTCGAGCCCGACCATGCGTTGGCGATGGTCCGGGAGCGGACCGGACAGCGCTACGCCGCCCTCTACGCCGACCCCGCGCTGGACGCCAAGTTCGAGGAGCTCAGCTCGAGCGCGGCGAACCTGGCCGGCATCAACCGGTGGCTGGACCGCCTCGAGGCGGCGGGCCGCGACGGCGCTGCCGGTGACCCGGTGGGCTCGCCCGCCCGCTGACCTCGGCGACGCGCCGGCGTGCGGGGGTGCCGCGGGTCAGCCGGACACCCCGCCGGGCCGGTCCGAGCCCTCGGCCGGCAGCTCCGTAACGTCGAGGATGCTCAGCCCGACCGCCCCGCCGGCCAGGCCGGCGACGCGTTCGGCCGCGTCGGTCTGACCGTCGTCGAGGTCGGCCACCCGCTCGAACCAGCCGACCGCGTCGGGCGGCCGGCCGGCCGCGACCAGCGCGTCGGCGTAGGCGTACCACAGCCGCGGTGTCCAGCCCTCGACCCGCGCCGGGTCGAGGTCCGGCCCCTGCAGCAGGACGACCGCTGCGGCGTACTGCCCAAGGTCACGGCGGGCCCCCGCAGCGACGATCCGCAGCTCGACCTGCCCGGCGCGGTCCAGCCGGCGCGCCTCCGCACCGGCGGCGAGCGCGAGGGCCCGGTCGGGACGGCCCAGCCCGCGCTCGGCGTCCGCAAGCAACGGCAGGTGCTCGACCGAACCTGTGATCCGTCGGGTCGCGCGGAGCTCGGCGAGGGCCTCGGCGAAGCGCCCAGCCGCGTACGCCGCGACCCCGACCGCCTCCCGCACCACACCGACCCGGCCGGCCAGCCGCCGCGCCACCACCGCGTGCCGGTACGCCAGGTCGGCGTCCGCGTCGAGCAGCTCCCCCGCCGCGAGCAGATGCCGAGCCACCCGGTCGGCGAGGTCCTTGGGCAGTGACCGCAGCTCGCGTCGGACGTCGGGATCGAGCTCCCGCGGGTCGAGGTCGTCCGGAAGCTCGGGATCGGGTTCGGTACGACGGTCGGTCGGACGGCCGGTCGGACGGCCGCTCGGTCCGTCGGTCGGTCCGCCGGCGGCCCGGTACCGACCCGGCGACCCTGGCCCGGAGCCGGACCGCCGCCAGTCGGCGCCGGTGCCGCCGGTGCCCGACTGCTTCCGGTCCCGCTCGGGGCGCGCCCGGTCCGCGGCCGGCGTTGAGCCGCCGGTGCGCCGTGGCCACGGCCGCGCGGGGTTGCTCCCCGCCGGGGGGTGGCCGGCAGCGTCGCGTGGCGACCGCCGCGGACCGCGCTGGCGGTCCGGGCTTGCCCCCGTCGCGCCGGCTCCGACCGTCGGCTGGCCGGCGTCGTCCCGCCGACCGGTACCTGCACCCCGGCCCGCGCGCGGTGGAACGGCAGACCCGGACCGGCGCGGCGATGCCGGCGATCCTTGCCGCCGGTCGCTCGGCCCGGACGTGCGAGCGTCGCCGCTGCGTGGGCGTCCCCCGCGCCCTCCAGCTGCGTCCGGCGCCCCACCGCCGGCGGCCGGGACGCGACGCGCCTCAGCACCGGGCCGGGGGTTGGCCCGAGCGCCGCCACGCCGACCGGCACCGCCACCGCGGGTTCCGGGCGCCTGCGCGCGGCCACCGGCCGAGCCGGTGGAACGGCGGGGGTCGGCGCCGCGGGCATCGGCACCGCGGGCATCGGCACCGCGGGCATCGGCACCGCGCGAGCCCCGCCGGGCCGGGCCAGCCGCACGCCGCCGCCGCGCGTCGTCCGAGGGGGTCACGGCCCGCACACCCGCCTTCCGTCTCGAGAGCACAAACACGACGAGGGCCACCCTCTCGGGTGACCCTCGTCGAGAGATGTCCGGCGGCGACCTACTCTCCCACGCAGTTCCCCGCGCAGTACCATCGGCGCTGAAGGGCTTAGCTTCCGGGTTCGGAATGGGACCGGGCGTTTCCCCTTCGCTATGACCGCCGTAACACTATGGAGATGTACGGACAGGGTCCGACCGCATCTCGGGAACCGCACAGTGGACGCGTAGCATATTTGTGGTCAAGCCCTCGGCCTATTAGTACCGGTCAGCTGCATGCGTTACCGCACTTCCACTTCCGGCCTATCAACCCGATCGTCTAGTCGGGGGCCTTACCAGGTTGACCCTGTGGGAGACCTCATCTTGAAGCGAGCTTCCCGCTTAGATGCTTTCAGCGGTTATCCCTGCCGAACGTAGCTAAACAGCCGTGCCCTTGGCAG
>JBBSHH010000118.1:0-6819 GCA_038253225.1 Mycobacteriales bacterium | reverse complement strand
GACCGGAACCCTTCGAGGATCTCCAGCGTCGTGGTCTTGCCGGCACCGTTGGGGCCGAGGATCGCGAACACCTCGCCGGGTTCGACGCTGAACTCGACGCCGCGGACGGCCTCGACAGCGCCGTAGGACTTGCGCAGTCCCTCGACCACGATCGCCGCCATCCCCACCTCCCGTCGGGGCGCCCGGCCAGCCTAACGGGGGTGCGTCGAGGGCCGGGCCTGCGCCGCGTCGGCGACCGTAGCCCACGGTGCCGGCAGCGGTATGCCGACCGACTGCACCAGCCACCCGAAGCCCCCCAGGCCGTCCGGGTCGGTGAGCTCCGCCGCCGCGCCCGCCGCCGCGAGCGCATGCAGATAACCGGTCGGGTCGCTGCTGGCGAGCGCGAGGGCTGGCCGGCGGCCGTCCACGCCGAGCGAGCGCAGCGCGACGCGCTGGGCGCACCGGCAGGTTCCGGTGACGCGGCCGGAGGTGGTCGCCGCGGCCGCCGCGGAGTCGAGGGCCACCGCGGCGGTGATGTCGCAGCTCCCGTCCGGTACCGGTGCGACCACCCGGCCGGCCCGGTAGCCGGTCAGCGTCCCGCCCGGTGGGCGGGCGGACCGCTCGTGCTCGTAGTCGACAGCGATCGCGAGACCTCGCTCGACCCGGGCCACCACCGCGGCCCAGGCCACGTCGCGCGGCCGGCCCACCTCCGCCCGGTTCCCGGTCGACAGCGGCCACCAGCGGGTCAGCCAGGCCAGGTCCGCCGGCTCCGGGGCCGCGCCGAGGGCCTCCTGGCCGCCGGGACCGACTAGGACCAGGCGCGGGCCGGCGGGCGTCTGCTCCACGACGTCGACCGGCACCGTGTCGAGCCACTCGTTCGCGAACAGCAACCCGGTGACAGCGGCCGGCATCGCGGCCCGCCACCGGATCGGGGTGGGCAGCCGCTCCGGCCGCGGGGCCACCTCGACAGCGGTCAGCCGCCAGCGGGCTGGGACGCCGATCGCGAGCAGGCCGGCCAGCAGTTCCCCGTCGCCGGCCCCCATGTCCACCACGTCGAACGGGGCGGGACGGCCGAGCGCGTCGTCCACGCTGATCGCCAGCCGCCGGAGCGCCACCGAAAGGGACGGGCCGGCGGTGACCGCGGTGCGGAAGTGGCGGCCGGGCGCCCCGCCCCGCCGGTAGAACCCGACCGGGCCGAACAACGCCTCCGCCATCGCCGCCCGCCACCGCCGCATCTGGGCCACTGCACTCCGCTGGCATGGGTTCGGACGTTCCGGCGTTGCCATCACCGGTAGCCTGACCCGGCAATCGTCCGGTACCCGTCGAGGACTGGAACGCATGAGTGCACCAGCACGGCTGACGGTCGGCGTGGTCGGCGCCGGCCGGGTGGGTTCGGTCCTGGGCGCGGCGCTGGCCCGGGCCGGTCACCGCGTCCTCGCCGCGGCGGGCGTCTCGGACGCCTCCCGGCGGCGGGCCGCGCTGCTGCTGCCCGGCGTGCCGTTGCGGCCGGCCGACGAGGTCGTCCGTGCGGTCTCCCTCGCGCTGCTCACCGTGCCCGACGACGCCCTGGCCGGCCTGGTCGACGGTTTGGCCGCCACCGGTGCCTTCCACTCCGGGCAGTTGGTCGCGCACACCAGCGGCCGGCACGGGTTGGCGGTGCTCGGGCCGGCGCTGCGGGCCGGCGCCCTGCCCCTCGCCCTGCACCCGGCGATGACCTTCACCGGCTCCGAGGTTGACTTGCAGCGGCTGGCCGGCGCCAGTTTCGGGGTGACCGCGCCGGACGAGCTGGTCCTGGTCGCCCAGGCCCTGGTCGTGGAGATGGGCGGCGAGCCGGTCGTGGTGAGCGACGCCGACCGCGGGCTCTACCATGCCGCTCTCGCCGGCGGCGCCAACCATCTGGTCACGCTCGTCGCCGAGACGAGCGACCTGCTCCGCCGGGCCGGTGTCGAGGATCCGGACCGGATGCTCGGGCCGTTGCTCGGCGCCGCCCTGGACAACGCGCTGCGCAGCGGGGACGCCGCGCTCACCGGTCCGGTCGCCCGCGGGGACGCCGCTACGGTCGCGGCCCACCTGCGGGTGCTGCGCGAGCGCGCCCCCGAGGCGGTGCCGGCCTACGTCGCGCTGGCCCGGCTCACCGCGGTGCGCGCGCTCGCCGCCGGTCGGCTCGACCCCAGCGCCGCGGAGGCCCTCCTCGACGTTCTCGCCGCGCCCGCGAACGGAGCCCGTGCATGAGGACCACCACCACCACCCTGGTCCGGACCCGCGGCGAGCTCGCCCGCGGCCTGGCCCGGCTGCGACGCGGCGGCGGCAGCGTCGCGCTGGTGCCCACGATGGGCGCGCTGCACGACGGTCACCGGGCGCTGATCGCCCGGGCGCGGGAGCTCGCCGAGCACGTCGTCGTCACGGTGTTCGTCAACCCCTTGCAGTTCGGCCCCGGCGAGGACCTCGAGACCTACCCGCGCAGCCTCGAGGACGACCTGGAGATGTGCCGGCGGGAGGGGGTGGCGCTGGTCTGGGCGCCGACGGCGGACGTCGTCTATCCGCAGCCGCCCCGGGTCACGGTGAGCGCCGGAGCGCTCGGCGAGCGGCTCTGCGGCCGGTCCCGCCCGGGGCACTTCGACGGGGTGCTGACGGTGGTCGCCAAGCTGGTCCACCTCACCACGCCGGACGTCGCGGTGTTCGGTGAGAAGGACGCACAGCAGCTGGCGCTGATACGCCGGATGGTCAGCGACCTCGACCTGCCCGTGCACGTGGTCGGCGTGCCGACCGTCCGCGAGCCGGACGGGGTGGCCCGGTCCAGCCGCCACGCCTACCTCGACCGGGCCGGCCGGGCAGCGGCGACGGCGCTGTGCCGCGCGCTCGCCGCCGCCGCGGCGGCGCGACCGGACGGTCCGGCGGCGGTCCTGGCGGCCGCCGCGCAGGTGCTCGCCGCGGACCCGCCGCTCCGCGTGGACTACCTGGCGCTGGTGCACCCCACAACGCTGGAGGACCTGCCCGCCGGGCACACCGGACCGGCGCTGCTCGCCGTGGCCGCGTACGTCGGTGACACCCGGCTGATCGACAACGTCACCGTCGACTTCGCCGGATGACGGGTCTGCCGCGTCGTCTCGCCGCGCCGGAGCCGGGATGGACGGCGGACGCCGACGTGGTCGTGGTCGGCAGCGGGGTCGCCGGCCTGAGCGCGGCCCTGCACGCGAGGGCCGCCGGCCGGGTGCTGCTCGTCACCAAGGCCGAGTTGGACGCCGGCTCCACCCGGTGGGCGCAGGGCGGGATCGCCGCGGCGCTCGCTCCGGGGGACAGTCCGGAGCAGCACCTGCGGGACACGCTGACCGCGGGCGTCGGGCTCTGCGACGAGGCCGCGGTCCGGGTGCTCGTGACCGAGGGCCCGGCTCGGGTCCGCGAGCTCATAGCGCTCGGTGCCGGCTTCGACACCGACCCCGCCGGTGAGATCGAGCTGACCCGCGAGGGCGGTCACCTGCGCCACCGGATCGCGCACGCCGGTGGTGACGCGACCGGTGCCGAGGTCTCCCGTGCGCTCGTCGCCGCCGTTCGGGCTGCCAGCGACATCGACGTCGTCGAGGACGCGCTGGTGCTCGACCTGCTCCGGGACTCCGCCGGCCGGACCGCCGGCGTCACCCTGCACGTGCTCGAGGCCGGCAGCCGGGACGGCGTCGGCGCCGTCCTGACGCCCGCGGTGGTGCTGGCCACCGGCGGGATGGGGCAGGTGTACGCCTCGACCACCAACCCGGCTGTGTCCACGGGCGACGGGGTGGGGTTGGCGTTGCGCGCCGGGGCGGCCGTGACCGACCTGGAGTTCGTCCAGTTCCACCCGACCGCGCTCTGGCTGGGGGCGTCCGCCACCGGGCAGCAGCCGCTGGTCTCGGAGGCGATGCGCGGAGAGGGCGCCGTGCTCGTCGACGGTGCGGGCGCCCGGGTGCTGGACCGTCGGGTGCACCCGCTCGCGGACCTCGCTCCGCGCGACGTGGTGGCCAAGGCGATGAGCCGGCGGATGGCGGCGCTGCGCACCGACCACCTGTTCCTCGACGCCACCGGGCTCGGGTCGGCCACCCTGCTGCGCCGGTTCCCGACCATCGTCTCCCGCTGCCGGGCGGCCGGGGTGGACCCGGTGTCCGAACCCATCCCGGTCGCGCCGGCCGCGCACTACGCCAGCGGCGGGGTCCGCACCGACCGGTCCGGCCGGACCGGGGTGCCCGGGCTCTACGCTTGCGGTGAGGTGGCCTGCACCGGCGTGCACGGCGCGAACCGGCTGGCCAGCAACAGCCTGCTCGAGGGGCTGGTGTTCGCCGCCCGGATCGGCGCCGACCTGGCGAGCACCAGGTCGCAGCGCTCCGTCCGGCGCCGTCCGGCCCCGGTCGCCGACGACCGACCGGCCGGGCTGGTCCACCCGGGGATCCGGGCCGAGCTGGCCGCGGCCATGAGCGAGGGCGCCGGGGTGCTGCGCAGCGCCGCCAGCCTGCAGGCGACCGCGAAGACGCTGGCCACGCTGGCCGAGCGCAGCCTCGCCGAGGCGTCGCCGGAGGCGTGGGAGGCCACCAACCTGTTGACGGTGGCGGCGACCCTCACCGCCGCGGCGCTGCGTCGCGAGGAGACCCGCGGCTGCCACTGGCGGGAGGACCACCCGGCGGTCGAGGAGAGCTGGCGCGGCCACCTGCTGCCCGACCTCGACCTGGGGCTGCGCTGGGAGCCGAGCGCGTGACGCTGTCCCCGGCGACCGCCGGCGCCCTGTCCGCTGCCGGACTGGACCCGGCGTACGTGGCGGAGGTCGCGCGTCGGGCTCTCGAGGAGGATCTCGGCGGTGGTGTCGACGTGACCACGGTGGCGACCGTACCGGTGGACCAGCAGGCGTTCGCGGAGTTCCGGGCCCGGGCAGACGGCGTACTCGCCGGCGCGGTGGTGGCGGCGGCCGTGCTCGAGGTGGCCACCGACCGCGCCGTGGCGGTCGACCGCTGCCTCTCGGACGGTGCCCCGGTCCGCGGCGGAGATCTGCTGCTCACCGCCGCCGGACCCACCCGCGGTCTGCTCGTCGCCGAGCGCAGCGCACTCAACCTGCTCTGCCACCTCTCCGGCGTCGCCACGCTGACCCGACGCTGGGTGGACGCCGTCCACGGCACGGAGGCGGTCGTGCTCGACACCCGCAAGACGACGCCGGGGCTGCGGGCGCTCGAGAAGTACGCCGTGCGCTGCGGCGGCGGTGCCAACAAGCGGTTCGGGCTGAACGACGCGGCGCTGGTCAAGGACAACCACGTGCTGGCCGCCGGTGGGGTGGCGGCCGCGTTTCGCGCGGTGCGGGAGACCTTCCCCACCGTGGAGGTGCAGGTCGAGTGCGACACCGTCGCCCAGGTCCGGGAGGCGCTCGATGCCGGTGCGACGTTCCTGCTGGCCGACAACATGGGCGAGGACGACCTGCGGCGGACCGTCGCGCTGGCGGTCGGACGGGCCCGGGTGGAGGCCACCGGCGGGCTGACCCTCGGGCGGGCTGCGGCGGTCGCGGCGACCGGCGTGGACTACCTGTCGGTGGGGGCGCTGACGCACTCCGCCCCGGCGCTCGACATCGGGCTGGATCTGCGCCCCGGCCCGGAACGGAGCCGTTGAGGTGCTGCTCGCGATCGACGTCGGCAACACGCACACGGTGCTGGGGCTCTTCGACGGCGACCAGTTGGCCGACCACTGGCGGATCGCCACCGTCGCCGGGCGCACCGCCGACGAGCACGGGGTGCTGATCGCCGGCCTGCTCGGCGGCCGGGCGCTGGTCAGCGCGGTCGTGGTCTGCTCGACGGTGCCCGCGGTCCTGCACGAGATGCGCGCGATGTGCCGGCGCTACTACCCGCAGGTGCCGGCCGTGGTGGTCGAGCCGGGGGTCCGGACCGGCGTACCGGTGCTCACCGACAACCCCAAGGAGGTCGGCACCGACCGGATCGTCAACACCCTCGCCGCGGTGCACCTCTTCGGCGGGCCCGCGATCGTCGTCGACTTCGGGACCGCGACGACGTTCGACGCCGTCAGCCGGCGCGGTGAGTACCTCGGCGGCGCGATCGCCCCCGGCATCGAGATCTCGGTGGACGCGCTCGGCGCCCGCGGGGCCCAGCTGCGCAAGGTGGAGCTGGCCCGGCCACGGTCGGTGATCGGGAAGAACACCGTCGAGGCGCTGCAGGCGGGGACGCTCTACGGGTTCGCCGGGCAGGTGGACGGCGTGGTCGAGCGGATGGTCGCCGAGCTCGGCGGTGATGCCGCGGGGGTCACCGTGATCGCGACCGGCGGTCTGGCCCCCGTGGTGCTCGCCGAGGTCCGGCGGGTCGACGTGCACGAGCCGTGGCTGACCCTCATCGGGCTGCGCCTGGTGTTCGAGAAGAACCTCGCCCGGCCGGCCTGAGAGGCTGCGGGGGTGAACGACGAGGGCTCCGACGACCTCCCGGAGCAGATGCGGGTCCGCCGGCGCAAGCTCGACCGGCTGCGCGCCGGGGGGGCGGACCCCTACCCGGGCGGCTTCCCGCGGACCGCGACCGCGGCGGAGCTCAAGGGCCGGTTCGCCGACCTGCCGGCCGACGCGAGTACCGGCGAGACCGTCGGGGTGGCCGGCCGGCTGGTGCGGAGCCGGGTCGGCGGCAAGCTGTGCTTCGCCACCCTGCGGGACGGCTCGGGCGACCTGCAGGTCATGCTCTCCCTGGACCGGGTCGGGGCGGCGGCGCTGGCCGCCTGGAAGGCCGACGTGGACCTCGGTGACCACGTCGGGGTGGTGGGGGAGGTCGGCACCTCCCGGCGCGGCGAGCTCTCCGTCCGCGCCGACCGGTGGTCGCTGACGGCCAAGGCGCTGCGGCCGCT
>JBBSHH010000117.1:0-6966 GCA_038253225.1 Mycobacteriales bacterium | reverse complement strand
CGTCGGGTCGCACCTCGCCGCCGGCGAGCACCACCGACATCACCCCGGCCTTGCGCACCAGCCGGCCGTGCTCGTCCCGGCCGAGCATTGCCGACATCAGCCCCGCCGCGAACCGGTCGAGCTGCACGCACGGGTTACGTAGCCCGGTGACCTCGACCACGGCTGTCTCGCCCAGCCGGAGCCGGGCGCCGGCCGGCAGCCCGAGCAGGTCCAGCCCGCGGGTCGTGACGTTCTCACCGAGCGCCCCGGCGGTGACGGGGAAGCCGGCCGCGCGCAGCTCGTCGTGCAGCTCGCCGGCCATCAGGTGCACCTGGCGCAGGTTCGGCAGCTGCGGCTCCCGGGCGGCGCGGGACCGGTGGCGGACCGTCACACCCAGATGCGCGTCGCCGTCCACCCCGAGCGCGGCGAGCAACCGGATGCTGCCCTCGGTGGGCTTGCTGAACATGTGCCCGGCGCTGCGGCTGACCGCGCTCACCACCCCCGCCGCCATGGGTCCCAGCATGGCGCCAGGGCGCGACGGCCGGCTCAGCGGGCGGCGGCGGCCTGGAACCGGCTCGCGCGTACGCCGGTCGCGAAGGCGGCGCGGGCGGAGCCGGAGCTGGTGAACCGCCAGTCCGCCTCCTTGACGACGTCGAACCAGACGAAACCGCGGATCTCGGGGTGGCGGCGCAGCCCGGCGAAGAAGTCGGAGATCCAGGCCGCCTTGTGACCGCCGACCTCGACCCCGCCGGTCTCGGTGATGACGATCGGCTTGCCGGTGAGGTGCTCCAGCTGCGCGAGCGTCGGGCCGAACAGGTCATCGAAGGTCGGGTAGCCGGCCGGTCCGGAGCGGGGCCGGCCGTAGTAGCCCACCAGCCCCACCCAGTCGACGTAGCGGTCGCCCGGGTAGAGCGTGCGCAGCGGCTGCGAGCCGGGGTAGGCGATGTTCGGGCTCCACACCCAGGTGACGTTGCGGGCGCCGGCCGCGGTGAAGATGTCGTGCACGTGCCGCCAGGCGGCGACGTACTGTCCGGGGCGGTTGCCGTTGACCTGCTCGCTCCAGGGATACCAGTTGCCGTTCATCTCGTGGGCGAAGCGCAGCGCGACCGGGTGCCCCCAGTCCCGCAGGCCGACGGCCCAGCTGCGGATGTAGGCGTCGTCCGAGCCGTCGATGATGCGGTCGAGAGCGAATCGCGGCTGCACGCCGTGCAGCCGGGCCGGCGCGGCGCTGGCGGCGTAGTCCCACGGCTCCCAGGCGATCATCGGCAGCACGCCGCGGGCCGCCAGCCGGTCCAGGGGCCGTCGGTCGAACCGGTCGTGCGCCCAGCCCTGGGAGTACAGCAGCACGCTCGGGGACTTGCCGGCCGCGGCGGCCGCCGCGTCGTACTGGCGCAGGTCGTAGGGCCCGGCCGCGGTCGCGATGCCGAAGAAGGCACGACCCGGCGCGGGCACCGGGCCGTAGGGCGGTCGGCGGGGCCCGACCGGCGCGGGCGCCGTGGCGGCGGCCGTTGCCGCCGGGCGGCCCGGCCCGGGGTGCGGTCCGGGTGACCCGACCCGTGCGGGGCCGGCCATCACCGCGGTCGTCGCGACCACTCCGACGCCGGCGGCGGCCAGCAGCGTGGCGAGCGTCACCGCGACCCGGCTGCGGGCCGGACGAGGGGAGGCCACCGGTTATCCGTACCGGGGGTCGGCGACGCCGGCCCGGAACGAGGTGGTCGAGGACGTCGAGCTCTGCACCCGCCAGTCCGTCTCCTTGATGAAGTTGAACCAGGTGAAGGCCGAGATGTCCGGGTTGCTCTTCAGCTGGCCGAAGAAGTCGGTGATCCAGGCCGCCTTGCTGCCGCCGGCCTCGGCACTGGCGACCTCGCCGAGCACGATGCTCTTGGCCGTGATCGCGCGCACGGTGGTCAGGCTTGGGCCGAACACCTGGGAGAACGAGAGCCACCCGCCGATCCGCAGGGCACTGCCGCCGTTGTAGCCGTCGAGCCCCACCCGGTTGACGTAGCGGTCACCCGGATACAGCCCGGCGAGCGGCCGGGACCCCGGGTAGCTCACGTTGGGGGACCACACCCAGGTGACGTTGGTCGCCCGCTGTGCCGCGAACACACCGTGCACGTGCCGCCAGGCGGCGGCGTAGTCGCCCGCCACGTTGCCGTTGACGCCCTCCGCCCACGGGTACCAGGTGCCGTTCATCTCCTGCGCGAAGCGCAGCACCAACGGGTGGCCCCACGCCCGGATCTCGCGGGCCCAGCGGGTGAGGTAGGCGTCGTAGCCGCCATGGGCGATCCGGTCGAGGGCGTACGCCGGCTGGTTGACCCCCCGAGCCGGGTCCCAGGGCTCCCAGGTGATCTCCGGCAGGGCGCCGCGGGCGCGCACGGCGCTCGCGAAGGCGGCGTCGAAGCCCGCCGCGGTAGCCCAGGACCGGTAGTACATGTAGAGACCGACCTTGTGCCGCACCGCCTGCTCGAGCCGGTCCAGGGCCGGCAGGTCCGGCGTCGTGGCGCCGAAGAGCACCGGCGTCGAGGCCGCGGCGGAGACGTCCACGGTGCGCAGCGACGCCCCGGGCAGCAGCGTCCCCGGGGACGGCTGCTGCCTCGGCCGCTGGTCGCTCTGCCGCACCTGCGCTGCCCCCGGATCCGCACCGATGGTCATCGCCACGGCCGGTGCCGCCGTCGCGAGCACCGCCGCCAGGGCCACGAGCGCCGCGACGCCGGGCCGTAGCCGGCCGCGGAACCGACGGGCGCCGGCGACGGTCACCTTCACGTTGTCGGCCGCCCGGCGGCCCGGCTGAAGCCCCCGCGGCGACCGGCCGGTCGGACCGGCCGCCGTGCCGCCGGGTGGAGCAACGACGCCCAGCGGTCGCCGCACCGAGTTGGGCCGACAGGCGGCTGACGCAGTGTGCTCACGCGAACACGCTTAGATGCATGGACTCCGCCTCACCGCTCACCCTGCCCCTGGCTGCCGGACCCGGTCGGCCGTCCCCCGGCGCTGCCCGACCGAGGCTCGCGCGGGCGCTGGCTGCCCTTGCGGTCGGTGGCACCGTCGGCTATCTCACCTGGCGGGTCGCTGCGACCCTAGTGCTTGCGACCTGGTGGGTCACGGTTCCGCTGATCGCGCTCGAGGTCTACGCGCTGGCGACCTTCGTGCTGTTCGCGTTCACGGCCTGGGACACCGGGGCGGTGACGCCGGCCGAGCCGACGACCCGGGCGCCGGGTCGGGTGGCGGTGCTGATCCCGACGTACAACGAGCCAGTGGAGATCCTGCTGCCGACGGTGGCGGCGGCGCTGGCGATGTCGGTCGAGCACGAGACGTACGTGCTCGACGACGGCGACCGCGGCTGGGTGCGGGCGGTGGCGAGCGAGCTCGGTGCGGCCTACCGCACCCGCACCGACCGGGCGCACGCGAAGGCGGGGAACATCAACGCGGCGCTGCGGGAGATCGACGCCGACTTCGTCGCGATCCTCGACGCCGACCACGTGCCGACCCCGCAGTTCCTCGCCCACACGCTCGGGTACTTCGACGACCCGCGGGTGGCGCTGGTGCAGACGCCGCAGGACTTCTACAACCTGGACTCCTTCGAGCACCTGCCGGCGTCCCGGCTGGCGCAGCTGTGGGGCCGGCTGGTGGGGCGGGGTCGCGGCGCCTCCCGGGTGTTCTGCGAGCAGGCGCTGTTCTACCGGGTGCTGCAGCCGGGCCGGAACCGGTGGAACGCGGCGTTCTGGTGCGGGACGAACGCGGTCCTGCGCACCAGCGCGTTGGCCGAGGTCGGTGGTGTCGCGACGGAGAGCGTCACCGAGGACATCCACACCACGATCCGGCTGCACCGGCGCGGCTGGCGCACGGTGTACCACGACGAGGTGCTGGCCCGCGGCCTGGCCGCCGCCGACGCCGGGCAGTACCTGTCCCAGCGGGTCCGCTGGGGCACCGGGGCTATGCAGGTGCTCCGCCAGGAGAACCCGCTCGCCGGCCGTGGCCTGACGGTGCCGCAGCGGCTGAGCTACGCCGCGACGCTGCTCGGCTGGTTCGACGCCTGGCGCACGCTGGGCTACCTGCTGCTGCCGGTGCTGGTGCTGCTCACCGGCGCCAGCCCGATCTCCGCGCCGGCCTCGACGTTCGCGGCGGTGTTCGTGCCCACGCTGCTGGTGCAACAGGCTGCGCTGGCCGCTCTCGGTCGGGGGCACGGGTCGCTGCCGCGGGCGCTGCTGTTCGAGTTCATCCGGCTGCCGGCCAGCCTGCTCGCCACCCTGACCGTGCTGACCGCCCGGGAGACCCCGTTCCGGGTGACGGCGAAGGGCCGGCAGGGCGACGTCCGCCAGCGGGTCCGGGTGCCGGCGCTGCACCTGGCGCTGGTGGCGCTGTGCGTGACGGCCCTGGTCGTGTTCGCGCTGAGCCGGTACGGGATCGGCCCGCTGCACTACGGGAGCCCGTGGGCGGCCTCCGCCGCCGCCGGTTGGCTGCTGCTCGACCTCGCCGTGCTGGTGCTCGCCATGGACCGGATCACCTCCCCGACGTACGCCTCGGAGCGTCGGGCCGCGGTGCGCTTCCCGGTCCGGGCCACGACGGTGGTCCAGGCCGCGGTCCGGGTCGACGGCGCACCGGCCCGGCTGGTCGACATCTCCCTCACCGGCGCCCGGGTCGAGCTCGGCGCCGGCCGGCCGACGCCGCCGGCGGCCCGCCTGGAGCTGCGGCTCGGCGGTCAGCCGCTGGTGGTCGACACGCTGGTCTGCGGTCCGGCCGGGCCCGGGTCCGGACCCTGCGCGCTGGAGTTCCTGCCCGGCCAGCTGCACGCCCAGGCGGTGCTCGCGCTGGCGCTGTTCCACCCGACCGCGCTGCCCGCCCGGCCAGCCGTACCGACGCCGGCGCACCGGGTGCCGGCCGCCGCCGGCGGCTGGTCGCTGGGCCGTTCCGCCGCGCTCCCGCAGAACGCCTGACCATGCAGCGACCCGGACCCGAGCTGACCCGGCGCGGCTTCCTCACCGCGGCCGCCGCGGCGGCCGCCGTGATCGTCGTCCCCGGCGGCATCGTCCGGCCCGCCCCCGCCCGCGCCGCCAGCACCGTCCCGGTACCCCCGGACGGGCAGGTCGCCGCCGGGGTGCACCTCGACTGGTCCAGCGACACGCCGGCCGATTTCGTCGCCCGGTCCGGGTTCTCCCCGGCCCAGTACGGCGCGTTTGTGGGCTTCCCGCTCACCAGCGCCGGGAAGGCCGCGCTGTCCCGGCAGGCCGACGCGGTGGCCGCGGTCGGCAGCCGGTTGTTCCTCACCGTCGAGCCCAGCGGTGGGCTCGCCACCGTTACCCGGGCCACCGCCCGCGACCTCGCCCGCACGCTCGCCGCGGTCAACGCCCGGGGCGTGGCGGTGCTGTTGCGCTTCGCCCACGAGATGAACGGTTCCTGGTACCCCTGGGGCCAGCAGCCGGCCGCCTACCGGGCGGCGTTCACCAAGGTCGCCAACGCGGTCCACGGGTTGGCTCCGGGCTCCGCCACCGTCTGGTCGCCGAACTACGCCGGCGGCTACCCCTACCGGGGCGGCCGCTACTCCGTCGCGGCGGGCAGCGCCGACTTCACCGCGCTCGACACCAACCGGGACGGGTTGCTGAGCATCGACGACGACCCGTACGCCCGGTACTACCCCGGCGATGGCGCGGTCGACTGGGTCGGGCTCACGCTCTACCACTGGGGGAACGCCTGGCCGTGGGGGGAGAACGAGGTGCCGGAGGCCGGCAAGCTCGCCGCGCAGCTCACCGGCACCTACTCCGGCCTGGCCGGAGACGAGACGGCCGTCCCGGACTTCTACCAGGTCTACGCCGCCGGCCGGGGCAAGCCGATGGCGCTGGCCGAGACGGCCGCGCTCTACAACGAGGCCCCGGCCGAGGCCGGCGCCGCCGAGATCGACATCAAGACCGGTTGGCTCGGCCAGGTCTTCGACCCGGCGTTCGCAACCCAATTCCCGGCGCTGAAGTGCATCAACTGGTTCGAGCAACGCAAGTACGAGACCGAGACCGGCTCCGTCGTCGACTGGCGGGTCACCGCCGACCCAGCGCTTCGGGACACCGTCGCGGCCTACCTGGCCAGCCCCCGCTACGGCGGCCGCTGAGCCGCCGGTCAACCGGTTGCCGGAATACCGGCGCCGACCGCCCGTGCTGCCCGAGAGCGAAGCCGGCGGGCGGTGAGGAGGGCGGCATGGCGCTGCGGTGGCGGCCATGGGACCGGGTGGTCCGCGGGCTGCCGTGGCTGCGGCCGACCTTCCGCCAGATCGACAGTTACGCACCGCGCTGGCTGGCGCAGAACGCGGCGGCGCTGGACGAGGCCGGCGGCGGCCGGCTCTGGGTCGTCCTCGGGGACAGCGCCGCGCAGGGCATCCGCGCCCCGTCCTACGACCGGGGGTACGTCGGGATCGTCCGGGACCGGCTCCCCGGCGGCCCGTGGCGCGTCCTGAACCTGTCCCGCTCGGGCGCCCGTACCCGGGACCTCCTCGACTCGCAGCTGCCGGAGCTCGCGGCGCTGGGCCGCCGGCCGGACCTGGTGAGCGCCGTGGCCGGCGGCAACGACCTCACCCACACCCCGCTGGCGCAGTGGGAGGCCGACCTGCGGGCGTTGCTCGCGGCGCTGCCGGCCGGGACGCTGGTGGGCACCGTTCCGCAGGGCTGGCGGGAGGCCAAGGCGCGGGCCGGCAACGCGGTGATCCGGGCTGAGGCGGCACGGCACGGGCTGGTGGTCGCCGACGTGTGGGCGCACACCGCCCCCCGCCGCGGGCTCTACGCCGCCGACGGCTTCCATCCGAGCGAGGCCGGGCACCGTCAGTGGGCGGCCGCGCTGCTCGCCGCCGCCGCCGACGACCTCGAGGCCGAGCGGGACCGCCGATGACGAAGGCCCCGGGATCGCTCCCGGGGCCTTCGTCGGTGCCGGCCCGCCAGGTCGCCTCACGGCGCGGTGTCGCTCGTAGCGACGGATGTGGGACCGGGGGCCATGATGCGGACCAGCACCTGT
>JBBSHH010000116.1:0-7101 GCA_038253225.1 Mycobacteriales bacterium | reverse complement strand
CTCGAGGTCAGCGGATTGACCCCGGGTCAGACCGTCAAGGTGGTCGGCCCGGACGGCGACGCGCTCGCGGTCAGTACGACGGTCGGGGCGGCCCGGCTGCCGGGCCAGGTCGCCCGCAAGGTGTTCGTCAGCGCCAGCTGACCCATCGCAGCGGTCAGCGCGGCTGACCCAGACCGTCGGTGCCGGCCGGGCGCCCCGGGGCTCGTCGGCGGCGTGTCTCGAGCGCCGCCAGCCAGTCGCGGACCGCCGCGACGACCTCGGCGAGGCAGTCCGTCGAGGTCCGCCCGTCCACCCGCCGGGCCCGGAACGAGTGGTCGGCGCCGCGCACCTCGTGTACGTCGACGCCGGGCGGCATGTCGGCGGCGGCGCCGAAGCGGTCGCGGCCGCCCTGAACCACGAGCAGCGGCGCCGCCACCAGCGCCAGCTCCGCCGCCCGGCTGCGGTCGGGCCGGCCCGGCGGTCGCAGCGGGAACGCCAGCGCCACGACGCCGGCGACCCCCAGCGCGGTCGCGGTCCGCGCCGCGACCCTGGCGCCGGAGCTGCGCCCGCCGGTCACCAGCGGCAGGTCCGGCGCTGCGGCGCGCCACTGTGTGACGGCCGCCAGCCACGCCGCGTCGAGGTGGGCGGCCGGAGCCGGGGCCCGGCGGCCGGCCACCCGGTAGGGCTGCTCGACCCGGGCGACGCTCACTCCGACCGCCGGCAGCGCCAGCGCCACCGCCGCCAGCTCGGGCGCGTCGATACCGCCGCCGGCACCATGTCCGAGCGCGAGCAGCAGCCGCGGGCGGCGGGCCGGGGAGACCGTGAGACGAGCCGGTCCGTACGGCGTCGGCACGGTGCAGGTCGCGGCTACCCGACCCCCGACCGGCGACTCAGCGACCGGCCTCGAGCTTGGCCTGGTCCTCCAGGCACCGGGCCGCCTCCGGACGCGCCTCCAGGCGCTCGTCGGAGAGCGTCTTGCCGCACACGACGCAGGTGCCGTAGGTGCCGGCGTCCACCCGCTCCAGCGCGGCCCGCACCTGCCCCTGCTGAGCCCGCACCACCTCGATCATGGCGTCGGCCCGGTCCGCGTCGGAGAGGTTGGTAGCGGTGTCCGCCGGGTGCTGGTCGACTGAACTGAGCTCGCCGGTGTCGCGACCCTCCCCCTCGAGGGTGGCGGCAGAGCGCTCGAGGTCGGCAAGCATCTCCTCGAGCCGGGTACGGGCGGCCTGCACGTCCACGCGGTACCTCTCGTCATCCGGGCCGCCGGCGCGACGGCCGGTGGGCCACTGTCGGTCTCGGGCCTCACGGCAACCTAGCCTGACCGGGTGCTCCGGTGCCGGCGGGTGGGCGCGGCGGCAGGGCTGGCGCTGCTGCCGGCTGTCGTCGGGTTCGCTCAGAACAGCGCCGCCTGCGCCGGGGCGGCGGCGGCCGGGGTGAGCAGCTGTGGGCCGTTGGCCCGGACATTACCGACCTCCGGCCCGACCGGAACCGAGGTCCACGGGACCACACCCGGTCGGTCCAACAGCTCCAACGCGGCGTGCGGGTCGCGCCGGTCCGGGTCGAGCCAGCCGGACCAGGCCCGCGCAGCGACGGTCATCGGCATCCGGTCGTGGATCCGGCCGGCCGCATCGGTGGCCGCGGTCGTGAGGATCGTGGCCGACCACAGCTCCGGTCCATCTCCGCCCGGCGGCTGCCAGCGCTGGTAGAGACCGGCGAACACGAGCAGGCCGCCGTCCGCCGGACGCAGGAAGAACGGTTGGCGGACCGGCCCGGCGGTGCCGGCATACCACTCGTAGTAGCCGTCCGCGGGGAGCAGGCACCGCCGGGTGGCGAAGGCGGCCCGGTACGCCGGCTTGACCGCGACCGTCTCCACCCGGGCGTTGATGAGCCGGCCGCCGATCGAGGGGTCCGTCGCCCAGGGCGGCACCAGGCCCCACTGCACCAGCCGCAGCTCGCGGGCCGGCCCAGCGCCCGGCCGCGACCGACGGGTCAGGACGGCCGGCACCGGCTTGGTCGGGGCCACGTTGTAGTCCGGGGGCACCGCCGGCAGCCCCTCGGGGCGGATGCCGAACGTCTCCGCCAGGTCCTCCGCCGGTCGGGACGCGGCGTACCGGCCGCACATCTAGCCCCCCGTCGACGCGCCGGCCACCGTCTGCGCTACGGCGGGCAGACCGGCGCCGTCCCGGCCGTAGCCGGAGTCGTCGGCGAGCAGCGCCAGCCGCGGCCGGCAGCCGGCCAGGTAGTCCGCCAGGCGGGTGGCCAGCGCCGCCACCATTCCCAGGGCCGCCGCGGGTGCGAGCACGGTCGCGACCGGGGTGGCGCCGACGACGGTCAGTACGCCGACGAACACCGAGCCGACGACGAGGCCGTGGACGCTGCCGGCGGCGAGCCCGGTCAGCAGCGCCTGCTCGACGGCGATCACGGTCGGGTCGCCATCAGCCGAACGGCAACGCCGAGGCCGACGGCGACGGCGACGGCGAGAAGGTCGGCAGCACGCCGAGAGCCCCCTGCTGCACCGCCGCGACCACCCAGGTGGTCAGGCACGGCGCCGTCGCCACCATTCGGATCACCCCCCGGGTCCCCGGCCGGGCGAACGGCGCGTCGGCCTCGGAGCGCTCCGCGTCGCCGCGACCGAGGGCGTAGCCGGCGGCCGGCAGCGCGCGGAGCACGAAGCGGATCGAGTCGGGCAGCGACAGCGGGGTGGTGAACCGGACCACAGCGACCCCGGCGCTGGCCGGCTGCAGCCGCTGGTCGCGGATGCCGGGCGGTCGGGGCAGATCGGCCGGGATGCCGGCCGGCCACCGCCCGCCGCTGCCGGCCGGCAGCGGCGGGCAGGCCCTCGGCGAGGACGGGGCGGGCGACCCGGCGGAGGTCCGGGTCGGACCGGTCGGCCCGGGGACCCCGGAGACCTGCCCGGACGGGGTGGCGGGGTCAGGACCCCCGGCGCGCGGGGAGCCGCCGCAGCCGGTCACCAGCAGCAGCCCCACCAGCGGCAGCAGCCCCGCCGGTGGCAGCAGTCCTCGTCGGGTCACGGTCGCGCCGACCTCCGTATCTGTGCCCGCTGCCGGGACTCCGCCCCCCGCCCGGTTGCGACGGTAACCTCGCCGACGGGATGACGCGCAAGGACCGTACGCACAGCGACCGGTGGCCGGCTCCGGTCGCCGCCGGCCCACTGGACGCTGTCGTGACGCTGCCCGGCTCCAAGTCGGTGACGAACCGGGCGCTGGTCATCGCCGCCCTCGCCGACGGTACGTCGCTGCTGCGCCGGCCGCTGCGCAGCCGCGACACCGAGCTGATGGTGGCCGGGCTGCGCGGCCTCGGGGTCGAGATCGACAGCGCCGGGGCGGATTGGGCCGTGCGCGGGGCGCCCGGCGCACTCCGGCCCCGCGCCGACCGGGTCGATCTGGGCAACGCCGGCACGGTGGCCCGGTTCCTGCCGCCGGTGGCCGCGCTGGCGGTGGGCCGGATCTGCTTCGACGGCGACCCGCGGATCCGGGACCGGCCGGTCGGGCCGCTGATCGTGGCGCTGCGCCGGCTCGGCTCCACCGTGGACGACGACGGCCGCGGCGGCTTCCCGCTGAGCGTGGTCGGCACCGGCCGGCTGCGCGGCGGGGCGGTGACCCTCGACGCGTCGAGCTCCTCCCAGCTGGTCAGCGGCCTGCTGCTCAGCGGGGCGCGTTGCGACGCGGGCGTCACCGTCCGGCACGTCGGGCCGGCGCTGCCGAGCCGACCGCACGTCGAGATGACGGTCGGCATGCTGCGCGCCGCCGGCGCCCGGGTGGACGACGGCGCGGTGGACACCTGGACGGTGTGGCCCGCAGCGCTGACCGCCCGCGACCTCGTTGTCGAGCCCGACCTGTCCAGCGCGGCGGCGTTCCTCGCCGCCGCCGCGGTGACCGGCGGTCGGGTGGGCATCGACGGGTGGCCGGCCGGCAGCAGCCAGCCCGGGGCGGCGCTGCCGGACCTGCTCGCCACGATGGGCTGCGAGATCGACCAGCAGCCCGACCGGCTCACGGTGACCGGGCCGGTCCGGCTGGCCGGCCTCGACGCGGACCTGCGCGCGGTCGGCGAGCTGACCCCGGTGCTGGCCGCGCTGTGCGCGCTGGCCACCGAGCCGAGCCGGCTGACCGGCGTGGCGCACCTGCGTCGGCACGAGACCGACCGGCTCGCGGCGCTGGCCACCGAGATCGGCCGGCTCGGCGGCGACGTACGGGAGCTGCCCGACGGGCTGGAGATCCGGCCCCGGCCGCTGCACGGCGGTCGCTTCGAGACCTACGACGACCACCGGCTGGCGATGGCCGCGGCTGTGCTCGGGCTGGTCGTGTCGGGGGTGGAGGTCGTCGACGTCGCGACGACCGCGAAGACCGTGCCGGGGTTCGTCGAGCGCTGGTCACGGCTGCTCGCCGGGAGCGGGGTGCCGGGCTGAGCCGGCGCGACCTCGACGAGGACGACGTCCGAGTCAGGGCCGGCCGCGGCAGCCGGCCCCGCACCCGGACCCGGCCGCTGCACGGGGACGCGGTCGAGGCGTTCGTCACCGCCGTCGACCGCGGTCGCTACGCCTGCCTGGTCGGGGACCGCGAGGTGGTCGCGATGCGGGCCCGCGAGCTCGGCCGCAAGTCGGTGGTCGTCGGCGACCGGGTCTCCCTCGTCGGTGACCTCGGTGGCGGCCCGGACGCGCTCGCCCGCATCGTCCGGATCGCCCCCCGCACCTCGGTGCTGCGGCGGACCGCCGACGACACCGACCCGGTCGAGCGGATCGTGGTGGCCAACGCCACCGGGCTGGTCATCGTCACCGCGCTCGCCGACCCGCCGCCGCGCACCGGGTTCATCGACCGCTGCCTGGTCGCGGCGTACGACGCCGGGCTGGCGCCGCTGCTCTGCCTGACCAAGGCCGACCTGGCCGGCCCGGAACGGCTGCTGGCGGCCTACGAGCCGCTCGGTGTGCCGGCGGTCGTCGCCGGCCGGGGTGACGGCGGGGCCGGGCTCGCCGAGCTCACCGCCCGCCTCGGCGGCGCGGTCAGCGTGCTCGTCGGCCAGTCGGGGGTCGGCAAGTCGACGCTGGTCAACGCGCTGGTGCCGGCCGCCGCGCGGGCGACCGGGGCGGTGAACGCGGTCACCGGCCGGGGGCGGCACACCTCGTCCTCGGCGGTGGCGCTGCCGCTACCGGGCGGCGGCTGGGCGATCGACACACCGGGGGTGCGCTCGTTCGGGTTGGCCCACGTCAGCCCGGCCAGGATTCTCGCGGCGTTCTCCGACCTCGCGCCGGGCGCGGCCGGCTGCCCGTCCGGCTGCGACCACCGTCCGGACGGCTGCGCGCTGGACGCGCAGGTGGCGGCGGGGCATGCGGAACCGGTCCGGTTGGCCTCGCTGCGCCGGCTGCTGGCGGCCCGCGACGCTCCGGACGTCTGAGCCGAGTCGTCCGGACTCAGACGTCGACCGGGCCGCCGGAGCGCCAGTAGAGCCCGCCGGCCCGGCTGAGCAGCTCCTCGTCGACGAGGTACCGGCGCAGCGCCGCGTAGTCGGGATGGAACGCGGCCAGCGTCGCGGAGACCTCTGCCTCGGGGTAGCGCACGCCCGGCTCGAACACCGCGACGATGTGCTCGAGGACCACCCGCCGCTTGGACCGGGCCGCCGGAACGGAGACCAGCCGACCGTCGCGCAGAAAGCTGCGCAGCACCCGCGCCCGGTCGCCGTGGGGCGGGCCGAGCTCCGGCGGGGACGAGGGCAGCGCCGCCTCGAGCGCCGCCTCGACGGCCGCCTCCCGCAGCCGCTCGGTCAGCAGCCGCCAGTCGCCAGCCGGCTCACCTGTCGCCAGCCCGCCGGCGGCCAACCGGGCCAGGGCCCGGCCCACCGCCCGCGCGCCGAGGTCGGTGGCGTCGGCGATCTGCGCCGGCTGCGAACAGCCCAGCGCTAGCGCCGCCACCACCTTCAGCCGGTCCGGCTCTGCCAGCAGCCCGACGATCTCCGCCGGCGTCACGCCGACGGTCCCCGGCCCAAGCTGTGGAGCGAAGCGGTGCGGGAGACGTCCGTATGCTCGGGTCCCCTCGCTTTCGGACAGCGGCCACTCACCGGGCCCGGTCCGCGCATAGCTCATCCTCCCGCCACCCACGCCGACGGCCGGCCCCGCACCGGCCGGGTGCATTCTGGCCCGACCGCCAACCCGGCGCCGGTAGCACGGTCCCGTACGGTCGCTGCCCATGCCGACCCTCGCGCAGGACCTCGCCCTCGCGCACGAGCTGGCGGACCTGGCCGACCGGGTGACGCTGGCCCGCTTCGGCGCCACGGACCTGCGGGTCGAGAGCAAGCCCGACCGGACCCCGGTCACCGACGCCGACCGCGCGGTGGAGACCGCGCTGCGAGCCGCGCTGGCGGAGTCCCGGCCCGGCGACGCCGTGCTCGGGGAGGAGTACGGCGACGCCGGCGACGGTGATCGTCGCTGGGTGATCGACCCGATCGACGGGACCAAGAACTACCTGCGCGGCGTACCGGTGTGGGCCACCCTGATCGGGTTGCAGGACGGCGGCACGGTCACCGTCGGGGTGGTCTCCGCGCCGGCGCTCTACCGACGGTGGTGGGCGCACCGGGGCGGCGGCGCGTGGGTGCGGGTGGGCTCGGCCGAGCCGCGGCGCTGCCGGGTCTCCGCGGTGCGGCAGTTGGCCGACGCCTCGCTGTCCTACTCCAGCCACGCCGGCTGGGCCGGCAGCCGGTTCGAGGAGCTGACCGCCCAGGTGTGGCGGACCCGGGCGTACGGCGACTTCTGGTCCCACCTGCTGGTCGCCGAGGGGGCGGTCGACGTCGCCGCCGAGCCCGAGGTGTCGCTGTGGGATCTGGCCGCGCTCCAGGTCATCGTCGAGGAGGCGGGCGGTCGGTGCACCGACCGGCGCGGCCGGGCCGACCCGGCCGGCGGCAGCGTAATCTGCAGCAACGGGCTGTTGCACCCGGCGGTGCTGGGCTACCTCGGCACCCGATGAGCCGCTCCCGGCGGGGTCGGACCCGCCGGCCGGATCCGGAGCCGCTCCGGCTCGTGATCCATAGCGAGTGAGCCGCGGTGACCGCGGCTCCGTCGCTATGGATCTTGGCGGCTGGGCTGGCGGGCGGAGCTCGGCTGGCGGGCGGCGAGCT
>JBBSHH010000115.1:0-7223 GCA_038253225.1 Mycobacteriales bacterium | reverse complement strand
TCAGTAGGCCGTTATGCCCCAGTGCGCAATCACCCGGTGAACCGCCCACAGATAGCAACTTCGACACAACCAGCCAAAAGTCGTAAGCGCATCAGGCGCTCCTCTCGGTCGAATGCGCGTACCGTAGCGTGACGCCGTTCCGACCGGTAGTGCCGTACTTGCCGTCGGGCTAAAAGGGCCATTGGGCATGGGCCGAACGTTGGTGAGGTAGCCATAATGAACCAGCCCGGCTAAGGGGGCGGAATGCGTCGCGGTGTGCCCGGCCGCCTTCGCCCCGAGCTGGCGAACCGCGGCACCGGACCGAGGGCGCCGTCCAACCGAACCGGCTAGCTCAGCTCGGCCGAACCTCGAGCGGCAGCGCGGTCAGCCCCCGGAACTGGAACGCCAGCCGGCGCTCCGGCGGCCCGGCCGGCTCCAGCCGGCCGAAGCGCCGCAGCAGCGCGGCCACCGCGACCTGCACCTCGAGGCGGGCCAGCGGGGCGCCCAGGCAGTAGTGGATGCCGGCCCCGAACCCGACGTGCGGGTTGTCGACCCGGCCCACGTCGAAGGTGTCTGGCGCGGCGAAGACGGTCTGGTCCCGGTTGGCCGCCCCGAGCAGCAGACCGACCCGCTCACCGGCCCGGACCGTTGTCCCGCCCACCTCGACGTCGACCAGCGCCGTCCGCTGGAACATCGACAGCGGCGTGTCGTACCGGATCATCTCCTCGACCGCGCCGGGCAGCAGCTCCGGCCGGGCCCGCAGCCGGGCGGGCCCGGCCGGGTCGGCGAGCAGCGCGAGGACGCCGTTGCCGATCACGTTGACGGTCGCCTCGTGGCCGGCGTTGAGCAACAGCACGGCGGTCGCGACGACCTCGTCCTCGGTGAGCGTCTCGCCCGCGTCGCTCGCCTGCACCAGCGCGGTGAGCAGGTCCGGGCCGGGACGGCGACGGCGGGCCGCGATCAGCTCCCGTAGGTACCCGTCGAACTCGACCGCGGCGGTGCCCGCCCGCGTCCCGGCGTCGCTGTCGTAGCCGAGCTCGTAGAGGCCGACGATCGCCCGCGACCAGGGGCGCAGCAGCGGCCGGTCCGCCGCCGGGACGCCGAGTAGCTCGGCGATGACGGCGACCGGCAGCGGCTCGGCGAGCTCGCTCATCAGCTCGAGCCTGCCGGTGTCGGCGGCCGGTTCGAGCAGGGCGACGGCGAGCGCCGTCACCGGCCCGCGCAGCGCCTCGACCCGCCGGGGGGTGAACGCGCTCGCCACCAGCCGGCGGGCCCGGGTGTGGTCGGGCGGCTCGAGGTCGAGCATCGCGTCGGCGTTCAGCCGGTTCCAGACCGCGAAGAGCCGGGTCGGCTCCTTGGCCGTGAAGACCCGACCGAGCCGCCGGTCGCGCAGCAGCGCCGAAACAGCGCGATGCCGGGAGACCAGCCAGGCGCCGGTGCTCTCGTCGTAGGCCGCGACGGCGCCGCGGCGCAGAGCGGCGTACGCCGGATAAGGGTCGGCCAGGAACGCCGGGTCCGCCGGCTGGAAGACCGTCGTGGCCTGCACCAGGACAGCGTAATGACGGCCGGTAGGTTGGCCCGGTGCCGACGCCGACGCTCGACGAGCTGCGCCGCGCCCCCAAGGTGCTGCTGCACGACCACCTTGACGGCGGGCTGCGGCCGGCGACCGTGATCGAGCTGGCCGCCAACAGCGGGTACGACGCGCTGCCCACCACCGACGTCGACAAGCTCACCGACTGGTTCCGGGCCGGTGCCGACTCCGGCAGCCTGGTGCAGTACCTCGAGACGTTCTCGCACACGGTCGGGGTGCTGCAGACCACCGCGGCGCTGCGCCGGGTCGCCGCCGAGTGCGCGCAGGACCTCGCCGCGGACGGGGTCGTCTACGCGGAGGTGCGGTTCGCGCCCGAGCTGCACGTCGAGCGCGGTCTCGCGCTCGAGGCGGTCGTCGAGGCGGTGCTGGAGGGGTTCCGGGACGGTAGCGCCGCGGCTGCGGCCGGCGGCCACCCGATCCGCGTCGGCACCCTGCTCACCGCGATGCGGCACGCCGCGCGGTCGATGGAGATCGCCGAGCTGGCGGTGCGCTACCGCGACGTCGGCGTCGCCGGCTTCGACATCGCCGGTGCGGAGGCCGGCTACCCGCCGACCCGGCACCTCGACGCCTTCCAGCACCTGCAGCGCAACAACGGCCACTACACAATCCACGCCGGCGAGGCGTTCGGGCTGCCGTCGATCTGGGAGGCGCTGCAGTGGTGCAACGCCGACCGGCTCGGACACGGCGTCCGGATCATCGACGACATCACGGTCGGGGCCGACGGGGCGGTGCGGCTCGGCCGGTTGGCGGCGTTCGTCCGGGACACCCGGGTGCCGTTGGAGATGTGCCCGACGTCGAACGTGCACACCGGCGCCGCCGCGTCGATCGCCGAGCACCCGATCGGGTTGCTGCGCCGGTTGCAGTTCCGGGTCACGGTCAACACCGACAACCGGTTGATGAGCGGGGTGTCGCTGTCGGCGGAGTTCGCCGCGCTGGTCGAGGCGTTCGGCTACGGCTGGGCCGACGTGCAGTGGCTGACGATCAACGCGATGAAGAGCGCCTTTTTGCCCTTCGACGAGCGGCTGGCGCTGATCAACACGGTGATCAAGCCGGGATTCGCCGACCTGCAGGGCCCGATCGCCTGAGCCCCGGCGGTCGCGGCTTGACCCTCACGCGACGTCAGCCTCTAGCGTCGCGGTCATGCGACGCTCGGTCGGCGAGGTGGCCCGGATCGCTCGGGTGAGCGTGCGCACGCTGCACCACTATGACGAGATCGGGCTGCTGTCCCCGAGCGGCCGCACCCCGGCCGGCTACCGGGTGTACGCCGACGCCGACCTCGACCGGCTGCAGCGGGTGCTCTGCTACCGCGAGCTCGGCTTCGCACTCGACGACATCGCCGCGCTGCTCGACGACCCGGGGGTCGACCCGGTCGAGCACCTGCGGCGGCAGCACACCCAGCTAACCGGGCGGATCGAGCGGCTGCTGGAGATGGCCGGGGCGCTCGAGAAGACGATGGAGGCACACGCGATGGGCATCAACCTCGACCCGCACGAGATGCTGGCGGTCTTCGGCGACGCCGACCCGAGCGAGCACGCCGCCGAGGCGGAGCAGCGGTGGGGCGACACCGAGGCCTACCGGGAGTCGCAGCGGCGTACGTCGGGGTACACCAAACACGACTGGCTGCGGCAGCAGGCCGCGGCCGAGGAGGTCGAGCAGCGCTTCGCCGCTGCGCTTGCCGCGGGGCTCCCGCCGGGCAGCGAGGAGGCGACGGCCGCCGCCGAGGCGCACCGAGAGCACATCAGCCGCTGGTTCTACGACTGTTCCTACGAGATCCACCGCGGGCTGGCCGAGATGTACGTCGCCGACGAGCGGTTCACCGCCCACTTCGACCGACGCGCCCCGGGGCTGGCCCGGTTCGTCCACGACGCGGTGCTCGCCAACGCCGACCGGCGCTGACCCCGAAGCCGCGGTCTGGAGCTAGAGCTGACCGAGGTAGAACCGGGTTCCCTGGTCGTCCACGCAGTCGGCGGTCACCCCGTAGGGGTGGCGCTCCGGGTCGGTGGCGCTGCCGCCGGCCGAGCGCACCCGCGCCACGGCGGCTTCGACGTGGGCGACGTGGTACATCGGCACCGCGGTCACCACCGCGTGCCCGCCGTGCAGACCGACCATCGGCCCGACGTTCTCGGAGTTCCAGCCGTCGACACTCCGGCCGGGCGCGAACCGCCAGCCGACGACCGCGGCGTAGAACGCCCGCGCCCGCGCCGAGTCGGCGACCTCCAGCGTCACGTAGGCGAGGTCGCCCGGCGAGCCGCCCCCGCCGGCGGGACCGGAACCGTCGTCGGTCCCTTCGACCAGCGCGAACGGCATGCCCTGGTCGTCCGCGCAGTCGACGACCCGACCGTAGGGCTCGGTGCGGGGGTCGCCGTCCCGTCCGCCGGCCGCGCGGCCCCGGCGCCGCGCGACGTCGAGGTCGTCGACGGCGAGGCAGAGGAACAGCGAGCTGCGAAGCTGACCGCCGAAGATGCCGTGCGGGGGGGTGGCACCCAGCACCTGACGGGTCGCACCGGCGCCGCCGGCGTACTTCCAGCCGAGTACGTCGCCGAAGAAGGCCGCCGCCTGCTCGCCGTCGGGCACCCACAGCGACACGTAGGCGAGGTCGCCTTCGCGCGCCGACCGGCCCAAGGGCGGCCCGCCGGCCGGCGGGGTGTTGAGCATCCACCGGTGCCCGAACGGGTCCCGGACGACCGCGATCCGACCGTAGGGGTTGTCGCTGGCCGGCCGCTCCAGCCGCGCACCGGACCGCACCGCGCTGGCCGCCAGCGCGTCCACGTCCGCGACGGTGGCGTGCAGGGTGACGCTGACCCCGGCGTCCGGTGTCGGCGCCACGACCCCGATCTCGGCGTGCGGGTCGGAGATCATCACGACCCCACCGGCGATCTCGATCTCGGCGTGGCCGATCCGGCCGTCCGGCATCACGATGGGTTCGCCGCGCGGCCGGGCGCCGAACGCCTCGGCGTACCACTCGAGGGCCCGCCGCGCGTCCGCCACCGCAAGGTAGGGCGTGATCGCCCCGGCGGGCTGCGGCTGCGGGTCGGCGGGCTGTGGGTCCGCGGGCTGTGGGTCCGCGGGCTGGGGGTCGGCGGTCGGCGGCGAAAGGCTCTCGGACACGGCAACTCCTCGGGGTAGGGCCAGCGCCCGCGTGATCCGCTGGCGCAGGGCGGCGGCGAACGCCGGGTCGGGGTCGACCGGCACGATCGGGGTGCGTAGCGCCTCCAGCGGGTCGGTCACGTCAGCTCCTCCCGCCGTCGTACGCGCGGCGGAAGCCGGCGCGGGCGCGGACCAGCAGCGCCTCGGTGGCGTGCAGCGAACGGCCGATGACGGCGGCGACCGCCGGCACCGACAGGTCGTCGAGGTAGCGCAGGGTGAGTACCGTGCGGTGCATCGCGGGGAGCCGGTCGAGCACCGCACGGGCCTGCAGGGCGTCCAGCCGCTCGTCCCAGGGGTCCAGCGCCGACGGCGGGGCGGACGTCAGCGCCCGCATGCCGCGCTGGTCGCGGGCCTCCCGCCGCCAGTGGTCGACCAGCTTGTGCCGCGCCACCCCCACCAACCAGCCGGTGCTGACCGCGACCGGTTCGGGTCGGCGGACCGCGTCGACCGCCGCCAGGAACGTCTCAGCGGTCAGGTCCTGGGCGGTCGCCGGGTGTCGGGTCCGGGCCAGCAGGTAGCCGTACACCATCGGCAGCCCCGCGTCGTAGAGCCCGAGCAGCGCCGCGCCGTCCGTGGGGGAGCTGGGCTGCTGGCTCACACCTGCGTAGTCGTCCGGCGGCCCACCCTTCCGACGGCCGCCGCCGAAGTTTCTGCGCCGCCGTCGCCGTGGGTGCGCCGCGGCGGCGGCGCCGCGGCGAGCGGGAGGTTGTCCAGGTCGCTGAGCACGACCTCGCGGTCTTCCGCCGCCGCGATCTGGGCGCTCGCCGCTCGGGCCTGCCCGGCCCGGCGTTCGGCCTCCGGGTCGTCGCCGGCCACCGCGGCGGCGCGGGCCAACGCCTCGTAGGCGAAGGCCAGGTCGAAGTCGCCGATGCCGGCGCGGCGGCAGATGTCCAGACTGCGGCGGGCGTGGTAGCGCGCCGGCTCGGCGCGGCCGAGGACGGCGTACACCCGCGAGCACTGCCACTCACCGCGGGCCGCGTTGACCGGTTCGCCGACCTGCAGCCAGTGGAAGCAGGACGCGTGGGCGGTGTGGACCATCGCCGCCTCCGTGTCCGGGCTGCGGTCCGCCGCCGCCAACAGCTCCCAGACCCGGTTGAACAGCCTGGCGGCCAGCTCGCGTTCCGGCTGCGGGTTCGCCGTATTGCTGCCCTCGTTGGTCACCATCGCGATCCAGCCCCTCTCCGCTCGGAGGCGCCCCGTCGCCGGTATCCGGGCCACAGGATCTCACCGGTCGCGCCGGTGGGCAGCAGCTCAGACGGTCGAGGGCCCGCGAACTCAACCGTCGTCCAGCTCCGCAGCCAGCAGGTCCATGAGCAGGCCGTCGTGCCAGCCGGCACCGTCGGGGTCGCGCTCGTAGCGGCGCAGCACGCCCACCGGGCGGAAGCCGACCGCTGTGTAGCACCGGATGGCCGGCTCGTTGTCCGCGGCCGGGTCGATCACCAGCCGGTGGTGCCCGCGGTCCCGGATCAGGTGGCGGGCGAGTGTCCGTACGGCATCGCGGCCGATGCCGCGCCCGTGCCCGGCCGGGTCGACGAAGATGTCGATGGAGGCGTGCCGGTACATCGGTTCGTTCTCCTCGGCGTACTGCACCATTCCGCGCACCGTCGCATCCACGAGCACGGCGAAGCGGGTGGCGGAGGTGTCGTCGAAGGGCCACTGGTGGGACGCGGCCTCGTCACCCCAGCGGCGTCGCACCTCGGGCGTGCCCAGGATCCGCCGCAGCTCCGGCACGTGCCCGGCGGTCACCGGCGCCAGCACGACGCGCTCCCCGCGCAGCTCGGGGCCCGAGGTCACGCCGGTCTCCGACCAGCGGGCAGCGCTGCGGTGGTCATCGGCGCTCCCGCTGCTGCAGACCGCGGCCCGGATGCCAGGACTGGATCACCAGATGGTCCGGCGGCATCCCGACGGTCGTGAGCACCACCTCGGTGACCCCGATCCTGAAGCGGTGGGCGTCGTCGGTCCGACCCGGGCCGGTGACCTCGACGGCCACGCCGGCGATCTTGCCATCACCGAGCCACGAGCCGGGGTCGTCAGGGGTGTCCTCGGTCGGGCAGTGCAGCGCCAGGCGGGGGTCTCGGCGCAGGTCGAGCGCCTTGCGGGAGCCCGGCATCATGCCCAGGTATACCTGGCCGTCGTGATCCGCGAAGTCCACCTCGGTGCCGCTGATTCGCGGCGACCCGTCGCGGCGCAGGGTCGCGAGCGTGGCGTGCTTGCGGACGGCGAAGGTGCGACGTACCTGCTCCGCGAACCGCGGCTCGTCCGTCACGACGTCCTGCCACGAGGCCATGGGTCCCATGATGCCGGCTAGGCCCGACAGTTCCCGCCGGCTGGGATGCAGCGGCTGCGGCGCAGTTGGGGGCTCACCGAGCGGCTCGTCCCCGACTCATGCCGGCTGCTCCACCACGACTTCCGCTCCGCCAACGTCTTGTCCGCCGGAACCGAGATCGCCGCGGTCATCGACTTCGAGGAGGCAGTCATGCTCGGGACCCGCTTCGGAACTGGGGGC
>JBBSHH010000114.1:0-7256 GCA_038253225.1 Mycobacteriales bacterium | reverse complement strand
CGGGTCGGCGCCGCTCGCGAGGGCGTCCCGCGGCTCGGCTTCGGTGGGCAGCAGGGTGGGCGGCGGACCGCCGAAGAGGTTGTCGGAGAGACTCATGCGGCCATCCTGCCCGGTCGGGACTGTCGTCTGTCTCAGACCGGCCGACCGAGAGGAGTACCGATGCCGACCGAGGACGCCGGTGCGGGACGGTCCGTCGCCGTCCACGACACCCACCTCTATGTGGTGGAGCGCGGCGCGCCGGACGCGCTGCCAGTGCTCGTGCTGCACGGCGGGCCGGGTCTTGACCACCACGAGTTCGGGCACTACCTCGACCCGTTGACCGACGGCGGCCGCTACCGGCTGCTGCTGGTCGACCAGCGGGCCTGCGGCCGCTCGGACCGCTCGGCCCCCACCCAGACCTGGACGCTGGAGACGATGGCGTCGGACGTCTCGGCTCTTGCCGCTGCCATCGGTGTCGAGCGCTACGCCGTACTCGGCCACTCCTACGGGGCGTTGGTGGCCCTGCAACACGCGGTCGACACGCACGGGGCGGCGGTCGCGACGGTGGTCTCCGGCGGAGTGCCCTCGGTCCGGTTCCTCGCCGGTGTGGAGGACGCGCTGGCGGCGTTCGAGCCGGTGGCGCTGCGCGAGCAGGTCGCCGCCTCCTGGGCCGGGGAGGCGACGGTCTCGACGGAGGCGGAGTTTCGGGCGCTGATGGAGGACCAGATGCCGTTCCACTTCGCCGACCCGACCGACCCGCGGATCGCGGCGTACAACGCCGAGGTCGCGGCCACCGTCTACGCCCCGGAGGTGCTCCGGCACTTCTCCGAGGGCTACGGCGGGATCGACGTCGAGGACCGCCTCGGCTCGGTGCACTCCCCGGTGCTGGTCACCACCGGCCGGTACGACCGGGTGTGCACCGTGGCGGCCGCCGAGGCGATCGCGGCCGGGATCCCCGACGCCGAGCTGGTGATCTTCGAGCGGTCCGGCCACATGACGTTCGTGGAGGAACCGCAGGCCTACCTCGACGCGGTCCGCAGCTTCCTCGACCGCGCGACCGGCTGATCGGGCACGAGCTCGCGTAGCCGCTCGGCGTCGTCGAACAGGGTTCGGCGGGCCAGGGCGGCGGTCACCGCCGCGGACAGCGACACCGCGCCCAGCAGCATGTACATGACCACGATCTGGTAGCGGATCGCCGTCAGCGGCGGCACGCCGGCGAGGATCAGACCGGTCATCGCGCCGGGCAGCGAGATGAGCCCGACCACCTTGGTGTTGTCGATCGCCGGGGTGAGCGCCGTCCGCAGGGCCGCGCGGACGTGCGGGGCGAACGCGGCGGCGCCGCTGCGCCCGAGCGCCAGCCGGGCCTCGACCTGCCGCCGGCCGGAGCGGACCTCGTCGGCCAGCCGCAGCAGCGTCAGCGCCGCGCCCTGCATGGCGGTCGAGACGACCATGCCTCCCACCGGCACGACGACCCGCGGCTCGCTGGCGATGATCCCGGCGCCGACCAGCACGCCGACGGTGGCCGCCACGCCGACGGCGACACCGGCGGTGGCAACGGCGTAGGACCGGGGCACCCCGCGGCCGCGCCGGCCGGCGACCCGGCCGGCGATCAGCACCATGGCGGTGACCCATCCCAGCGACCCCGGCAGGCCGGTGTGCACGAAGAGCAGCCGCAGCAGCGCGCCGACCGCGACCAGCTGCACCGCCGCCCGGACGACGGCGACCGCCACCTCGCCGGCGAGCCCGATCCGGGCCCGGACAACGACGACCAGCGCGACGCCGGCCAACAGGCCGGAGACGACCACGCCGGTCCAGGTCGGCACCAGCGCGCCGCTGCTCACGAGACCCCCTGCAGGTACGCCGCCGCCGCCGCGTGTCCCGGCTCGGCGAAGACGGCCGCCGCCGGGCCGGCCGCCACCACCGCGCCGGCGACCACGACCACCAGGTCGTCGGCCAGCCGGCCGGCCTGCCGCAGGTCGTGGCTGACCAGCACGACGGTGAGACCGGCGCCGACGAGCTCGGCGACGATCCGCTCGACCGCCGCCGCCGCCACCGCGTCGAGCGCGGACGTCGGCTCGTCGAGCAGCAGCACCACCGGCTCGACCGCGAGCGCCCGGGCCAGGCACACCCGCTGCCCCTCGCCGCCGGAGAGGGACGCGGAGCCGCGCCCGGCAAAGGCCGGCGGCAGCCCGACCCGGTCGAGCAGGTCGGCTACCGCCTCGTCCGAGAGCCGGGGCCGCCCGATCCGCAGCTCGGCGGCCACCGTCTCGGCGAGCAGCACCGGCACCTGCTGCACCAGCCCCACCCGACGCCGCAGCTCCCGGACGTCGTAGTCGGCCAACGGCCGGTCGTGGAAGCACACGCGGCCGGCGGCCGGCTCCTCCATCCGGTTGAGCAGCCGCAGCAGCGTCGTCTTGCCGGCGCCGCTCGGACCCACCAGACCGGTGCACCGGCCGGGCCGGACCTCGAGGCCGACGCCGAGGAGCGGGTGCACATGCTGGGTGTCCGGGCCGCGCGTCACCGTGACGTCCGCCAGGGTGAAGATGGGCCGCGGCACCGGGCCATGATGCCTGCACCGACCACCACCCGCCGACCACCACCCGCCGGCACCCCTGCCCCCGCCCGCCGGCGGCTGGCGGCCGTCCGGCCGTCCGGCCGTCCGGCCCTCGTGATCGATAGCGAGTGAGCCGCGGTCTGCGCGGTTGTGTCGCTATCGATCAGTCGGGGGAGAATGCGCGGATGCCCACGCCGCGCCGGCTCGCCAGCCGGCTGCTGGCCGGCCCGGTCGGGCATCCCGGTGGCGCGGCGCAGAGCCGCCGGCTGGTCCGGTCGATGGCGCTGACCCCCGGCGCCCTGGTCTGTGACGTGGGCTGCGGCCGGGGGCGCACGGTGGCGGCGTTGCGGCGCGCCGGGGTCCGGGCGGTCGGGGTCGACATCGAGGCAGGCGGCGCGGTGCGGGCCGACGCGCACGCGCTGCCGCTGCGCTCCGGGACGTACGACGGGGTGCTGGCCGAATGCCTGGTCTCGACCCTGGCCGACCCCGGCCGGGCGGTCGCCGAGATGGCCCGGCTGCTGCGTCCCGGCGGTCGCCTCGGCCTCACCGACGTGGTGGTCGCACCGGACGCGGAGCCGGCCACCGCGGCGGTGGTGGCCGCGCTCACCCATCCGCGGCCGGTCGGCGCCGTGGTCGCCGACGTCGAGCGGGCCGGGCTGCGAGTGCACTACCTCGAGGACCGGCGGACCGACGCGCTGGAGATGGCCCGGCGGGTCCGCCGGCGCGCCGGGTGGGCCGCCCGCGTCGTCGCCCCGCTGCGGCCGGTCGCGGCCGGGGCTGCCGCCGTCGAGGCGGCGGTGCGGGACGGCCAGCTGAGCTACCTGCTGCTCGTCGCCGTCCGCTGAGGGCTTACTCGTCGAGGAAGCCCCCGCTGCGCTCGTCGTGGCCGGTCAGGTCGACCACCACCCGTCCGGTCCGGTCGGTCGCGGTGAGGTGCAGACGGTCGGTGGGCAGGCCGCCGAGCGGGACCACCAGCACGTGTCCGGCGGCGCTCGCGAGTCGCCGGCCCTCGACATTGCGGACGGTCAGGCTCGCGATGTCGGGACTCGCGTAGATCATCAGGAACCGGCCGGACCGGCCGTAGACGACCGCCGCGACGATCTCCTTGCCGGCGGCTCCGAGCGCCGGCGCCGCGCCCAGCGAGCTCGCCGCCCCCGCGCCGGTGAGGAACGCGGCCCGCGGGCCGCCGCCGATCATCGCCGAGATCCGGGCCGGGGTGCCGTCCGGCAGCCGCCCGGACCACAGCGGCGCTGTGAACACCGAGGAGAAGCCGTACCGGGCCGCGAAGAGCAGGCCGTCGTCGTGGCGCTGCCCGGTCGAGGTCGGCGGTCCCACCAGCGGCCACGTCCACGGACCGACCCCGACGCTGACCGGGTAGGGCACCGGGTTGTCCAGCGGCAGGTCGCCCTCGAACCGCAACCGGTTCGCGGCGTACGCCCGGACGGATCCGCGGGTCTGCCCCAACGGCAGCGAGAACCAGGCCGCGGAGAGCCCGGCGGTCAGCTCGGCAGGGCGGAAGCCGGCGGGCTTCGGGGCGCTGAAGATCTCCCGCAACGCCTCGGCGCCGAGACCGCGGTAGCGCACCGCCGTAATCGCCGGCGCCACCAGCGCCTGCAGGTAGGCCCCCGGCGGCGCCGGGTCGCCGATCCCCGGGATGTTGAGGTTGCCGTTGTAGGGGAAGACGAGCAGCGGCGGCAGCTCCTGGGGTAGCCGGCCGGCCGCGTCGAGCATGAGCTGACGGCCCGACCCGGAGCCGTGCTCGGCGACCACGCCGACGGTGCCGTGCCCGGCCGCGTCGATGCCTTCGAGGACCGCCACCCGGCCGGCGCCGATGACGCCGGCGTAGAGCGCCCGGACGTCGCGGACCGGCGGGGGGTTGCGGAACAGGTTCGCATTGGTCCGCCACACCGCACCGGCGTCCCGCAGAAACCGCCCGGAGCGGATCAGCGACCCGCGGGCGGGCCAGTCGAGCAGCCCGGCGGCGACCCGGACGCTGGTGCTGGGGGTGGTTCGGGTCAGCCGGTCCACCGTGGCCGGGACGGCCAGAGCGGCCCCGGCGACGAGCAGCCCGGCCAGCGTGCTCCGCAGCACGGCCCGCCGTTGGGCCCGGACCCGGCCGCGGATCCCCACCCTCGGGTCGGGCGGCGGCGCCAACCGGTACGCCGGGTCGGCCAGCGCCGCCGACAGCGCCGCGTCGACCGGGCTCACCGCTGCGCCGCCGGGCGCTGCCACGGGCTGGCGCTGACGGTCGCCGCCGGCACCGGGGCGTCCCGCCGGTCGACCGGGGCCGCGGGCAGCTGCTCGGCGAGCGCGGCCCGGCCGGCGGCGACCAGGGTGCGGGCCCGAGCCGGGGTGGTCCGCAGCAGCTCGGCGATGGCCGGGTCCGGCAGCTCCTCGGCGTAGCGCAGCACCACCGCCGCCCGCTGCCGCGCCGGCAGCCGGCCGAGCGCCCGCCAGACGGCCGCACTGGCGCCCTGGTCGGCCTGGTCGGCCTGGTCGATCTGGTCGCCCTGGTCGGCCGCCGGCTCCGCCGGCGCGGTCGCGGCGGCCGTCACGTCCCGCGGGCGGCGGGACCGGCGCAGCGCCGGCCGGCGGCCGAGCAGGCCACGCACCACCGCGGCCCGGACGTGCTCGTCGGCGCCGTCGGCGCGCACCACCCGCCAGTGCCGGTAGGTCGAAGCCAACGCCTGCTCGGCCAGCTCCGCCGCCCGCTGCGGGTCACCGGTGAGCAGGTGCGCGAGGTGCAGCACCGCCGGGAATCGACCGGCGACGTAGTCGCCGAACTCCCGATCGGCCCGCCTGCTCATCGCACCAGGACCCGCCGGCTAGCCGCCGTGGCGGCCGGCGGAGCGCAGGTCCGTGCAGGCCACCGTGATCCGCTCGGCCATGCCGGTCTCGGCGGCCTTTCCCCAGGCCCGCGGGTCGTAGAGCTTCTTCACCCCGACCTCGCCGTCGATCTTCAGCACGCCCGCGTAGTTGCGGAACATGTGGTCGACGACCGGGCGGGTGAAGGCGTACTGGGTGTCGGTGTCGACGTTCATCTTCACGACGCCGTAGTCGAGGGTCTGCCGGATCTCCTCCAGCGCCGAGCCGCTGCCGCCGTGGAAGACCAGGTCGAACGGCTGGCCGTCGGCGCCGAGGCCGAGCTGTTCGGCGACGTAGGCCTGCCCCTCGGCCAGGATCGACGGGCGCAGCTTGACGTTGCCCGGCTTGTAGACACCGTGCACGTTGCCGAACGTCGCGGCCAGCAGGTAGCGGCCCTTCTCGCCGGTGCCGAGGACCTCCGCCACCCGGTGCATGTCCTTCGGGGAGGTATAGAGCTTCTCGTTCATCTCGTTGGAGACGCCGTCCTCCTCGCCGCCGACGACGCCGATCTCCAGCTCCAGCACGATGTTCGCGGCCGCGCACTCGGCGAGCAGCTCGTCGGCAATCTTGAGGTTCTCCTCCAGCTCGACCGCGGAGCCGTCCCACATGTGGCTCTGGAACAGCGGCTCGCGGCCGCCCCGGACCCGCTCCTGGCTGATCGCGACCAGCGGGCGCAGGTAGCCGTCGAGCTTGTCCGCGGGGCAATGGTCGGTGTGCAGCGCGATCGTCACCGGGAACGCCTTGGCCACGTGGTGGGCGAACTCCGCGAGGGCCTGGGCGCCGAGCACCATGTCCTTCACGGTGCTTCCCGAAAGGAATTCCGCACCGCCGGTCGAGACCTGCACGATCCCGTCGCTGTCGGCCTCGGCGAAGCCGCGCAGCGCCGCGTTGAGGGTCCCGCTCGACGTCACGTTGATCGCCGGGTAGGCGAAGTGACCGGCCTTGGCCCGGTCGAGCATCTCGGCGTAGGTCTCAGGGGTGGCGATCGGCATCGTTCGGCTCTCCCGCTCGTCGTGGTCCGTGCAGTATCGCTCAGTCCGGCTCCCGCTCGAACGTGCGGATGTCGTCCTCGACCGCCTGCCACGCCTTGCGCGCCGCGATCAGCACCGGGTCCCACACCGGTGCGAACGGCGGGGCGTAGGACAGGTCCAGGCCCAGCACCTCCTCGACCGTCATCGCATTCCAGATGCAGGTGGCGAGGACGTCGATCCGCTTCGCCGCCCCCTCCCGGCCGACGATCTGGGCGCCGAGCAGCCGCCCGGAGCGGCGCTCGGCGATCATCTTGACCCGGATCGGCTGGGCGCCCGGGAAATAGCCCGCCCGGGTGGTGGAGTCGACCGCGGCGGTGACGAAGTCGAAGCCGGCGGTGCGGGCCTCCCGCTCCGACAGCCCGGTCCGGGCCACCTCGAGGTCGCAGACCTTGGTGACCGCGGTGCCGATCACCCCGGGGAAGGTGGCGTAGCCACCGCCGATGTTGATGCCGGCGACCCGGCCCTGCTTGTTCGCGTGGGTGCCGAGCGCGACCACCGTGCGCTGGCCGGAGAGCCGGTGCAGGGACTCGACGCAGTCCCCGGCCGCCCACACCCCCGGCACCCCGGTGCGCATCTGCTGGTCGACCCGGATGCCGCCGTCCGGCCCGAGGGGTACGCCGGCCGCGGCCGCGAGCGCGACGTTGGGCCGCACGCCCAACCCCAGCACGACCAGGTCGGCCGGCAGCTCCCGGCCCGACGCGGTGCGCACCCCGCTGGCCCGCCCGTCGGTGACCAGGACCTCCGCGACCCCGTCGGAGAGCACCAGGTCGATGCCCAGGCCCCGCACCGCGTCGGCGACGAACCGGCCGATGTCGGGGTCGAAGGTG
>JBBSHH010000113.1:0-7323 GCA_038253225.1 Mycobacteriales bacterium | reverse complement strand
GAGTTCGGCCATGACCGCTGTACTGCTCGCCGAGGACGACCCCGCGATCGCCGAGCCGCTGGCCCGGGCGCTGCGCCGAGAGGGCTACGACGTCGAGGTTCGCGGCGACGGGCCCGCGGCGCTCAGCGCCGCGCTCTCCGGCGAGGTGGGCCTGGTGGTGCTAGACCTCGGGCTGCCCGAGATGGACGGGCTGGAGGTCTGCCGCCGGCTGCGCGAGCGGGCGCCCCTGCTGCCGGTCCTGATCCTCACCGCCCGGGTCGAGGAGGTCGACACGGTCGTCGGCCTCGACGCCGGTGCCGACGACTACGTCACCAAGCCGTTCCGGCTGGCCGAGCTGCTGGCCCGGGTCCGGGCGTTGCTGCGCCGCGGCGCGAACGAGAGCCCGAGCGCCAACGGCGTCCGGATCGACGTCGCCTCCCGGCGGGCCTGGCGCGGGGACGACGAGATGAGCCTGACCAGCAAGGAGTTCGACCTGCTCCGGGTGCTCATGCGGGAGGCCGGTTCGGTCGTCACCCGCGAGCAGCTGATGCGCGAGGTCTGGGACGCCCACTGGTGGGGCTCGACGAAGACGCTCGACATGCACGTGTCCTGGCTGCGCCGCAAGCTCGGTGATGACGCCAGCAGCCCCCGTTACATCACCACCGTGCGCGGGGTCGGGTTTCGGTTCGAGCGCGGCTGACCGTGCGCCGACGGCTGCTCGCCTCGACCCTCGCCGTCGCCGTCGTGGCGGTCGTCCTGCTCGGGCTGCCCCTCGGTGTGGTCGGCGCCCGGCTCATCCACGACGAGGCCCGGCAGCGGCTCGCGGACAACGCCCAGCGGGTCGCCGCGGGCGTCGAGGACCGGCTCGAGCGCAAGGAGGCGGTCACCCCGGCCCGGCTGGCCCGGCTGGCACCGTCGGACCTGCGGGTCCGGCTGGTGGACCCCAGCGGTCACCAGACCGTCGCCGGTCCGAGCTTCGACGAGCCGGTCCTGAGCGCCCGGATCGGCCTGCCGGGCGGTGGCGAGGTGCAGGTGGCGACCACCCGCCGCGACATCGACCGGCGGGTCATGAGCGGGTGGCTGCTCGTCGCGGGGCTGGTGGTCCTGTCCACCGCCGTCGCGGTCGGGCTGGCCGTCGTCCAGGCCCGCCGGCTCGGCGAGCCGCTGGACGAGTTGGCCGTCACCGCCGGTCGACTGGGTTCCGGTGACACCCGCGGGCACAGCCGCCGGTACGGCGTACCGGAGATCGACCGGGTCGCGCAGGTGCTGGACCGCAGCGCGGAGCGGTTGGGGGAGCTGCTGAGCCGGCAGCGGGACTTCGTCACCGACGCCTCGCACCAGCTCCGGACCCCGCTCACCGCGTTGTCGATCCGGCTCGAGGAGATCTCGATCACCGACGACCTGGTCGCGATCCGGGAGGAGTGCGACGCGGCGTTGGCGCAGGTGGAGCGGTTGGCGTCCGTCGTCGACGTGCTGCTGTCCCGGGCCCGCAGCCGGGACAGTCAGGCGGTGCCCACCCAGCCGGTGAACGTCGCCGCGTTGCTGCGCGACCAGCTGCGGGAGTGGGAGCCGGCGTACCGCCGGGTCGACCGCACCTTGGTGCAGGACACGCCATCGGCCGCCTGGGCGGTCGCGACCCCCGGCGGGCTGGCCCAGGTGGTCGCCTCGCTGCTGGACAACGCGCTGGTGCACGGCGCCGGCCAGGTCACGATCAGCGCCCGGCAGAGCGGCGAGCACATCGTCATCGAGGTCACCGATGAGGGCAGCGGGGTCGGCGAGGAGATCGCGCCGCACGTGTTCGAGCGCTCGGTCAGCGGCGGCTCCAGCACCGGGCTCGGGCTCTCACTGGCCCGCGCCCTGGTCGAGTCCGACGGCGGGCGCCTGGAGCTGCTGCGGATGCGGCCCCCGGTGTTCGCGGTGTTCCTGGCCGCGGCGGTGCCGGCCGCGGTCGGCTGACCAGCCTGGGGTCAGGGCGCCGCCGTCCCGCTGACGACCAGCAGCAGCCCGGCCACCACGAACGCGCACCCCATCCAGGTCCGGACCGTGACGTGCTCGTGCAGCACCAGCGCGCTGGCGGTGAGGATGCCGATGTATCCCAGCGCGTTGAACGGATAGGCCACCGAGAGCGGTACCCGGGACAGCGCCGCCAGCCACAGCACCGCCGACACCGCGAAGACCGCCAGGCCGCCGATCACCGACGGCGATGTCACCGCGTGCCAGACCAGGGACCCGACGTCGGCGGCGGCGCCGCGCGCGACCCGCATCCCGTGCCGCAGCATCAGCTGCCCGAATGCCGCGATGGCGACCGAAGAGATCACGATCAGCAGGTTGAGCGGCGTCAAGTAGCGCTCCGAGGCGGGGGAAAGGTCGGTCCGGGCGTCCTGCGCCAGCTGGACGAGTTCGGCCCGCCCGCGGGCACCGTCCTGCGGTGGGTCGGCGGCGTCCGGGCTCACCCGACCAGCGTATCCACGCCATGGGAGCATCGAGGCCGCGGCGCGGCGGGTCCGACCGGACGGCCCGAGCAGGGGAAGGGTGGATCGGTGCTGGACTTCCGGCTCAGTGACGAGTACGAGGCCCTGCGCAAGACCGTCCAGGACTTCGCCCGGCAGGTGGTCGCGCCGCAGGCGGAAGAGCTCGACCGAACCGAGGCGTTCCCGTACGACATCGTCCGCCAGATGGGCGAGATGGGGCTGTTCGGGCTGCCGTTCCCCGAGGAGTACGGCGGGATGGGCGGGGACTACTTCGCGCTCTGCCTGGCGATCGAGGAGCTGGCCCGGGTGGACTCCTCGGTGGCGATCACGCTCGAGGCCGGGGTGTCGCTCGGCGCGATGCCGATCTACCGGTTCGGCACCGACGAGCAGAAGGCCGAGTGGCTGCCGCGGCTGACCACGGCCGAGCAGCTCGGCGCCTTCGGGCTGACCGAGCCCGGCGGCGGCTCGGACGCCGGCGCCACCCGGACCCGGGCCGAGCTCGTCGACGGCTCCTGGGTCATCAACGGCACCAAGGCTTTCATCACGAACTCCGGCACCGACATCACCCGGGTCGTCACGACCACCTGTGTGACCGGCACCACACCGGAGGGCAAGAAGGAGATCAGCTCGATCATCGTGCCGGTGCCGCGGGCCGGCTTCTCCGCCGGCAAGAAGTACTCCAAGGTCGGCTGGCACGCCTCCGACACCCGTGAGCTCGCGTTCGAGGGCTGCCGGGTGCCCGAGGGCAACCTGCTGGGGCAGCGGGGTCGCGGGTACGCGAACTTCCTCTCGATCCTCGACGAGGGCCGGATCGCGATCTCGGCGCTGGGCGTCGGTCTGGCCCAGGCCTGCGTCGACGAGTCGCTGAAGTACGCCCGCGAGCGGCAGGCCTTCGGCGTACCGATCGGGAAGTACCAGGCGATCGCATTCAAGATCGCGGACATGGAGGTGCGGGCGCACACCGCCCGGCTGGCCTACTACCAGGCGGCGGCGAAGATGCTCGCCGGCGAGCCGTTCAAGAAGGAGGCGGCGATCGCGAAGCTGTACAGCTCGGAGGCCGCGGTGACCAACGCCCGGGAGGCCACCCAGGTGCACGGCGGCTACGGGTTCATCAACGACTACCCGGTCGCCCGGCACTGGCGGGACTCGAAGATCCTCGAGATCGGTGAGGGCACCTCCGAGGTGCAGCGGTTGGTCATCGCCCGTGAGCTGGGCCTGTAGCCCCCCGGTCCGCCCCCGCCGACGTCGAGCTCGAGGGTGTGCGCCGGGCGGACGGCTAGCCTGCCGCAGGTGAGCTTCCCGCGTCGGCCGCCGGACGGGTTGCCGGTGGTCGGCATGGTGGGCGCGGGCCAGCTGGCCCGGATGACCCACCAGGCGGCCATCGGCCTCGGCCTGTCCCTGCGGCTGCTGGCCGACTCCGCCGACGACGGCGCCGCGCTGGTCGCTGCCGACGTCGTCGTCGGGGACCACCGAAGCTACGACGACCTGGCCGCCTTCGCCGCCGGCTGCGACGTGGTGACCTTCGACCACGAGCACGTGCCGTCCCGGCACCTCAGCGCCCTGGCGGCCGCCGGGGTAGCGGTCCGGCCGGGGCCGTCAGCGCTGCGGTTCGCCCAGGACAAGACGGCGATGCGCGAGCGGCTGGCCGGGGTCGCGCCGGTGCCGGCGTGGGGGTCGGTCGAGGACGCCGCCGACGGCCGGTTGGGCTGGCCGGTGGTGGCGAAGGCGGTCCGGGGTGGCTACGACGGCCGCGGGGTGTGGGAGGTCGAGGACGCCGCCGCGCTGGGCCGGCTCCGGACGGCGACGGCCGGGGTGGCGCTCTACGCCGAGGAGCGGGTGGCGCTGCGCCGAGAGCTGGCGGCGGTGGTCGCCCGCCGCCCCTCCGGCCAGGTCTGCGCCTGGCCGGTCGTGGAAACCGTGCAGCGGGAGGGGATCTGCCTCGAGGTGCTGGCCCCGGCACCGGGGCTGCTGGCCGGGGTGGCGGACCGGGCGACGGGGCTGGCGACCAGGATCGCCACCGAGCTCGGCGTCGTCGGGGTGCTGGCGGTGGAGCTCTTCGAACGGCCGGACGGGGAGCTTCTCGTCAACGAGCTGGCGATGCGACCGCACAACTCGGCGCACTGGACGATCGAGGGCGCCCGGACATCGCAGTTCGAGCAGCACCTGCGCGCGGTGCTGGACTGGCCGCTGGGCGAGACCACGCCGACCGCGCCGGCGGCCGCGATGGCGAACCTGCTCGGCGGCACCGATCCGGCGGTGGCGGTCCGGCTGCCGGCGGTGCTGCGCGACGACCCGGGCATCCGGGTGCATCTCTACGGCAAGTCCCCCCGCCCGGGTCGCAAGCTCGGTCACGTCACCGCGCTCGGCGCTGACCCGGCCGAGGTGCGGGACCGGGCCCGCCGGGCCGTCGCGGTGCTGCGGGGGGACCAGTGAACGGGCCGCTGGTCGCCGTCGTCATGGGCAGTGACTCGGACTGGCCGGTGATGGAGCCGGCCGCGGCCGCGCTGGCCGAGTTCGACGTCCGCACCGAGGTGCGGGTGGTCTCCGCGCACCGGACCCCGCACGACATGCTGGCCTACGCCAGCGGAGCGGCCGACCGAGGCCTGGCGGTGCTCGTCGCCGGCGCGGGTGGGGCGGCGCACCTGCCGGGCATGCTCGCGGCGGCCACCCCGCTGCCGGTCATCGGCGTACCGGTGCCGCTCGGCCACCTCGACGGGCTGGACTCGCTGCTGTCCATCGTGCAGATGCCGGCCGGGGTGCCGGTGGCGACGGTCTCGGTGGGCGGTGGCCGCAACGCCGGCCTGCTGGCGGTCCGGATCCTCGCGATCGCCGACCCGATGCTGCGGGCCCGGATGGTGGAGTTCCAGGCGGCCCTGGCGAACGGGGCGCGCGACCGGGACCGGGCGCTGCGGGAGCGGCTCGAGGGCTGACCCGGCTCAGGCGCAGCGGCGCTGCTCCGGCACGAGCAGTCGGGCGACGCTCTCCCGGGCCGCCGGGGCGTCCGGCAGCGCCGCGAGCCGCAACCGCAACGGGGCGCCGGCGCTCGGGTGTGCTGTCGCTGCCGTAGCCGGGTCTGCCGTCGTGGTGGTCATACGTCAGGATCGGCGCCGGCGCCGCCCGGCTGAACCAACCGGGGCCACTCGATCCTGGGGCAGGCGTCCATGACCATGTCCAGGCCGGCCGCCCGCACCCGCGACGCGGCGGCCGCGTCGAGCACGCCGAGCTGGAACCACACGGCTCGGGCGCCGACCGCCACCGCCTCGTCGGCGACCTCGCCGGCGGCCTCGGACCGTCGGAAGACGTCTACGACGTCGACCGGGAACGGGATGTCGGTCAGCGAGCGGTAACCGGGTTCTCCGAGCACCCGCTCGGCTCGCGGGTGCACCGGCACGATCCGCTTGCCCTGCCGCTGTAGAAACGCCGCCACGCCGTACGCCGCGCGCCCCCGGTTGCCGGACAGGCCGACCACCGCCCAGGTGCGGCTCGCCAGCAGCACCCGGCGCAGGGTCGCGTCGTCGGGATGCGGCATGCCGGCCGGCCTGCCCGCAGCCGGGCCCGGCTACCCGCCGACCGAGGCCGGCACCGGGCGGGTGGCCGGACCGGTGGCCGAGGTGGCGTCGCGGGCGGTGGCCCGCCCGACCGGCTCGGCCGGCCGCCGCAGCCGGGCCCGGACGCCGAGGCTGGTCGCGGCGGCGACCAGCAATCCGGCCGCACTGAGGCCGAACGTGGCCGAGACGCCGACACCGGCGACCACCGCACCACCCAGGGCGGTGCCGGCGGCGGTGCCCCCGTAGTTGGCGGTGGTGGCCCAGGTGAACGCCTCGGTGGTGGTGCCGGCCGGCGCCTCGGCCGCGTACAGCTCGAGCTGGGCGGACATGCTCGGCGCGATCGCGAGGCTTCCGAGCAGCAGCACCGCGGCGAGGGCGAGCGGGGAGCGGACCAGCCCGAGCGGCAGCGCGCCGATCGTGACGACGAGCAGGAGCCGGGGCAGTGCCTCGGCGGCCGGGCGGCGGCCGGCCCGGGCGCCGTAGCACAGGCCGCCGGCGAGGCTGCCGGCGCACCACAGGGAGATCAGCAGGCCGGTGAGGGCGGGTCGACCGGCGCCGACCGCGAACCCGCTGACCGCCACCTCGAGCAGGCCGAAGCCCAGCGCCACCGCGACCTGGGTGCCGAGCAGCCAGCGGACGCCGGGGGCGACCAGCGGTCCGCTCCAGTGCCGTTCGAGCGCCAGCCCGCGCCACGTCCGGGAGGCGGGGGCGGTGCTGAATACCAGCGTGCCGAGGCTGGCGACGGCGGCGGCCATCAGCGTCGCCGCGGTGGCGGACCACACGGCCATCAGTGCGGCGACCAGCGCCGGAGCGAGCACGAACGAGGCCTCGAGCAGGATCGACTCGAGTGTGAACGCGGTCCGTCGCCGGTCGGCGTCGCCGGCCAGCACCGGCCAGAGCGCGCGCAGGCACGGCGCCACCGGGGGAGCACTGGCGCCGGCGAGGGAGGCGGTGAGCATCAGTACCGGCAGCGGTGCCCGGGCGGCGGCGGCGGTCGCGAGTCCGAGCAGGAGCAGCGGGTAGCCGAGGCCCGAGCCGACGAGCACGCGGCGCTGCCCGATGCGGTCGACGAGCCGCCCGACCAGCGGGCCGGCAACGGCCACGGCGACGCCGTACCCGGCGGTGCTCAGACCGGCGGCCACGAAGGAGCCGGTCTCGGCCCGAACCATGAGGAACGAGGCGAGCAGGATCATGTTGACGGCGAACCGGGTGGCGACGTACGCCGGCACCACCCGCAGCACCCCCGGGGACCGGAGCAGCGCCGGGTACGCGCGCCAACCGGTGGTGGGTGCCGCAGCCATGGCGACGGGTCCTCTCGTGTCGAG
>JBBSHH010000112.1:0-7546 GCA_038253225.1 Mycobacteriales bacterium | reverse complement strand
GGGTGCTGCCCGACACCGACCCGGGGGTGCTGACCCGGCTGGTCGAGCTGGTGCACGCCGCGTCGGCCGGCTGACCGCGTGGTCGGCTCAGGCCGACAGCGCCCCGCCGGCACCGGTCCAGCTGGTCGCGCCGCCGGTGGTACCGCTCGCCCCCGGGGCGGACGCCGGCGGTGCGCCCGGGAAGTCCCGCCCGCCCGGCCCACCCGGTCGACCGCGGTCGACCCGGTCGACCATGTCGGTGATGCGGGCTCGCAGGTCGGTGCGGATGCCGGCCGCCTGCGCGGCGGTCAGGCGGCCGTCCTTGACCGCGGCGGCGAGCCGGGTCTGCGCCGCGGTGACCAGCCTGTCGATCAGCGTGCTCTTGCTGATCCCGTGGGCCTGGGCCACCTGGGCGAGGGTCTGGCCGCCCTCGAGCGCGGTGCGCAACGTCTCCGCGGTGACTCCGACCGCCTTCGCCACGTCTGCCGGGGCGCCGAACAGGCCGCGCCCCGGCCCGTGACCGCCGAACCGGCCGAAGCCGTGCCCGTCGTGCCCGTCCGGGAGCTTGCCGGCAAGGGTCGTGGCGACCTTGTCCGCCTGCTGCTGGGTGATCGTCTTGTCGCTCACCAGGCTCTTCAGGGCGTCCTTGATGGCGGTGATGCGGTCGGTGAGCGGGTTGTGCGTCGTACCGGACCCGGCGGCGAAGCTCGGGGCGGCGGCGGCGATGCCGCCGACGCCCAGCGTGCCGGCGATGGCTAGCGCGACGACCTTGTGACGCATCTGGGCTCCCGGTGGGTGAGCGGGTCGAGCGGGCAGTTCCTAGCCTGCGCGCCCAGCCTGTGACGGACCTGTGACCCGGCTGGCAGTTCGGTCGGCGAGCCGACGGCGGCCACGCCCCCGCTACGCGGCCGCGGTCGGCCCGGCCGGTCGGCGGCCGGCCTCGAGGCGCCGTCGCAGCCATAGCAACACCGCCGCGAGCACCCCTGCGGTCAGCGCGAACGGCAGCAGCGCACCGGTGACCGTGAGCCCGACGAGAACCGCCCCGGCGAACGCCCGCCAGCCGGTGTGCAACCCGGCCAGGAAACCGGTGTCGGGCCGCCGTGGCGAGCTCGGGCTGACGCCGGGCGGCACCAGCTGGAGGGTCACCGTCGAGAACTGCACCGTGGCGGTCAGCGCCTGCAGCCGGCCCTCCAGCGACTCGAGGTCGGCTTCGCGGCTGGTCAGCTCGGACTCGACCGAGACCACCTCACCGACCGTACGGGCCTGCCCGAGCAGCGCCCGGACCCGGGTGACACTCGCTCGCTGCGAGCGGAGCCGCGCCTGGACGTCGATGACCTCGTCGGTGATGTCGCTGGCCTGCTGCGACACCGAGAGCTGCCGGCCGAGCCCGGCCAGCCCGCGCAGTACGCCGGGGAACGCCGCCGGCGGCACCTTCACCACGACGGTCGCCTCGGCCTTGGCGGACCCGGGGACACCGGACGCCGTCGAGGAGAAGACGTAGCCGCCGGCGGCCACGGCGATCTGCTGCGCCCGCGCCGCCGCGCCGATCACATCGGTGGCCCGGACGGTGAGGTTCGCGGTGTAGGCGACCTGCCGGTCGGCCGCCGGCGGCCGACCGAGGACCGGCAGCTTCCTCGGCACGCCGGCCGGCCGAGCCGAGCCGGCCGACCCGGCCGATCCGGCCGATCCGGCGGCCGCTGCCGAGCCAGGCGCCAGCCGCTCGCCGGCCTTGGGCCCGGTGCTCGCACCGGAGCTGCCGGAGCTGGCGCCGCCGCCGCAACCCGCGGCCGCGGCGAGGATGAGCAGCAGCCCGGTGAGCAGGCGGGTCCGACGATGCATGGGAACCTCCGGGGTTAGGGCCGGCTGCGCTTCGGGTCTCTGACGGCGCGATCGGGCTACCGGTTCCGGCCCGGAGCGTCACGGTCGGGTCACGCCGCCGCGGACCGGCGCAGCCGGAGCCCCCGTGCGACGCTGGGTGCCGTGCCGAGCCGCCAGCGATCCGTGGTCGTGGTCGGGGGTGGCATCACCGGGCTCGCGGCGGCGTACGCGCTGGGTCTCGAGGGCGGCCCGGATCTGAAGGTCACCGTGGTCGAGGCCGGCGCGGCCGTCGGCGGCAAGCTGCGCAGCGGCGAGGTCGACGGCGTGACGGTCGACGTCGGGGCCGAGTCCTTCCTGGCCCGGCGGCCGGAGGCGGTGCAGCTGGCCGGCTCGGTCGGCCTCGGCGCCGAGCTGGTGCACCCGGCGACGGCGGGCGCGTCGGTGTGGACCCGTGGCCGGCTGCGGCCGCTGCCGGCGGGGACCGTGCTCGGCGTGCCGACCGACCTCGCGGCGTTGGCCCGCAGCCGGGTGCTCTCGGCGCGCGGGCTGTGCCGGGTGCCGCTGGACCTGCTCCGGCCGGCGCCACCGCAACCGGCGGACGTGACGGTCGGGAGCTACGTCCGGGCCCGGCTCGGCGCGGAGGTCGTCGACCGGCTGGTCGACCCGCTGCTGGGCGGGGTGTACGCCGGGCACGCCGAACGGCTGTCCCTCGCCGCCACCGTGCCGGCGCTGGCCGCGGTGGCCCGCCGCGGTGGTTCGTTGCTCCGCGGCGCCCGAAACGCCACCGGCACCCGGACCGGCACCGGCGGCGGCACCGGTCCGGTGTTCGCGACCCTCGCCGGCGGTCTGCACCGGCTGGCCGCGGCGGTGCTCGCCGCCAGCGGCGCCGAGCTGCGGCTCGCCACGGTGGTCCGCGGGCTCGACCCGGTGCCGGGCGGCGGGTGGCGGCTGACCGTCGGCCCGACCCGCGCCCCGGAGTCACTGCGCGCCGACGCGGTCGTGCTCGCGGTTCCGGCCGCATCGGCGGCCCGGCTGCTCGCCCCGCTGGTACCGGTCGCGGCCGCCGCGCTGGCCGCCGTCGACTACGCCAGCGTCGGCATCGTCACGTTGGCCTATCCGGCCGCTGCGGTGCCGCCGCTGCCCGGCAGCGGTTTCCTGGTCCCGGCGGTGGACGCCCGGGTGACGAAGGCCGTCACGTTCTCGACCGCGAAGTGGGCCGCCCTCGCCGTCGCCACGCCCGGCCGGGTGCTGGTGCGGGCGTCGGTGGGCCGGGCGGGGGAGGCCCGCGACCTGCAGCGCGACGACCCCGAGCTGATCCGGTCGGTGGCCGCCGAGCTGGCCGCGGCGGTCGGGCTGCCGGCCGCGCCGCGGGCGGCGACCGTGACCCGCTGGGGCGGCGCGCTGCCGCAGTACGCCGTCGGCCACCTGGACCTGGTGGCCGGGCTGCGCCGGGCGCTGGCGGCCTACGACGGGATCGCCGTGTGCGGGGCGGCGTACGACGGGGTCGGCATCCCGGCCTGCATCGCCTCCGGGCGGGCCGCCGCGGCCGCGGTCCTGGTCGCCGCCGCTGTCAGGACACCGTCGTCATCGTGACCCCGCGGCTGGTCCCGACGTAGACAGCCCGGCCGGCGACGGTGGGGGTGGCGAAGTGCGGCACCCGCCCGACCGAGGCGGTGCCGAGAACACGGCCGGTGCGGAGCGCCAGCGCGTAGAGCCGGCCGGCCGACGTGTCGAGAGCGAACGCCGCCGACCCGCCGGCGACCGGTGGCCCGTCGACCCCCGGCGGCCCCCGCCAGGCCGGCCGGAGCCGGGCGCCCGGTCCGACCCGCAGCGCCCGCAGCCCGTCGGTGCACGGCACCAGCAGCAGCGAGCCGGCCACCGCATCACCACCGAACGAGCGGCAGCCCGACGTGCGGGCCAGCTCGGCGCCGATCCCGCCCAGCCCGCCGGCACGGAGCAGATAGCCGGTCCGGCTCTTGCCGTCGACGAACACCAGCCCGCCCGGCAGCAGCGCCGGGCCGGCCGAGCCGAGGTCGGCGTCGGCGGCGTTGTGCGCCGACCAGTCCACCGGTGCGAACAGACCCAGCCGCCGCAGGGTCGGGGAGAGCTCGGTGACCGAGTCGCTGCCGTCGTACGCCGACGTCGACGCGCCGTTGCCGACCGCGACGTAGAGGTTGCCCGCGCCGTCCACCGCCGGTCCGCTAGGCGCCCAGATGCCGCCCTCGCGCGGGGTCGGGACGTGCCAGGACAGCTGCGGTCCGGTGCCGTCGGTGCGCGCCGCGACCACCGAGCCGACGTAGTGCCCGCAGTCGCCGGCGAGGCCGCCGTAGGCGACGTAGACCCGGCCGCGGCTCACGGCCAGCGCGGCCCGCTGCTGGTGCGCCCGCCGGTCACCGACCGGTGGCTCGACCGGGCGGCGGACCCGCAACGCCCCGGTCGTGACGTCCAGGCCGACCAGCAGGTGCTGGAACCCGGTCGTCTCCGCGACCGCGAACACCAGCCCGGTCCCCGGGTCGTAGGCGGGTGTGCCGGTGATCCCGAGCGGGTCGATGTTGCCGCAGGGCAGTCGGGACAGCGGCACCGGCGTCCCGACGTGGGTTCGCCAACGGATCCGGCCGGTGCCGGCGTCGAGGGCGTAGATCGAGTCGTTCTCGGTCGCCGCGAGCACGCTGCCGCCGACGACCAGCGGCTCGGCGAACACCGCGCCGTCCAGGCCGGTCGTCCAGCCGGGTGCCAGCCGGTGCACCGCCGGGGTCGCGGGGTCGAAGCCGGTCCGGGCGACGTCGCGGTGATAGGTCGGCCAGTCCCCGCGGCGCAGCGACGGCGACCGCGACGGGGTCGGGCTCGGCGACGGCCGCGGCGACCCGGCGGCGGTCGAGGGTGAACGGCTCAGGCCGGCGACCGGCTCGGGCGCCGGGCCAGCGCCGGAGCAGGAAGCGGTGGGGAGCAGCAGCAGCGCCGCGGTCACGAGCCAGCGGGCTCGCCGCGAAGGGGCCACCGGGAGAGTCTGGCCCCGGAGAGCGACACTGGCGCGGGCAGAACAGTCGCGACCTGACCACGACGTCATGACAGGAACGGAAGCCACATGAGCGAGTCGCCCAAGAGTGCCCGGGAGCTCAACGCCGAGCTGCTCTACACGATGTACGCCGTCTTCCGCGCCCGCACCGACCTGGCCCGGCTGCCGGACCCGGAGCGGACCGCGGCCGGCGCCGAGGTGGTCGCGCTGTGCGACCAGGCGCTCGCCAAGGAGGTCTACACCCGCGGCTCCTACGACGTGTCGGGGTACCGGGCGGACGCCGACTACATGATGTGGTGGACCGCGCCGAGCCCCGATGACCTGCAGGAGACCTACGCCCGGTTCCGCCAGACCCGGCTCGGGCGGGGCAGCGAGGCGGTGTGGTCGGTGATGGCGCTGCACCGGCCGGCGGAGTTCAACCGGAGCCACATCCCGGCCTACGTCCGGCGCGAGGACCCCAAGCGCTACGTCTGCGTCTACCCCTTCGTGCGCTCCTACGAGTGGTACCTGCTGCCGCCCGAAGAGCGCCGGGCGATGCTGGCCGAGCACGGCCAGCTGGCGCGGGAGTTCCCCGACGTCCGGGCGAACACGGTCAGCTGCTTCGCCCTGGGCGACTACGAGTGGATGTTGGCATTCGAGGCCGACGACCTGCACCGCATCGTGGACCTTATGCGGCACCTGCGAGGGGCGCGGGCGCGGCTGCACACCCGCGTCGAGGTCCCGTTCTACACCGGCGCCCGCAAGCCCATCGCGGAGATCATCACCGCGCTGCCGTAGCCGGGTTGCGCCATTCGGGGGCGAAGTTGCCCCGGTCGGCGCAGCCCGAAGCGTGGTTCCGGTGCCGATGACTTCTCCAAGCGCCGATCTCGGCGCGCACTGCGGGCTCCGGCTCGCCGCTACTCCGGAGGAGTGAACGATGCTCGCACAAGGGGTGGCCTGGGAGGACCCCAGGAGCCGCAGCCGCCTGATCGGCGCAGTGGCGGCAGCAGCGGTGGTCGCCGCGATCGTGCCCGGCCTGGGCGCGGCGCCGGCCGGGACCAGCGCCGCCGCCGACTCGCCCGTCAGCGTCGTCGTCCGGGCGGTTCCGGGCGCCGAGCAGGCGGTCGGACGCACGGTGGGTCGGCTCGGGGGCGCGGTGACCCGACAGCTCGGCATCATCCACGGCATGCAGGCGCGGATCGCGCGTTCGGCGCTGCCGGCACTGGCCGGCTCGCCCGGAGTCGCGGGCGTGACGCCGGACGCCGCGCTGAACCTCGCCGGCGTCGATCCCAGCCTGGGCTACGACGCCACCGGCGACTTCAGCTCGTTGTCCAACCTGAGCAAGATCATGGACGTTCAGCGGTCCTGGGCCGCCGGCGCCACCGGCGCGGGTGTCGACGTCGCCGTCATCGACTCCGGCGTCGCGCCGGTGCAGGGGCTCGACGCGCCCGGCAAGGTCGTCTACGGCCCGGACCTCTCCTTCGACTCGCAGAACCCGGCGACGGCGTACGTCGACGGCTACGGCCACGGCACCCACATGGCCGGCATCATCGCCGGCCGGGACGCCGACGCCGCATCGCCGACCGACACCACCAAGTTCGTCGGCATCGCGCCGGACGCCCGCATCGTCAGCGTCAAGGTGGCCTCGGCCAACGGCGCCACCGACGTCTCGCAGGTCATCGCGGCGATCGACTGGGTGGTGCAGCACCGCAACACCGACGGCTACAACATCAAGGTGCTCAACCTCTCCTTCGGCACCTCCAGCCTGCAGCCCTACGTCTTCGACCCGCTCGCGTTCGCCGCCGAGGCGGCCTGGCGCAACGGCATCGTGGTCGTCGCGGCGGTCGGCAACGACGGCCGGACCACGCCGAGCGTGGCCGACCCGGCGATGGACCCGTTCGTGATCGCGGTCGGCGCCGAGGACCCGATGGGCACCCTCGCCGTCAGCGACGACGTGGTACCGGCGTTCTCCAGTCGCGGCAACATCTACCGGCACGCCGACTTCGTCGCGCCCGGCGCGCACGTGCTGAGCCTGCGGGTGCCGGGGTCGACGCTCGACCGGGAGAACCCGACGGGCGTCGTGGGTACCCGGTTCTTCCGCGGCAGCGGCACCTCGCAGGCCACCGCAGCGGTGTCCGGCGCGGCCGCCGTCCTGCTCTCGCAGAAGCCCTACCTCACCCCCGACCAGGTGAAGAACCTGCTGACGAGGACGGCCCGGACGATCGCGACGACCAAGACGATGTTCGCCGGCGAGGGTGTGGTCGACGTCTACGCGGCCGGACAGGTGAGCGAGCGGCCCGTCGTTCAGACGTTCTCCCCGGCCAACGGGACGGGCTCGCTCGAGCTGGCCCGCCTCGGGAGCCACGTCGTGCTCAACGGGGTCGAGCTCACCGGTGAGCGCGACATCATGAACCAGCCCTGGAACGGCGCCACCTGGGCGCCGCAGTCGCTGGCCGGCACCAGCTGGAAAGGCGGCACCTGGAACGGCAGCCCGTGGGCCGGCTCCGGTCTCGACCCCAACCCGCTGACCTCCGCGTCCTGGTCCTCCGCGTCCTGGTCCTCCGCGTCCTGGTCCTCCGCGTCCTGGTCGTCGGCGTCCTGGTCGTCGGCGAGCTGGTCGTCGGCGAGCTGGTCGTCGGCGAGCTGGTCCTCGGCCTCCTGGTCATAACTGACTACCTCTGGGCCAGCTGCGCCGGCGGGGCTGATTCCGAAGCGATTCGGGGTCAGCCCCGCCGCCTTTGCTGCCGATGGGTT
>JBBSHH010000111.1:0-7633 GCA_038253225.1 Mycobacteriales bacterium | reverse complement strand
GCGGTGATCACCAGGAACCAGCCGTCGGCCGCGACGAAGCCCTTCAGGGACGAGGCCGTGGCCGAACCGCCCGGCCCGATCGTGACCCGGACCCGGGGCGCGACTGCGGCCCACAGCAGCCCGGCCGGGACCCCGATCGACGCCAGCACCGCGACGGTCGCGGCCCCGAACCTCAGGTCGGCCGACCACCGCCGCGGACGCCGTGGGGGTTGGTCGGCGAGCACGGCGTACGGCGGCAGGATGCCCGGCTGCCAGGGGTCGCTCACCGGGTCGCTCACCGGGTCGCTGACCGGGTCGCTCACCGGGTCGCTCACCGGGTCGCTGACCGGGTCGCTCACCGGGTCGCTCACCGGGTCGCTCACCGGGTCACCGCCCGTCGGAACGCCCACGACGCCGCGACCAGGCTGACCACGGCGACGGCCAGGCAGACCGCGAGGCGCAGGGCGATCCCCGCCCAGTCCGGGTGGCGCAGGAACGAGCCGGCCAACGCGTCGACGGCGTACGTCGAGGGCACCGCGGCCCGCACCGCCCGCAGCGGCACCGGCAGCCGGCCGGCCGGGATGATCCCGAGGAACAGCACCGCGGACATCCCGAGCTGGCCGGCGACGGTGGCGAGCTCCGGTCGCGGCAGCAGCAGCCCCAGCAGCGCACCGAGCCCGGCCAGCGACGCGCCGCCGAGCAGGGCCACCGGGGCGAGCACCCACAGGTGCAGCAGCGGCAGCCCGTACAGCAGCGCGCCGACGACCGCGGTTACCAGCGCGCCGGGCACCGTGAACGAGGCGTAGGACGCGGCGATGCCGAGCACCACGGCGCTCGGGGCGACCGGGAGCGCGGCGTAGTAGTCCAGCCCGCCGTTGCCGCGCTGGGCGCCGAGCCGCTGCGCCAGCAGGTTCAGCGCGACGAACGCGACCACCAGCACCGTGGCGCCGGCGACGACCGACTCCTTGGTGACGTCGTTGCCGGCGTCCACGACCCCGCGCAGCAGCAGCAGGATCCCCACCGACTGCAGGGTGGCCACGAACAGCAGCGCGACCCGGGCGACCCGCACCCGGGCCAGCTGACCGGCGTACACCGCGGCGAACCCGGCCGGCCAGCCGGTGCGGGGGCCCAGCGGCGGGACCGCGACGTCGGCCGGGGCGGCGCGCCGGCTGTCCACCGTCACGCCCGCTCCAGGTCGCGGGCCGCCCCGCCCAGCGCGAGGTAGACGTCCTCCAGGGTCGGCGTGGCCAGCGTGAAGTCGTCGAGGGCGGCGAAGGCGGCGCCGGAGGTCAGTCGGCCGAGCGCCTCCCGGGCGTCGGTCGCGGGCAGCCGGGCGGTCCAGCGTCGACCGGTGACGGTGGCGGTGCGGGCCAGCAACGCCACCGTGGCATCGGCCATCGGCGGGTCGTCGCGCCAGACCAGGTCCAGCCGCACCTCGCCGCCGACGCGGGTCTTGAGCCGGCCCGGGGTGTCGCACGCGATGAGCCGGCCGCGGTCGAGGACCGCGACCCGGTCGAGCACGCTCTCCGCCTCGAGCACGTTGTGCGTGACGAGCACGACGGTCGTGCCGCGCTCGGCTCGACGCCGGTCCAGCGCCGCCCAGACCGCCCGCCGGGCGACCGGGTCGAGCCCGGCGGTCGGTTCGTCGAGGACCAGCACCGGGCGGTCGCCGACCAGCGCGGTGGCCACCTCGGCCAGCCGGCGCTGGCCGCCGGAGAGCCGCAGCAGCGGCCGGCCGGCGAGCGGGCCGAGGCCGAGCTCGTCGAGCAGCCGGCCGGTCGCGTCCCGAACCGACCGCCGCCCGAGGCCGCGGAGCCGACCGGTCGTCTGCACCGCCACCGCGACCGGCATCTCGGCCAGCGCCGGCTCCTGCTGGGCGAGGTAGGCGGCGCTGCGGGCCGCGACCCGCGGGTCGGCCACGACGTCGCGCCCGAACAACGTGACGGTGCCGGCGTCCGGCGCGGTCAGCCCCATCAGCTGGCGGACCAGCGTCGACTTGCCGGCGCCGTTCGGGCCGAGCAGACCGAACACCTCGCCGACGCCGACGTCGAAGGAGATCCGGTCGTTGGCCGCAGCGGCGGCGCGGGGGTAGGTCCGGGTGAGGTCTCGGACGGCATAGCTCATGCCGCCGACACCGCTCGCCATGGGCCCTTCCGCCGCGGAACCGGCCCGCCGCCGGTCGTCCCGGACCATTCTCACCCGCCGGCCGGTGCGGGGCACACCGGTCGGCCGACCGAGCCGACGGGGGCCGCCGCCGGTTCTCCGGGAGCCGCCGGTCGGTCAACCGGCGGGGGCGATCACGGCCAGCGGGCGCCGCCAGGCGGTCGGGTCGGCCAGCGGGTCGGTGGCGAGGAGCACCAGCCGGGCCGGGGCCCCGACCGTGATCGTGCCGTCGCCGGCCCGCACTCCGGCCGCGCCGGCGGACCCCTCGGTGGCCGCCCGCAGCGCCCCCAGCGGGCCGAGCCCGGCCGCGGCCAGCCGGGCCAGTTCCCGCGGGTCGACCCCGGTCGTCGTCCCGGCGTTGCCGAGGTCGCTGCCGTAGAGCAGCGGTACGCCGGCGGCGACCAGCGCGGCGGCGTTGGCGGTCACCGTCGCCGGCTCGTCACGGGCCAGCGTCTCGAGCGTGGAGACCACCGGGATCCGCGCGCCGGCGATCCGCGCCACCAGCCGGGGCGGCAGTCGCCCGACCGGGACGTGCACGAGCTCGTCGACACCCGCGTCGAGGGCGCGCTCGACCATCGCGGCGCTTAGCGCGTGCGCGACGGCGGCCAGCCCCGCGCGGTGCGCGGCCTCGACGACCGCCCGGGCGGTGTCCGGGTCCGGCACCGGTCGGCCCCCGGCCGGCTCCAGTGCCAGCTTCACCACGTCGACCCCGGCGGCGGCCAGCCGGGCGACCGCGGTCCGGGCGGCCGCCGGGTCGGGGACGAACAGCGCGAAGCCCGCCGCTCCCCACGACGCCGACGGGTAGCCACCGGGCGCGGTCAGCAGCGGGCCGGCGACGGCGACCGACGGCGCCGCTCCGCCGGCCGACCGCCAGGCCAGCGCCCGGTCCAGCGGCGCGCCGAGGTCGCGGACCGCGACCACCCCGCCGCGCAGCGCCTCGGCCGGCGGACCGAAGGCCAGGTGCACGTGCGCGTCGACGATGCCGGGGCCGACCCAGCAGCCGGGTCCGCCGCGGACCTCGAGGTCGGCGGGCAGCGGGACGGCGGCGCGCGGCCCGACCGCGGCGACCCGCCCGTCACCGGCCACGACGACCACAGCGTCGTCAAGGACCGCGGCCGGACCGCCCGGCCAGACCCGGCCGCACAGCGCCAGTCCACGCCGGAGCTCGCTCACCGGCCGGTGGCTACTGCCGGTCGGTGATCGTGCGCCAGACCAGGATGTCGAGGATGCGCAGCCGGGACAGGTGCGCGCCCTGCGCCGCGGCGAGGCCCTGCAGCTCGGCGAACCGGCCCGACTCGGCCTGCAGGTCGGCCCGCAGCTGCCGGCAGAACAACCGCATGAACTCGTGCCAGGACCGGTCCGGGTCGACCGGGATGACGCCGGTGGCGGTGTAGGCCTCGTAGGTCCGGCGGTCGTAGAGCGGCACGAGGTCGGGCCGTTTGCGGTGCAGCACCTTCGCGACGATCGTGCCCCGCACGCCGGCGGACCGGAACGCGATCTCGTCGAGCGGCGCGAACAGCGCCGCGACCGCGTCCAGCGCCTGGTCGTCGGCCTCCTCGAGCGCGACCCGCGGCAGGTGGCTGACCCCGGACAGCGTCGACCACATCCGGCACAGCGCGGCGAACCTGGCGCTGTCGACGTGGGCGTTGAGCAGGATCGGGGCGAGCAGGTCGCCGTCGACCAGGTCGACGCTGCCGTTGGTGACCAGCCGGTCGTACGCCGGGTAGGCGTAGCCGCCGTCCGGGGCGATGTAGCCGAGGAGCAGCCGCTCCGGGTCCTCCACCACAAGGGTGCCGCTGCACATCCGGACGGCGGCCACCGCTAGCCGCCGGCCCGGTCGGGGTGCGGTGGCGCAGCGGCCGTCCCCAGCACCCGGACCGCACCGCCGGCCGCCGGCGGGCCACCCAGGCAGGCCGGGCCGAGCAGCGCCTTGAGGTCGCCCATCAGCGCCGGACCGGCGGTGACCCGCAGCCGCTCGTCGAGTCGCAGCACGGTGGTCCGGGCGCCCGAGGTGAGGTGCAGGTGCACGTCGGTGGTGCCCGGGTGGCTGGCCAGCACCTCGCTCAGCCGTTCCACGACCGGCGGCGTGCAGCGGGTGGCCGGCAGTGTGAGCAGCACCGGCCCGCGCGGGCCGGTGGACAGGTCCGGGACGACGAGCTCCATCGCGATCAGCTTCGGGATGTCCTCGCGCCGGTCCAGCCGCCCTTTCACGAGCACCACCGCGTCCTCGGCCAGGTGGATCGCGCACGCGGCGTAGGTGGCCGGGAAGAACATCACCTCGATCGCGCCCTCGAGGTCCTCCAGGGTGGCGATCGCCCAGGCGTTGCCCTGCCTGGTCACCTTGCGGGTCAGCGTCGAGAGAATCCCACCGACCGTCACGACCGCCCCGTCGGCCACCGACTCGCCGGTCAGCGCGGCGACGGTCGAGTCCGACGCGGCGGCGAGGACGTGCTCGACGCCGAGCAGCGGGTGGTCGGAGACATAGAGCCCGAGCATCTCCCGTTCGTAGCCGAGCAGCACCGCCTTGTCCCACTCGCCGAGCGGGATCGCCACCTCGAAACCGGGCCCGACCGTGGCGGTGTCATCGCCGCTGCCGAACAGGTCGAACTGGCCGATCGCCTCGGCCCGTTTGGTCTCCATGCACGCGTCGAGGGCGTCGGCGTGGATCGAGAGCAGGCCGCGACGGGTGTGCCCGAGGGAGTCGAACGCGCCCGCCTTGATCAACGACTCGACGACCTTCTTGTTGCACGCCAGCGGCTCGACCTTGCGGAGGAAGTCGGGGAAGTCGGCGTAGCGGCCGCGGCCGCGGCGGGAGTCGATGACGGACCGGACGACGTTCGTACCGACGTTGCGGATCGCGGTCAGGCCGAAACGGACGTCGGTGCCGCGGGGCGTGAACTCGGCGTCGGACTCGTTGACGTCGGGCGGTAGCACCTTGATGCCCATCCGACGGCACTCGTTGAGGTAGAGCGCGCTCTTGTCCTTGTCATCCTTGACGCTGGTGAGCAGCGCGGCCATGTACTCGGCGGGGAAGCGGGCCTTGAGGTACGCCGTCCAGTACGACACCAGGCCGTAGCCCGCGGTGTGCGCCTTGTTGAACGCGTAGTCGGCGAAGGGGACCAGCACCTCCCACAGCTTCGCGATCGCCGGGTCGCTGAAGCCCCCGGCCCGCATCCCGGCGCGGAACGGCCCGTACTCCTGGTCGAGGATCTCCTTCTTCTTCTTGCCCATCGCCTTGCGCAGCAGGTCGGCGCGCCCCGGTGGGTAGCCGGCGACCTTCTGCACCGCCGCCATCACCTGCTCCTGGTAGACGATCACTCCGTAGGTGTCGCCGAGCACCTCGGCGAGCGGCTCGGCGAGCTCGGGGTGGATCGGTTCGATCGGCCGCCGGCCGTGCTTGCGCTCGACGTACTCGAGGTGCGCGCCCACCCCCATCGGCCCCGGCCGGTAGAGCGCGAGCAGTGCGGAGATGTCCGCGAACTCGGTGGGGGCCATTGCCCGCATCAGCGAGCGCATCGGCCCGCCCTCGAGCTGGAACACCCCGATCGACTCGCCGCGGCACAGCAGCGCGTAGGCCTCCGGGTCGTCCAGCCCGAGGTCCTCCAGCCGCACGGTCTCGCCGCGGTTGGCCTCGATGTTGCGCAGGCAGTCGTCGAGGACCGTCAGGTTGCGCAGCCCGAGGAAGTCCATCTTGAGCAGGCCCAGCGTCTCGCAGGTGCCCATGTCGAACTGGGTGATGACGGCCCCGTCGGCCTCCCGCCGCCAGACCGGGATGTGGTCGGTGAGCGGGTCGCGGCAGATCACCACCCCGGCGGCGTGCACCCCGGCCTGGCGCTTGAGGCCCTCCAGGTCGCGGGCGGTGTCGAGCACCCGCTGGGCGTCCGGTTCCGACGCGTACGCCGCCCGCAGGTCGGCCGCGTCGCGGTAGCGGGGCGCCGCCGGGTCGAAGCAGTCGGCCAGCGAGACGTCGCGACCCATCACCGAGGACGGCATCAGCTTCGACAACCGGTCGCCCACGGCGTAGGGGTGGCCGAGCACCCGGGCCGAGTCGCGGATCGCCTGCTTGCCCTTGATCGTGCCGAACGTGATGATCTGCGCGACCCGGTCCTCGCCGTAGCGCTCGGTTGCGTATCGGATCATGTCGCCGCGGCGCCGCTCGTCGAAGTCCATGTCGATGTCGGGCATCGAGACCCGCTCGGGGTTGAGGAACCGCTCGAAGACCAACCCGAACACCAGCGGGTCGAGCTCGGTGATGCCCAGGCAGTACGAGACCGCCGAGCCGGCCGCCGACCCGCGCCCCGGGCCCACCCGGATACCGGTGTCCTTCGCGTAGCGGACGAGGTCGGCGACGATGAGGAAGTACGCCGGGAACCCCATCTGGTTGATCACGGCGATCTCGTAGTCGACCCGGGCCCGCTGCTCCGGCGTCGGGGTCGCCCCCCACCGTCGGAGCAGGCCGCGCTCCACCTCGGCCCGGAACCAGGAGTCCTCGGTCTCGCCGGCCGGCACCGGGAAGCGCGGCAGCAGCCGCTTGTCCTGCTCGAGGGTCACCTCGACCCGCTCGGCGACGAGCAGGGTGTTGTCGCAGGCCTGCGGGTGGTCGCGGAACAGCTCCCGCATCTCGGCCGGCGACTTCAGGTAGAACTCATCGGTCTCGAACTTGAACCGGGTCGGGTCGGCGATCGTCGCACCGGTCTGCACGCAGAGCAGGACCTCGTGGGCGACCGAGTGCTCCCGCCGGGTGTAGTGCAGGTCGTTGGTGGCGAGCAGCGGCAGCCCGAGCTCGGCGGCGATCCGGATCAGGCCCGGGAACGTCTCGCGCTCGATCGCGATCCCGTGCGACATCAGCTCGACGTAGTAGTTGCCGGCGCCGAAGATCTCGGCGTACTCCGCCGCGGTGCGCTTCGCGCCGGCGTAGTCGCCGCGGACGAGCAGCTGCGGGACCTCGCCGCCGGCGCACCCGGTGGTGGCGATCAGCCCGCCGGCGTACGTCGAGAGCAGCTCGCGGTCCATCCGCGGCTTGTAGTAGTGGCCCTCCAAGCTGGCCCGGCTGGAGAGCTTCATGAGGTTCGCGTACCCGACGTTGTCGGCGGCGAGGATCGTCATGTGGCTGTACTTGTCGGTCTTGGCGCCGGCGCCGTCGGGCAGCCGCTTGTCGAACCGGCTGCCGGGCGCGATGTAGGCCTCGGTGCCGATGATCGGCTTGACCCCGGCGGCCCGAGCCTGGGTGTAGAAGTCGAACGCTCCGTAGAGGTTGCCGTGGTCGGTCATCGCCAGCGCCGGCATGCCCATCGCGGCGGTGTCCCGGAACAGGTCGGGGAGCCGGGCGGCGCCGTCGAGCATCGAGTACTCGGTGTGCACGTGCAGGTGCACGAACGAGTTGGCCACGGGCGCCGGACCTCCTTCACGGATCGATCAACCGGACCGGGCACGGGCCGGGGAAAGGCGGCCGGGCTGCCGGGACCGTTCTAACACGGCCGGCGGAGAACTC
>JBBSHH010000110.1:0-7754 GCA_038253225.1 Mycobacteriales bacterium | reverse complement strand
GTCGAACGTCAGCGCCACCACCCGGCGGGGGGTGTCGACCCGCCACAGCAGTGCGGCGTGACTCAGCCGGTGCTCGTCGGTGTGGCGGCCGGCGAACTGCTCCGAGGACGCAGCGGTCGTCGGAACGGACCGGGCCAGGGAACCCGCGAGCGCACCGCCGGCGACCAGCGCGCCACGGCGCAGCAGCTCCCTGCGGTCCATGATCGTCCCCCCGCCGCCCAGTGTGCCGCGATCGGGGTGGGCGGGAAGGGCTCCGGGGCCGAACCGCCCGAAAGGACTACTCGGCGGGGACCGCGACCTCAGCCGGCGGCGGCGGCCAGCACCTTGCCGGCGAGCTGGCTCGGCATCGGCTCGTGCCGCGAGTACCGGCGGGAGAACGTGCCGGTGCCGTGCGAGATCGAGCGCAGGTCGACGGCGTACCTGACGATCTCGGTCTCGGGGACATCGGCCCGCACCAGCGTCCGGCCGACGCCGACAGGCTCGGTGCCGGCGACCCGGCCGCGGCGGGTGGACAGGTCACTCATCACCGCCCCGACGTAGTCGTCGGCGACCAGCACCGCGACCTCGAGGACCGGCTCGAGCAGCAGCACCTGGGCCGACTTCGCCGCCTCCTTTAACGCCAGCGCGCCGGCCATCTGGAAGGCCATGTCGGAGGAGTCGACGCTGTGCGCCTTGCCGTCATAGAGCGTGACCCGCAGGTCGACCACCGGGTATCCGGCCCCCACGCCGCGCTCCATCTGCGCCCGCAGTCCCTTCTCGACCGAGGGGATGAACTGGCGGGGCACCGCGCCACCGACGACCTTGTCGACGAACTCGAACCCGGCGCCGGAGCCGAGCGGCTCCACCTCGATGTTGCAGATCGCGTACTGCCCGTGCCCGCCGGACTGCTTGACGTGCCGGCCCAGGCCGGTGGCCTTCGCGCCGAACGTCTCCCGCAACGGCACCCGCAGGTCGACCGTCTCCACCTCCACGCCGTACTTGTTCCGGAGCCGGTCGAGCAGCACGTCGGTGTGCGCCTCGCCCATGCACCACAACACCAGTTGGCCGGTCTCCTGGTTGTTCTCCAGCCGCAGCGTGGGGTCCTCGGCGACCAGCCGGGAGAGTCCCTGCCCGAGCTTGTCGTCATCGGCCTTGGACTTCGCCCGGATCGCGACCGGCAGCAGCGGCTCGGGCATCTCCCAGGCGTGGATGAGCAGCGGGTCGTCCTTGGCGGACAAGGTGTCGCCGGTCTCGGCCCGGCTGAGCTTGGCGATCGCGCAGATGTCCCCGGCGATGCACCGCGAGATCACCCGCTGGGTCTTGCCCAGCGGCGCGGACAGCGCGCCGACCTTCTCGTCGACGTCGTGGTCCTCGTGGCCGCGCTCGGCGAGCCCGTGCCCGGAGACGTGCAGCACGGTGTCCGGGCGCAGCGTGCCGGAGAAGACCCGGACCAACGAAATCCGTCCGACGTAGGGGTCGGTGGTGGTCTTGACGACCTCGGCGACGAGCGGGCCGGCCGGGTCGCAGCGCAGCGGGTCGTGCGGCCGGCCGTCCGGGCGGGTCACCGCCGGCACCTCGTGCTCGAGCGGGGACGGGAAGGCGCTGGTGAGCACCTCGAGCAGCTCCGCGGTGCCGAGCCCGGTCGGGGACGCGGCGGCGAGCAGCGGGTAGAACGAGCCGCGGGCGACCGCGGTCTCCAGGTCGTCGACGAGCACCTGGACGTCGATGTCCTCACCGGAGAGGTAGCGGTCCATGAGGGTCTCGTCCTCGCTCTCCGCGATGATCCCCTCGATCAGGGCGTTGCGCGCGTCGGTGATCAGCGGCAGGTGCTCGGGGTCGGGGTCGCGCTCCACCCGCTGGCCGCTGGAGTAGTCGAAGACCCGCTGGCTCAGCAGTCCCAGCAGGCCGCCGACACCGCCGTCGTCGGCGTGCATCGGCAGGTACAGCGGCAGCACGCCGGCGCCGAAGACCCGCTGACAGATCTCCACCATCTGCTCGAAGTCCGCCCGTGAGCTGTCCAGTTTGGTCACCACCACCGCCCGGGGCATGCCGACGGCGGCGCACTCCTCCCACAGCATCTGGGTGGTGCCGTCGATGCCGTCCGCGGCGGATACGACGAAAAGCGCCGCGTCGGCGGCGCGCAGCCCGGCGCGCAGGTCGCCGACGAAGTCGGCGTAGCCGGGGCTGTCGAGCAGGTTGACCTTGATCCCGTCGTGCTCGAGAGGAGCCAGGGCCAGCGCGACCGAGCGCTGCTGGCGGATCTCGGCGTCGTCGAAGTCAGTGACCGTCGTGCCTTCCTCGACCCGGCCGGCTCGACCGATCACGCCGGTGGCGACGAGCAGGGACTCGACCAGCGTCGTCTTCCCCGCCCCGGAATGGCCGACCAGCACCACGTTGCGGATCTGCGCGGGCGTGTCGGCCACCGGTGCCCTGCCGGCGGCTCCCTGCGCTGCCCGATCTGCCATCGACATCCGCCTCCTCACTCGCTCGAGCGACCGACCCGCCGCTGCGCTGGAGCCTCCACCTCGGACGTCGACGACCACAAGAGCCGACGGTCGCGCGGAGAGAACGACACACAGACGGACCGTCCCGGGCCCGTCGGCACGCTTGGCCGAGCGTGCCCGGGGGGCCGCTTCGCCGGCCGGGCGCCGGACCGCGTGTCGAAGTCTCCAGCGTCCGCCCGCCCAGCACACCCGGGCCGTGCGGCGGGGGCGTCGATAGACTCCGGTGGCCGGTGCTGACAGCGCCGCCACCAGACGCCACGATCGGACGGTCATGCTCCACCTCGTACGTGCGCCCCTCGCGCGCGTGCTGACCCCGGTCGGTGCCGGGCTGGCCCGCGCCGGGGTGAGCCCGGACGTGGTCACGGTCGTCGGCGCGGTGGGCGTGGCCGCCGCCGCCCTGGCGTTCTACCCCCGCGGGCAGTTCCTGTGGGGCACCGTGCTCATCACCTGCTTCGTCTTCTCCGACATGATCGACGGAGCGGTCGCCCGAGCCCGCGGCGGCGGCAGCGTGTGGGGGGCGTTCCTCGACTCGACGCTGGACCGGGTCGGGGACGCGGCGGTCTTCGGTGGCCTGGTGCTGTTCTACGCCGGCCGCGGCGCCGACCCGCTGCTCGCCGCGGTCGCGCTGTGGTGCCTGGCGGCGGGATCGCTGACGTCCTACATCCGGGCTCGCGCCGAGGGTCTCGGGATGACCTGCACGGTTGGCATCGCCGAGCGCTCCGAGCGGCTGATCGTGATCCTGCTCGCGACTGGCTTCTCCGGCCTGCTGCACCTGCCGCAGCTGCGGGTGGGGGCGCTGTGGCTGCTGGCGGTGGCGACGACCGTGACGGTGGGCCAGCGACTGCTCGAGGTGCGCCGGCAGGCCGTCGCGCCGGTGCCGCGGTCATGACCGGGCGGCTGGTCGCGGCGGCGTACGAGCTCGCGTGGCGGGTCGTGCGGGGGCTACCCGAACCGTTGGTGCTGCGGGCCTTCCGGGCGCTGGCCGACCTGGCCTGGCGACGCCGGACCGCGGGAGCCCGCCAGCTCGAGCGCAACCTGCGACGGGTGGTGGGACCGGAGCTGCCGGCGGCCGAGCTCGCCGAGCTGACCCGGGCCGGGCTGCGGTCGTACTTCCGGTACTGGGCCGAGGTGTTCCGGCTGCCATCGCTCGGCGCGCAGCGCATCGTCGGGGGCATGAGCATGACCGACGAGTTCCGCCTGCGCGACGCCTACGCCGCCGGCCGCGGCGTCGTGCTGGCCTTGCCGCACACCGGCAACTGGGACCAGGCGGGCGCCTGGGGGGTGCTCACCGGGATGCCGTTCACGACCGTCGCCGAGCGGCTGCGGCCGGCCTCGCTGTTCGACCGGTTCGTCGCGTTCCGCGAGTCCCTCGGTATGGAGGTGATCCCGCTCACCGGCGGGGACAACCCGTTCGGGGTGCTGGCCCGACGGTTGCGGGCCGGCGGGATGCTCTGCCTGCTCGCCGACCGCGACCTCACCGCGAGCGGTCTGGTGGTGGACTTCTTCGGCGAGCCGGCCCGGATGCCGGCCGGTCCGGCCGCGCTGGCGGTCCAGACCGGCGCCGTGCTGCTGCCGACGACGCTGCACTACCCACCCGGCGGCGGGTGGCACGCCCGGATCCACCCGGCGGTCCTGCCGCCACCAGGCCTGCCACGCCGTGAGCAGATCGCGGCGATGACCCAGGCGGTCGCCGACGCCTTCGCCGAGGGCATCCGCGAACACCCGCAGGACTGGCACATGCTCCAGCCACTGTGGCTGGCCGACCTCGACCCGGAGCGGACCGCCCGCGCCGACCGCGCCGCCGGTGCCACCGGGGCGCTGTCGTGAGGGTCGGGCTGGCCTGCCCCTACCCGTGGGACGTTCCCGGCGGGGTGCTCTCCCACGTCCGCGACCTGGCCGAGGCGCTGCTCCTGCTGGGCCACGATGTGTCGGTGATGGCCCCGGTCAACGACGACGACGCGCCGCTGCCGCCCTACGTCGTCCCGGCCGGTCGGGCGGTGCCGGTGCCGTTCAACGGCTCGGTCGCGCGGGTCGCGTTCGGCCCGGTCTCGGCCGCCCGGGTCCGCCGTTGGCTGCGAGACGGGCGCTTCGACGTGCTGCACCTGCACTCGCCGGAGACCCCGAGCGTGTCGCTGCTCGCCTGCGTCTACGCCCGCGGCCCGATTGTCGCGACCTTCCACCAGGCCAACGCCCGATCTCGGATGCTGGCCGCGCTGCAGCCCGCGCTGCAGCCGCAGCTGGAGAAGATCCAGGGCCGGATCGCCGTCTCCGCCGCGGCCCGCACCACGATCGTGGAGCACCTCGGCGGGGACGCCGTGGTGATCCCGAACGGGGTCTGGGTCGACGCCTACGCCGCCGCCGAGCCGCTGCCCGGCTGGCCCGGTGCCGGCGGGGCGATCGGTTTCCTCGGCCGGGTCGACGAGTCCCGTAAGGGCCTGGCGGTGTTGCTGGCCGCCTTCGCCACGCTGGCGCCGCACCGGCCGGGGCTGCGGCTGCTCGTCGCCGGGCCCGGCGACGCGGCCGAGGTACGCCGGGACGCGCCGGCGGAGGTGCGCGACCGGGTGGTGGTCCTCGGCCAGCTCTCCGAGGCGGACAAGGTCCGGTTCTTCCACTCCGTGGACGTCTACGTCGCGCCGAACACCGGCGGGGAGAGCTTCGGGATCATCCTGTTGGAGGCGATGGCGGCCGGCGGCCCGATCGTCGCGAGCGATCTGGCGGCGTTCCGGCGGGTGCTCGACGACGGCCGGGCCGGCCGGCTGTTCCCGGCGGGGGACGCCGCCGGGCTCGCCGGCGCGCTGGCCGGCGCGCTCGACGACCCGGCCGGCCGGGGGCGGCTCGTCGAGCGGGGTCGGGAGCTGGTTCGGCGCTACGACTGGCCGCGCGTCGCCGGTTCGGTCGTGGAGGTCTACGAGACCGTGCTGGCGGCCGCCGTGCCGGGACCGGTCGCGGAGGACGAGTCGGCCGGGCCGGTGGCCGACGGCATGCTGACGGGCCGCCCGGCGACCGGGGTGGGGCGGCGGACCCGGCTCGGTAGGGTCGCGGGCCGGGGCGCGACCGGCTCGCGGGCCGGCCGGTGAGCGGGGACGGCAAGCGGGGAGGGCCATGGGCACCGTCGTCGCGGTGGTCGCGGCGGTGGTGCTGGTGGCGGCGTACGTCACCTGGACGGCCGGTCGGCTGGACCGGCTGCACGCCCGGGTGGAGGCGGCCTGGGCGGTGCTGGACGCGCAGCTGGTCCGCCGGGCCGCCGCCGCGGCGGAGGTCGCCGACGCGGCCGGCGGCGCGCATGGATCGGACGGGCTGGCCGGTCTGCCGGTCGGTCTGCCGGCCGATCTTCGGGCCGCCGCGGCGGCGGCCCGCTCTGCCGGGACCACCGAGCGGGAGGCGGCCGAGAACGACCTGAGCCGCGAGCTCGCGAAGCTGGGTGCCGTCGTCCCGGCCCAACCGGCGGGCGCCCCCGCGGTGGCCCGGTCGCTGTCGGAGCTGGCGGGCTCCGCCACCCGGGTGGTCATCGCCCGGCGGTTCTACAACGACGCGGTCCGCGACACCCGGGCGCTTCGCAACCGGCGGGTCGTGCGCTGGTTGCGGCTCGCCGGGCACGCCGGGCGGCCGGCGTACTTCGAGATCGACGACACCCCGATGCGGCCCGGCGGCTAGCGAGCCGCACGTTCGCCGGGCGACTTCGCGTGTCCTCATGCGCCCCGCGGGCGCTCGCCCGTACCGTCGAGAGGTGATTGCTGCGCGCCGCGTCCGGCTGGCCGCCGGCCTGCTGGCCGCGGGGCTGCCGCTGCTGGTGGCGTGCAGCGGCAGCGGCGGCCGGTCGGCGGCTGCCGGACCCCGCACGGCCCATTCCGCCAGCCCGACGCCCGCGGTCACCACGCTGACCGCCGGGCCGCGCCCGCCGGCCCGCCCGGCAGGACCGGCGCTCTCGCCGCTGACCGGCCTGCCCGCCCGGCCCGGTGCGAAAGTGCTCGCCGTCAAGATCGACAACACCGTCCCCGCGCACCCGCAGATCGGGCTGCGCGACGCCGACGTCGTCTACGTCGAGCAGGTCGAGGGGCAGCTCACCCGGCTGCTCGCGATCTTCGCCTCCCGGCTGCCGGCGCAGGTCGGACCGGTCCGCAGCGCCCGGGAGAGCGACGTGGCGCTGCTCCGAGAGTACGGCCGGGTCGCGCTCGGGTTCGCCGGCGCGTCGTCGGGGGTGCTGGCGATCGTGCGGGCCTCGCCGCTGCTCGACGCGTCGGTGGACGTGCTGCCGGGGAGCTACTTCTGCGGCTCGCCGCTGGTCCGCCGGCGCGCGCCGTACAACCTGTTCCTGCACCCGGCCGCCGTGCTCGCCGGCCGACCGGCGTCCGCGCCGGTGCGCGACATCGGGCTGCGGTTCGGGCCGGTCGGCGGCGGCGCGGTGGCCCGCGGCGGCAGCCTCCGGTTCGGCCCGTACGCCCGGATCGGCTGGCGCTACGTCCCGACCAGCCGGAGTTGGGCGGTGTCGATGGACGGCCGGGCGCCCGACGCCGCGCCGGCGAACGTGCTCGTGCAGTACGTCGCGCTGCGGACCACCCGGTTCGTCGACGTGCTCGGCAACCCGACGCCGTACACGGTGACCATCGGCAGCGGAGCTGCCACGGTGTTCCGGGACGGCCGACGTCTCGACGGTCGCTGGTCACGGCCCAGCGCCGCGGCCGGGACCCGGTTCACCGACGCCCACGGCCATGACCTGCTGCTGCGCCCGGGGCGGACCTGGGTTGTGCTCGCGCCGGTCGGGTTGGCGCTCACGGTCGGTTAGCCGGACGGCTCGACCACCCGGGCGTCCCGGGCGCCCGGCGGCCACTGGCGCCGGGGGTCTCGGGCCGTACGATGAGGGGTCTCGACTCCCCACCGCCGTGAAGAGGTTCGCCGTGTCCAGCCCAGCCAGCAGCCCCGCCGTCGGCACTGCGCGCGTCAAGCGCGGGATGGCCGAGATGCTCAAGGGCGGCGTGATCATGGACGTGGTCACGCCGGACCAGGCGAAGATCGCCGAGGACGCCGGCGCCGTCGCGGTGATGGCGCTGGAGCGGGTCCCGGCCGACATCCGGGCGCAGGGCGGTGTCGCCCGGATGAGCGACCCGGACATGATCGACGGCATCGTCGCGGCGGTCTCGATCCCGGTGATGGCCAAGGCGCGGATCGGTCACTTCGTCGAGGCGCAGGTGCTCCAGGCGCTCGGAGTCGACTACGTCGACGAGTCCGAGGTGCTCACCCCGGCGGACGAGGCGCACCACATCGACAAGTGGG
>JBBSHH010000109.1:0-7824 GCA_038253225.1 Mycobacteriales bacterium | reverse complement strand
TCAGCTGGCGCTGACGAACACCTTGCGGGCGACCTGGCCCGGCAGCCGGGCCGCCCCGACCGTCGTACTGACCGCGAGCGCGTCGCCGTCCGGGCCGACCACCTTGACGGTCTGACCCGGGGTCAATCCGCTGACCTCGAGCAGCACCATGTACTCCCGCCGGGCTTCGATCTCCTCGTCGATGCGGCGCACCACCGCCGAGTCACCGGGCGGGACGTCGGCCACCGGGTACGTCGGCCCGACGTCGACCGCGTTCGCCGAGCCGGGGATGGGGTTGCCGTGCGGGCAGGTCGCCGGATCGCCGAGCAGGTCGATGAGGTGCCGCTCCAGGCTGTCGCTGATGGCGTGCTCGAGCCGGCCGGCCTCCTCGTGGACCTGGTTCCAGGGAACGTGCAGCACGTCGACCAGGAGTCGCTCGGCGAGCCGGTGCCGGCGCATGACGGCGGTGGCCAGGTGCGCGCCGGTCGGGGTGAGGTGCAGCACCCGGGCACTGTCGAGGGTGACCAGCCCCTCCCGCTCGAGCCGGGCCACGGTCTCGGAGACCGACGGCGCCGAGACACCCAGCCGCTCCACCAGCCGGGCCCGCATCGCCGGGACGCCGGACTCCTCCAGCTCGTAGATCGTCTCGAGGTACTGCTCTACCGCCGGGTGGTGGTCCGCCATCCCGCCATGCTAGGGCGAGCCGGGGGAATCGCGGTTGCGCCGGTGGCGTTGGTGACGCCGTAGCAGGGAAAGCCGCACCCGGCCGGAAGGACGCGCACACGTGACCGGTCTGGACTCGCCTCGCGAGACCCGGCGTTTCACGCCGTGGTCGCCGGACCCGGCGCCGGCGGCGCAAGCCGTCGGCCGGCCGCGGGTATCCTCCGCGGGAGCCGGCAGCGGGCGACCCGGCGGCGACGGCCTGGAGGTGGTTGCGGTCGAGGAGACCCTCGAGCAACGCAGCGCGCGCTTCGAGGAGACGGCGCTGCCCTTTCTCGACCAGCTGTACTCAGCGGCGTTGCGGATGACGCGTAACCCCGCCGACGCCGAGGACCTCGTCCAGGAGACGTTCGTCAAGGCGTTCGCCGCCTTCCACCAGTTCCAGGAGGGCACGAACCTCAAGGCGTGGCTCTATCGCATCCTGACGAACACGTTCATCAACACCTACCGCAAGAAGCAGCGGCAGCCGCAGCAGTCCGGCGCGGACAACGTCGAGGACTGGCAGTTGGCGCGGGCCGAGTCGCACACCTCGACCGGGCTGCGGTCGGCGGAGATCGAGGCGCTGGACCACCTGCCCGACTCGGATGTGAAGGCGGCCCTGCAGGCCCTGCCGGAGGACTTCCGCATGGCGGTCTACCTCGCCGACGTCGAAGGCTTCTCCTACAAGGAGATCGCCGAGATCATGGGTACGCCGATCGGCACCGTCATGAGCCGACTGCACCGCGGTCGACGCGGTCTGCGGGACCGGCTCGAGCAGTACGCCGTCGATCGCGGCTTTCTCCGACCGCCCGCGGACCCGGCGGACGTCGAAGTGGCCTCCGAGGGGGCTGGGGCATGAGTTGCGGCAATCCGCACGACACCGATTGCGCCGAGGTCATCGAGGCGGTCTACCTCTACCTGGACGGGGAGATGGGCGAGCAGGAGCAGGCGGAGATCCGCCAGCACCTCGACGAGTGCATCCCCTGCTTGCGCATGTACGGACTCGAACGTGAGGTGAAGGCGCTCGTCGCCCGCTGCTGCGGCAGCGATGCCGCTCCGGAGAGCCTGCGATCGCGGGTGGTGGTCCGGCTGCAGCAGGTCCGGCTCGAGATCGCGCAGGTCGAGTACCGCGTCGAGTAGCCGGTCGCGCCGCAGCCCGGTGCCGCTGGGTCAGGCGTTCGGCCGACGGCCGTGGTTGGCCTTGCTCTTCTTGCGGGCGCGGCGCTTGCGGGCCTTCTTCGCCATTGGGGTCCCTCCGGATGCGGTCGGCGTCTAGCGGCGAGACGCCGTCGACGGGGCTGTGGTCGAGGTCCATCGTCGCACGGCCGGGCGAACCCGCCGGCGCCGCATCCCGGTCACGATCAGCAGCGCCAGGCCGGCGGCGGCCACGCAGTCACCGGGGCTGAGCACCTCCCGGCGCAGCGGCGTCGGGACCGGCACCACGTCCCCGAGCAGCCGGAGCCGGGTTCGGGCCCCGGCCGACTCGTGCCGCGGGTCGGCCCCGACCCGGATCGCCTCGACCGCCGCGGCCGGTACGCCGGCCCGCGCCGCGGCGTACGCCGAGACCGGCATCGCCCCGTTCGCGAGCACCACGACGGCATTGAGCAGCAGTCCGGCCGCCAGCAGCCCGACACCGGGCAGCCGCCGGTTGCGGAGCAGGAAGACCGCTGCCGGACCGGCCGCCAGCACCAGCGCGGCCCGGTACACCGGCCGGGGCGGGAGACCGCCGAGGCCGATCGCCAGCGCGGCGCCGAGCTGGACCGCGGCGGCCGCCGGCACCAGCCAGGGCCCGCGCAGCGGCATCGTCGCGAGCCGGCCGAGCCGTCCGCCGCAGAGCCGACCGGCGAGCAGCGCCAGCCCGGCGACCAACAGCACGAAGCCCACGGCTCGCTAGTCTCCCTCGAATGTGCCGCGGACCCCGGGAGGGCTAGGTCGTGTTCGAGTCGGTGCTGGTCGCCAACCGCGGTGAGATCGCCCGTCGGGTGATCCGCACCACCCAGCGGCTGGGGATCCGCGCGATCGCTGTGTACTCCGAGGCCGACGCCGGTCTGCCGCACGTCCGGGAGGCCGACGATGCGGTGCTGCTCGGCCCGGCTCCGCCGGCGTCGTCCTACCTGGACCCGGTGCGGGTGCTGGAGGCGGCCCGGCAGGCCGGCGCGCAGGCGGTACACCCCGGGTACGGGTTCCTCGCCGAGAACGCCGGCTTCGCCCGCGCCGTCGTCGACGCCGGGCTGACCTGGATCGGGCCATCGCCCGAGGCGATGGAGCAGATGGGCGACAAGATCAACGCCCGGAACCTGATGGCGGCTGCGGGTGTGCCGGTCGCCGGCGGAACCGCCGAGCCGGTCCGGGACAGCGCTGCCGCGCTGGCCGCGGCCGCCGACATCGGCTATCCGGTGATGGTCAAGGCGGCGGCCGGCGGCGGTGGGATCGGGATGGGCGTCGCCACCGACGAGCCGAGCCTGCGGGCGGCGTACGAGACGGCCCGGTCCCGGGCGGAGCGGTTCTTCGGCGACCCGGCGATCCTGCTGGAGCGCTACCTGCCCCACGCCCGGCACGTCGAGGTGCAGATCCTCGGGCTGGTCGATGGCCGGGTGCTGGCGTTGGGGGAGCGGGAGTGCTCGGTGCAGCGTCGGCACCAGAAGGTGGCCGAGGAGAGCCCCTCACCAGGCATCACGCCCGAGTTGCGGGCCCGGATGCTCGCCGCTGCGGTGCGCGCCGGTACGGCGGTGGGCTACCGCAACGCCGGCACCGTCGAGTGCCTGGTCGCCGGCGGGGAATTCGTCTTCCTCGAGATGAACACCCGGTTGCAGGTGGAGCACCCGGTGACCGAGCTGGTCACCGGCATCGACCTGGTCGAGCAGCAGCTACGGATCGCCGCCGGGCAGGACATCGAGGTGGAGCCGGTGGAGTCGGCCGGCCACGCGCTCGAGCTGCGGATCTACGCCGAGGACCCGCGCCGGTTCCTGCCATCACCGGGGCAGATCGAGGTGTGGCGGGAGCCCACCGGCGAGGGCGTGCGGGTGGACTCCGGGTACGCCGCCGGCGACACCGTCACGCCGTTCTACGACCCGCTGCTGGCCAAGCTCTGCATTTGCGCCGGGGATCGGCCGGCGGCGTTGGAGCGGGCCCGCGCGGCGGTGGCCGGCTTCGAGGTGACCGGGCTGAAGACGAACCTGCCGTTCTTCGTCGAGCTGCTGGCCGATCCCGCGTTCGTCTCCGGTGACTACGACACCGGGCTAGTCGACCGGATGCGGGCCGGCTGACCGCCGGCCGGCTGACCGGCTGACCGGCTGCCGGCTGACCGCCGGCCGCCGGCCCGGCCTTCTCGGCCCGGCGTGGTTGGATCGCAGACTGTCGTCGGGCGGGAGGAGCCGCGGGTGGCCGAGGAGATCCGGGCCGAGATGGTCGCGAACGTCTGGAAGGTCGTCGTCGCGCCTGGCGACACCGTGGCGGACGGCGACACGTTGGTGATCCTGGAGTCGATGAAGATGGAGATCCCGGTCATCGCCGAGACCAGTGGCACGGTGACCGAGCTGCACGTGGCCGAGGGCGACGTGGTCCAGGAGGGCGACGTCATCGCCGTCGTGGGGTGACGCTGCGCCAACCGGTGGACGCCGGTCAAGGGACGGCGACCGGCAGCCGACTGTCTAGGACGTGACCCACTCCGTACCCGCGCCGTTGATCGAGCCCTTCCTTCGGGCGTTGGTCGAGACCGGCGGCTCCGACCTGCACTGCAAGGTCGGCTCGCCGCCGCGGATCCGGATCGACGGGCGGCTGCGCAAGCTCGCGACCCGCGACCTCAGCGCGGCCGACACCGAGCTGATCGTCGGCGAGGTGCTGCGCGCCGACCTGGCCGAGGAGTTCCGCCGCACCAACGAGGCGGACTTCGCCTACTCGATGTCGGGCGTCGGCCGGTTCCGGGTCAACGCGTTCCGCTCCCGTGGCTCGGTCGGCCTGGTGTTCCGCCGGGTCAGCGTCGGCGCCGCACCGCTGTCCGAACTGGGCGTGCCGAAGGTCGTCGAGGCGCTCGCGCTGGAGACCCGCGGCCTGCTGCTCGTCACCGGCCCGACCGGGTCCGGCAAGACCACGACCCTCGCCGGCATGATCGACCACATCAACGCCAACCGCGAGGTGCACATCCTCACGATCGAGGACCCCATCGAGGTCCTGCACTTCGACAAGCTCGCGATGGTCAACCAGCGGGAGGTGCGGGTCGACACCGGCGATTTCAACGTCGCGCTGCGGGCGGCGATGCGCCAGGACCCGGACGTCATCCTGGTCGGTGAGATGCGCGACTTCGAGACGGTCAAGGCGGCACTGGCCGCGGCCGAGACCGGGCACTTCGTCATGTCGACCCTGCACACCACCGACGCGCAGGAGACGGTCAACCGGGTCATCGACTTCTTCCCGCCGCACGAGCAGAAGCAGGTGCGGCTCTCGCTGGCCGGGGCGCTGCGGGGCGTGGTGTGCCAGCGGCTGGTGCCGCGGGCGGACGGCGCCGGCCGGGCCGTCGCGATGGAGGTCGCCATCAACACCGGCCGGATCTCCGACGCGATCTCCGACCCGGACAAGACCGGGACGATCACGTCACTGATCGCCGAAGGGTCGTTCTACGGGATGCAGACCTTCGACCAGCACCTGGTTCAGCTCGTCCAGGACGGCACGGTGACCCTGGAGGCGGCCATGCACGCATCCAGCAGCCCGCACGACCTCACCGTGCAGCTGCGCTCCATCGGCCTGGTCGCCTGAGCGTTGCTGCGACGGCGTGCTAGCCGGACCGAGCGCCGTGCTCGACGCAGCGCGCCGTCCAGCCCCCCGGCAACACCTGCACCACCATCCGCCGCCGGCACCGGCCACAGAACCGCGGCGGCTCGAGCTCGGGAGCCCGCCGGCAGCCGTGCACCGCGCCGAGCGGCAGCGGCTCGCCGCAGTGCTCGCAGTAGCTGCAGTGCTCGCAGTAGCTGCCGTGCTCGTCGTAGCCGCCGGGCCCGTCGCGCGGGACCGGATGGTCCCGGTGCGCGGGGGTAGACACGACGCTGTGTCTAACGCATCGGCCGCCGGCCTGCGCGCCCTGGTCGCCGACGTACGCGCGCACCTCGCCGGCCATGACCTGATGCTCTACGCCGCGGGGGTGACGTTCTACCTCGGGCTCGCGCTGCTGCCGCTGTTGCTGGTCACGGTCCGGCTCGCGGCGCTGATCGTCGGGCCACGCACCCTGGACGGGCTGGGCGGCTCGCTGGCCGGGCTGCTCCCGGACAACCTCGGCGCCCGCGCCGGTGTGGACAGCCTGCTGCGGGCCGGTTCCCGGCTGCCGTGGACCGCGCTGCTCGCCGCATTGCTGCCGGCGTCCTTCTACGGTGAGGGGCTGCGTCGGGCGTTCGACAGGTTCGCCCGCCGGACCGGGTCCGCGGTCGCCGGACCGGTTTGGCGTGGCCGGCTGCTGCTGCTTGTCTCCTTCGGCGGCAGCCCGCTGCTGCTGCTCGCCGCGCTCACCGCCGCGTCCCGGATCAGCTGGGCGCTGGGCACCGGCACGGGGCCGCGGCTGCTCGGCATCTACCTGGCGTTCCTCACCACCTGGGTGGAGCTGACGCTGCTGCTGGTGTTCGCCTACCGGGCGATCGCGCCGACCCGCCCCGGCATCCGCGCACTGCTGTGGGGCGCCGCGAGCACCGGGTCGTTCCTCGCCGGCATGCTGCTCGGCTTCCTGCTCTTCCTCCGAGTGCCACTGAACCTCGGCACGGCCTACGGCGGGTTCTGGCGGGTGGGTTGGGCCGCTGCGGTCGGCGGTTGGCTGCTGGCGCTGCACGTGGTCGTGCTCACCGGATATGTCCTGACCCTGCGCCTCGATGCCCGCGGTGGGCACCCGTGGGGCCGGCCGAGAACGGCCGTGGCGGCAGCCGCCGCCTGAGCCAGCGGGGAGGCTGGCCCACCGGGGAGCCCGGCTGGCGGGCGGGGACCGCGTGTCGGGTACGCCGGGTCAGCGCGCCGGTGTCGGGTCGAGCCGGGGGACCGCGACGGCCTCGTAGTCCTCCGGTCGGGTCCGGTCGACACCGGCCGGCGCGTTCATCGCCCGCAGCACCACCGTGAGCACCGCCGCGACGATCACGTTGAGCACGAACGCGATGAGCGCGGCGTACGCCGAGAACGTGAGCCCGAGGTAGTGGAAGGCGTACACGCTGCCGCCGAAGTGCCGGCCGGTCGCCGGGTTCTTGATGCTGTACGCCATCAACGTGCCGGACAGGATGCCCACCGCCCAGCCGGCGAGCAGCGCCCAGCGGTGGAACCAGCGGGTGTAGAGGCCGAACACGATCGCCGGGAAGGTCTGCAGGATCCAGACACCACCCAGCAGCTGGAGGTTCAGCGCGTACTGCGTGTCGATGAACAGGATGAACAGCAGCGCGCCAACCTTGACCAGCAGGGACACGATCTTGGCGACCTGCGCCTCCTCCGCGGGCGAGGCGTCGGGGCGGAAGTACGCGCCGTAGATGTTGCGGGTGAACAGGTTCGCGGCGGCGATCGACATGATGGCCGCCGGCACCAACGCGCCGATCGCGATGGCGGCGAACGCGACGCCCTCGAACCACTGCGGGAACATTTGCTTGAACAGCAGCGGCACGGCCAGGTTGGCCTTGAGCCCGTCCTTGGGCACCGTCACCCCGGCCGCGATCGCCATCAGCCCTAGCAACGCGATGAGCCCGAGCAGGAAGCTGTACGCCGGCAGGATCGCGGCGTTGCGCCGGACGACGTTGCGGTTCTTCGTCGAGAGCACCGCGGTGATCGAGTGCGGGTACATGAACAGCGCCAGCGCCGACCCGAGGGCCAGCGTCGCGTACGGCGTGTAACCCGCGTGGCCGGGAACCAGCGCCGCCTTCGCCGCCGGCGGTTTCGCCGCCAGCGCCTTGCCGGCGGCGGCGAAGATCTTGCCGAAACCGCCGAGCTTGTACGGGATGTAGATCATCGCGACGATGATGACCAGGTAGATCAGGCCGTCCTTCACGAACGCGATGAGCGCCGGCGCGCGCAGCCCGCTGGTGTAGGTGTAGGCCGCCAGGATCACGAACGCGAGGATCAGCGGCAGGTCCTTGGCCGCGCCCGAGCCGCGGACGCCCATCGCGTCGAGCACCGCCTCGATGCCCACCAGCT
>JBBSHH010000108.1:0-7832 GCA_038253225.1 Mycobacteriales bacterium | reverse complement strand
TCTGCTGGAAGCGCACGCGCTCGACTTCGACGACCTGATCATGTCGACGGTCGGCCTGCTGCAGAACCACCCCGCCGTGGCCGAGCACTACCGGCGGCGGTTTCGGCACATCCTCGTCGACGAGTACCAGGACACCAACCACGCGCAGTACGTGCTCATCCGCGAGCTGGTCGGCGGCTCGGTGGGGTCGCGGGAGCGGCGCAGCGTGGACGGCGAGTTGGTGCGTGCGGCCATCAACGGGGGGCCGGTCGGCGAGTTGTGCGTCGTCGGCGACGCCGACCAGTCGATCTACGCCTTCCGCGGCGCGAGCATCCGCAACATCCTGGCGTTCGAGGAGGACTACCCCGACGCCACCGTGATCCTGCTCGAGCAGAACTACCGCTCCACCCAGACGATCCTGACCGCCGCCAACGCGGTGATCGCCCGCAACACCGCCCGCAAGCCGAAGAACCTCTGGTCGCGGGCCGGCGCCGGCACGAAGGTGGTCGGCTACGTCGCGGACAACGAGCACGACGAGGCGGCCTTCGTCGCCGCGGAGGTGGACCGGCTCAACGACGACGAGGACGTCCACCCCGGCGACGTGGCGGTGTTCTACCGCACCAACGCGCAGAGCCGGGTGTTCGAGGAGGTGTTCATCCGGGTCGGGCTGCCCTACAAGGTGGTCGGCGGGGTGCGCTTCTACGAGCGCCGCGAGGTGCGCGACCTGCTCGCCTACCTCCGGGTGCTGGCCAACCCGGCCGACACAGTGTCGCTGCGACGGATCCTCAACGTCCCCCGGCGCGGCATCGGGGACCGTGCGCAGGCCTGCGTCGAGGCGCTGTCGGCCCGGGAGCGCATCCCGTTCGGCCAGGCGCTGGCCCGCTGCGACGAGGCCCCGGGGATCGCCAGCCGGTCGGCGAAGGCGGTGCGCGAGTTCGTCACGATGCTCGACGGGCTGCGCGCCGAGGTCGAAGCCGGGCGCTCACCGGGTGTCGTGCTGGAGGAGATCCTCGGCCGCACCGGCTACCTCACCGAGCTGCAGGCCAGCGGCGACCCGCAGGACGAGGGCCGGGTGGAGAACCTGCAGGAGCTGGTCGCCGTCGCCCGGGAGTTCGAGGAGCGGGTGCCGGGCGGCACGGTCGCGGAGTTCCTCGAGCAGGTGGCGCTGGTCGCCGACGCCGACGAGATCCCGGACGCCGATGGCAGCGGGGGGGTGGTCACGCTGATGACGCTGCACACCGCGAAGGGGCTGGAGTTCCCCACGGTCTTCCTCACCGGTCTCGAGGACGGCGTGTTCCCGCACCTGCGTTCGCTGGGCGACCCCAGCGAGCTGGAGGAGGAGCGTCGGCTGGCCTACGTCGGGATCACCCGGGCCCAGCAGCGGCTCTACCTGTCCCGGGCGGTGGTCCGCAGCTCGTGGGGCGCACCGTCGTACAACCCGCCGTCCCGGTTCCTCGAGGAGATCCCGGACGAGCTGGTCGACTGGCGCCGGTCGGAGCCGGCGCGCAGCGAACCGGCGATGGCCGCCGTCGCCCGGTCGATGACCGCCGCGGGACGGCGCAGCGGCGGCCCGGGCACCCGACCGATCGTCGCGCTCGCGCCGGGAGACAGGGTCAGCCACGACACGTTCGGCCTCGGCACCGTGGTCACCACGGCCGGCTACGACGACAAGGCCGAGGCGACCATCGACTTCGGTGGCGACACCGGCAGCAAGCGGCTGCTGCTGCGCTACGCGCCGGTGGAGAAGCTCTAGTCGGCGGCCCGCCGACTAGGCTGCGCGTCGTACCCGTCGGAGGTGACCCGGATGACCGGCACGGCCCCGATCCGCGTCGTGGTCGCCAAGCCGGGGCTCGACGGCCACGACCGCGGGGCGAAGGTCGTCGCGCGGGCGCTCCGCGACGCCGGCATGGAGGTCATCTACACCGGCCTGCATCAGACGCCGGAGCAGATCGTCGAGACCGCGATCCAGGAGGACGCCGACTGCGTCGGCCTGTCGGTGCTCTCCGGCGCGCACATGACGCTGTTCGCCCGGGTCCTCGAGCTGCTGCGGGAACGCGACGCCGAGGACATCGTGGTCTTCGGCGGCGGGATCATCCCGGTGGCCGACCTGCCCCGGCTGCGCGAGATGGGCGTGGCGAAGATCTTCACCCCGGGTGCCACCACCACCGAGATCGTCAGCTGGGTAACCAGCACGGTCGGGGCGTCCGCCGCCTGAGCGCCCGGGCCGGAGGGGGTTCGCACCTGTCGGACCGGCCGTCGTTACGCTCGCCGCTGACCCGCTCGACCGAGGAGGACGGCTGCCGTGGACCTGTTCGAGCACCAGGCGAAGGAGCTCTTCGCCCGGCACGGAGTGCCCGTGCCGACCGGCGAGGTGGCCCGGACTCCGGCCGAGGCGCGGGCGGTGGCCGAGCGGCTCGGTGGCCGGGTGGTGGTCAAGGCCCAGGTGAAGGTCGGGGGCCGCGGCAAGGCTGGCGGGGTGCAGCTCGCCGATGGGCCGGACGCCGCCGAGCACAAGGCGGCCCAGATCCTCGGGATGGACATCAAGGGCCACACCGTGCACGTCGTCCTGGTCGAGCAGGCCAGCGACATCGCCGAGGAGTACTACGCCTCGTTCCTGCTCGACCGGGCCGGGCGGTCCTACCTCGCGATGGCCTCCCGGGAGGGCGGCGTGGAGATCGAGGAGGTGGCGGCCACCAACCCCGACGCGCTCGCGAAGCTGCCGGTCGACCCGCTGACCGGCGTCGACCCGGCCGGGGCAGCCGCGATCGCCCGCGCGGCCCGGCTGCCGGAGCCGGCGGTGGGCGCCGCCGCCGAGCTGCTGACCCGGCTCTGGACGGTGTTCGCCGACAGCGACGCGACGCTGGTCGAGGTCAACCCGCTGATCCTCACCGGTGACGGCCGGGTGCTGGCCCTCGACGGCAAGGTCACCCTCGACGACAACGCCGCTTTCCGGCACCCCGAGTTCGCCGGGTACGCCGACGTGGGCGCCGACGACCCGCTCGAGCAGCGGGCGAAGGAGCGGGATCTCAACTACGTGAAGCTCGACGGCTCGGTGGGGATCATCGGCAACGGGGCGGGCCTGGTGATGAGCACCCTCGACGTCGTCGCGTACGCCGGGGAGGAGTACGGCGGCGTACGCCCGGCCAACTTCCTCGACATCGGTGGCGGTGCCTCCGCGCAGGTGATGGCCGCCGGTCTGGAGATCGTGCTGTCCGACCCGGCGGTCCGCAGCGTCTTCATCAACGTCTTCGGCGGTATCACCGCCTGCGACGCGGTCGCCGACGGGATCACCTCGGCGCTGGCGCTGCTCGCCGAGCGCGGCGAGACCGTGGACCGGCCGCTGGTCGTCCGGCTCGACGGCAACAACGCCGAGGAGGGCCGCCGGATCCTGGACCAGGCGGACTCCCCGGTGGTGCGACGGGTGGACACCATGGACGGCGCGGCGCGGCTCGCCGCCGAACTCGCGGCCTCGGGAGCCTGATCGTGGCGATTTTTCTCAGCTCGCACAGCCGGGTCCTGGTGCAGGGGATCACCGGCGCGGAGGGGACCAGGCACACCCGCCGGATGGTCGCCAGCGGCACGGCCATCGTCGCCGGCGTGACACCCGGCAAGGGCGGCCAGAGGGTCGACGGGATCCCCGTGTTCGGCGGCGTGTCGGAGGCGGTCTCGGCGACCGGGGCGGACGTCGCCGTGGTGTTCGTGCCGCCGCGGTTCGCCAAGGCTGCCGTGCTCGAGACGATCGAGGCCGGCGTACCGCTGTGCGTCGTGATCACCGAGGGCATCCCGGTGCACGACACGACCGAGTTCTGGGCCCGATCGCTGGCCGCCGGCGGCCGGACCCGCATCCTCGGGCCGAACTGCCCCGGCCTGATCAGCCCCGGCCGGTCCAACGCCGGCATCATCCCCGCGGACATCACCAAGCCCGGCCGGATCGGGCTGGTCAGCAAGAGCGGCACGCTGACCTACCAGATGATGTACGAGCTGCGCGACATCGGCTTCTCGACCTGCGTCGGGATCGGGGGCGACCCGGTGATCGGCACCACCCACATCGACTGCCTGGACGCCTTCGAGGCCGATCCGGACACGGACGCGATCGTCATGATCGGCGAGATCGGTGGCGATGCCGAGGAGCGGGCGGCGGCGCACATCGAGGCGCACATCACCAAGCCGGTGGTCGGCTACGTCGCCGGCTTCACCGCGCCGGAGGGCAAGACGATGGGGCACGCCGGAGCGATCGTGTCCGGCTCGTCCGGGACCGCCCAGGCCAAGAAGGACGCGCTGGAGAAGGCCGGTGTCCGGGTCGGCCGAACCCCCTCCGAGGCGGCCGGCCTGATGGCGGAGATCATGCGCACGAACTAGCCGGCGACACGCCCCGTCCGGCTGCGTCGTCCAGCCACCCGCGGCTGGGAGACTCGGTCGTCGTGACCGACCTACTGAGCCGTCCGGACCCGGCCGGGACGCCGGCCCCGAACCGTGCGCCGTCGGTGGTTCTGGCCGGCGCACTGGCGGCCGCCGGCGCGGCGGGTCTCGGTCTGGCCACGCTGATCGCCCTGGTGCTGATCGTGTGGGCGACCGAGCCGGGTTCCAGTACCGGCGCGGCCACCGCAGTGCGGACCGCAGCGGCGCTGTGGCTGCTGGCCCACCACACCGGGCTGGCGCTCGGGCAGGGCTCCGTCGGGCTGGTGCCGCTCGGTGGCACCGTGCTGCTGGCGCTGCTGCTCGGGCGGGTCGGCTCGGGGCTCGCCCGGTTGCTCGGGATCACCGAGCCGAGGGCGGCGGCTGCGGCCACCGGCGCCCTCGCCGCGGGCTACGGGTTGCTGGCCGCCGCCGTCGCGGGGCTGACGGCCACCCCAACGGTCGCTCCGGCGCCCTTCCAGGCGGTGCTCGGGGCCACCGCCCTCGCCGCCCTGGCCGGCGGCGCCGGGGTGGTTCGCGCGGCGGCCCTCGTCCCGCGGCTGCGCGCGGCGCTGCCCCCGCGCCTGGTCGCGGTGGCGGCGGGGGCGGCCTGCGCACTGGTCACGCTGCTCGGGACCGGCGCGGTGCTCACCGGGGCCATGCTCGGCTGGCACCTCGACTCCGCGACGAGCCTGGCCACGGCGCTCGGGCCCGGCGCGGTCGGCGGGGTCGCGCTGCTGCTGGTCAGCCTGGCGCTGGTACCCAACGCGGTGGTGTTCGCGGCGGCGTACGGCGTCGGCCCCGGTTTCGCTGTCGGGGTCGGCACGTCGGTGTCGGCGTTCGGGGTGACGCTCGGTCCGGTGCCGGGACTGCCGCTGCTCGCCGCGCTGCCGACCGGCAGTTCGGGCTCGGCCTGGGCGTCGGTCCCGCTGCTCGCCCCGCTCGCCGCCGGCCTGCTGGCCGGTGTCGTGATGGAGCGCCGGCTCCCGTCGCTGACCCGGGAGCTCGCCGCGGTCTGGGGGCTGGCCAGCGGCGTCTGCTGCGGTGGCGCGCTCGGCGGGCTGGCGTGGCTGGCCGGCGGTCCCGCCGGTGCCGGTCGGCTCGCCACTCTCGGCCCGTCGCCGTGGCAGGTCGCTCTGGCCACCGCGGCGGAGGTCGGAGTGGTGGCGGCCGCCGCGGCCTGCTGGTGCTCGGTTCGGCGACCGGGGACCGGTCCGGGCCCGGACGGCTGACCCGGCCGCGCTCAGGCGGCGGGCTGCGCGGCGAGGAACGCGGCGAGGAACGCGGCCAGGTCCGCGGCCGGGAGCGGGCGAGCGAACAGGTAACCCTGCGCCCGGTCGCACCCGAGCAGGCGCAGCCGGTCGGCCTGCTCCCGCCGCTCGACCCCCTCCGCCACCGTCTGGAGGTGCAGGGTGTGGCCGAGGGTCACGATGACGTGGGCAAGGGTGGCCTCGTCGGAGCCCGCTCCGAGGTCGTCGACGAACAACTTGTCGATCTTGAGGATATCGACGGGGAGCCGCCGGAGGTAGGCCAGCGAGGAGTAGCCGGTCCCGAAGTCGTCGATCGCCACTCGGACGCCGAGCCGCCTCAGCTCGGCCAACCGCGCGGACATGGCCGGCAGGTCGTGCATCAGCACGCCCTCCGTGATCTCCAGCGTCAGGTCGGCGGCATCCAGTCCGGCGTCGGTGAGCGCTTCCTGGACCTCGCCGGCGAACGTGGGGGAGTGCAGCTGCCGAGGTGAGAGGTTGACGCTCACCGTCAACGCCCCGGCGCCGGGCAAGGCTGACCGCCACTCGGCGACCTGCCGGCAGGCCTCGCGCAGGACCCAGCCGCCGAGGGGGAGGATCAGGCCGGTCTCCTCCGCCACCGGTATGAGCTCCAGCAAGCGGCACCATCCCCCGCGTCGGATGGTCCCAGCGGACCAGGGTCTCCACGCCGCTCACGGCGCCGCTGGCGAGGTCCACGATCGGCTGGTAGTGAACGGCCAGTTCGCCCAGCGCCAAAGCGCGGTGCAGGCTGACCTCCAGCTCCATCCGGGCGCTGACCTCGGCGTGCATGGCCGGCTCGAACACGGCGTAGCCCCCCTTGCCAGTTTTCTTCGCGCGGTACATCGCGACGTCGGCGTCGCGCAGCAGCTCGTCCGGCTGTCGGTCGCCCCGGGCACTGGTGGCGATGCCGATGCTGACCCGGGTGACCACCTCGAGGTTGGCCAGCTGGAATGGCGGCCGCAAGGCGTCGAGGATCCGCTGCGCCGCCAGCCCGGCGTCGGCCGGGTCCTCGATCTCCTCGAGGAGCACCGCGAACTCGTCGCCGCCGAGACGCGCGGCGGTGTCGCTGCTGCGCAGCACCGCCGTCAGCCGCCCCGCGACCCCGCGCAGCAGGTCGTCGCCGACCGCATGCCCGAGGCTGTCGTTGGCCATCTTGAAGTCGTCCAGGTCGAGGAAGAGCACCGCGACGACGCCCCCCGTCGACGGGCCCGGGCGCTGGCCTGCTCCAGCCGGTCCAGCAGCAGCGCGCGGTTCGGCAACCCGGTCAGCGGGTCGTACAGCGCCTGGTGCATCGCGTCGTCGGCGGCCCGGTGCAACGCAGCCACGGTACGGGCGTCATTGAGCGCCACACCGGCCATCTCCACCAACGCGATCAGCGTCTCCTGCTCCTCGGCACCGAAGCGCCGGTCGGACCGCCGGGACGCCACCACCAGGCTCCCGAGCGGACCCTCGCTGCCGCCGACCGGAGCGGCCATCGCGGTGGTGACCCCCTCGGCAACGAAGGTCGGCAGCCCACCGGCCGCCGCGTACTCGTCGGCGACCACCAGCCGGTCCTCGGTGATCGCCCGGCCGCCGATGCCCGCGCCGATCGGGGTGCGCTGGGCCGCCCCCGCCGATCCCGCCGCCTCGCCGTAGGAGGAGACGATGCTCACGAACGCCGGGTCGGTGGGGTCCAGGAGGCGCAGGCCGGCGATCTCCGCGCCGAGCATCTCGGCGGCGCCTGCTGTGACGGCGCCGAGGACCGATCCCAGGGGTGCCCGGGCGGCGATCAGCCGTTGGATGGCCGCCAGCCGCTCCAGCAGCACGGCTTGGCGCTCACTGTGCTCCCGCATCCGCCGCTCGGCCTCGATCACCTGGATCGTTCGCAACGACAGCCCTAGCACGGTCGCCATCCCGCCCAGCAGGCTGGTCTCGAGGCGGTCGAACCGGTCGTCGCCCGACCGAGCGACGACCAGCCGGCCGTCCGGGGCGCCGTCGAAGGGCACCGCCGTCGCGGTGCACGAGCCGACGCCGGCAACGACCAAACTGTCCCGCTCGCCCCGGGCCACGGCCACCAGATCGGCGGCCGGGACCGCTGACCGGCCGAAGCCCACGCTCGCCACCACCTCGCCGCCCGCGAGCAGGGCGGCGATCTCGGCCTCGACCGCCTCGGCGGCGCGCTCCACGCCGGCCTGCGCCGCCGCCGACTCC
>JBBSHH010000107.1:0-7866 GCA_038253225.1 Mycobacteriales bacterium | reverse complement strand
TCGCCGGCGGGCGCGGGGGGCCCCCGGGCGGGGGCGGCTCCTCGGTGGGCCCGGCCGCGCCACGTTCGGGCCCGCGGTCGTGGTTGGGGTGCGGGCCGGGGCCTCCGACCGCACCACACCCTCGACCGGACGAACCGTCGGCTTCCCCGGGATACCGCCGCGCGGTCAGGGGGTCTGCGGCTGACCGCTGTAGGGAGCGAGGAACAGCGGCGTCCGGTGCGGGTGGGACCAGTCGAAGAGCCCGTTCATCGAGCCGGCCAGTTGGTCGAACGAGCCGTTCCCGATCCGGCCCAGCCCCCAGTTGTTCTCGACGAAGCGCAGGATCGAGGTCTGGTCGGTGATCGTGTGGTCGACCGCGTTCACCCTCGCGTACGGCGAAATCACGAGCAGCGGCAGCCGCGGTCCGTACCCGCAGCGGTCCGGGTAGCCGGCGAGCCGCGGCGCCCCCGTCCCGCAGTGGCCCTTGCCACTGAGCGCGTCCGTCATCGGATCCTGCGAGGTGTTGACGATCGGGCTCATCTGGTGGTCGTACCAGCCGTCCGAGTCGTCGTAGCCGACGACGATCGCCGTCGAGGCCCAGTTCGGGGACTTCTCGACCCTGTTCACCAGGTCGACCAGGAAGTGCTGCTCGTCCAGCGGGTCGGAGTAGCCGGCGTGCCCGTCCTGGTACTTCGCGGCCTTGACGAAGCTGACCGCCGGCAGGTCCCCGGCGTGCAGCGCCCGGTTGAAGTCACTCAGGTCGTACTGGTGGTTCGCCCGCCCGTCGTGGCCGATCTCGGCGACGTTCGCGGGCGCCAGGTGGTGCGGGTTCGCGGTCGACCGGTAGTACTGGAACGGCTCGTGGTGCGCGCTGTAGTCGGTGACCACGACGTCGCCGACGTTGGTGTGCGCCGAGCCGCAGACCGCCGCCGTGCCGGTGGCCTGGTCGTAGGCCGCGGACGGCCGGAAACCGCCCTGGAACCAGCCCCAACTCACCCCCTGCCGGCTGAGCAGGTCACCGACGTTGGTGCCCGACATCGTCGCGGTCGGGTACGCCGCCGAGGAACAGTCGTCGAGCGTCGGGTCCGGGTCGCCGATCACCGTCCCTTCGACACCGACACCGGGTCGGCGGCGGTGAGCGTCGCACCGTGCGTCTGGCCGGAGACCAGGTTCAGTGCGCCGGGGGTCGACGGGCCGAACGTCGTTCCGTAGGAGTTGTCGCTCATGGCGAACCGCTGCGCGTAGTTCCACAGCGCGGTCACGGTGTTGCCGTCGTAGTAGTCCATGACCAGACCCGGCTTGGTGACCTCCGGCGGCGTGCAGTCGGTCACCTGCGTGTACTGCACGAACTTGTCCATCAGGCCGTGGTCGAACGCCTGTTGCTCGGCCGTGTAGTCGTGGTTCTGGTCGCAGGTGAGCGCCTCGCTGCGGTCCAGCCGCTGTGGGTTCCTCAGGTTCGGGTTGCGGTGGAGGAGGCTGCGGGTCAGCCGGTTCACCGTCGGCGTACCGGCAGCGGCGTGGAACTGCGGCTCACCGGCCGGGTTGGCCGCCCTCGGGTACGTGCCGAAGTAGTGGTCGAAGGACACGTTCTCCTGGTACACGACGACCAGGTGCCGGATCGGACTGGCGGTGACGCCCGTGCGCGCCGTACCTATCGGGGCGGCCTGGCCCGGCGTCGCCACTCCGACCGCCGCGGCGCCGGTCGCCACCAACATCCCGGCAAGCGCCACGGCCCGAGCCTTGAACCCGGCGCTCGGGCGGCCGCCGCTGCCGGTCCTGGCAGGTAGGGACATCTCGGTACGGGACATCTCAGCTCGGGTCACTCTGCCTCCTACGTCGTCGCGGACCGATCGGCGACATCCAACCTCACCGACGCGGACCCCTCAATCCCCGGTGTCGCCCCGGCGGCGGGCGGGTGCGGTGTCCGTGAACGCCGCGGGACCGGCCGGCACACAGCCGGCAAAGCCGTCGAGGGTCAACTTGACGAAACATAGACACAACCCGGGCCTTCGCTTGTATGGTGCCGAGCAGCACAGCCGCCCGGGGGAAACATGATCAACGTCACGACACCGAAACGACCGCGGGTGCGGTGGGGCGCCATCGCCGCCGCGCTGATCCTGCCCGTCGCGGCTGCGGCGGCGCCGCGACCAGCGCCGCCAGCGGAGCAACCGGCCACCCGCACCACTCCGCCGCCCCGGCCGGGTCGGGGACCGGGCACAGCCGCACCTACTTCATCGCCGCCGACCAGGTGTTCTGGGACTACGCGCCCGCCGGCCGCGACCGGATCACCGGCGCTCCCTTCGACGATGCGGCGAAGGTGTTCGTCGGCCGCGGCCCGGGCCGGATCGGCTCCCGCTACCTCAAGGCGATCTACCGCGGCTACACCGATGCGAGCTTCCGCCACCCCAGCCCGAGCCGGTCGGAGGACAGCTACCTCGGGCTGCTCGGGCCGGTGATCCGCGCCGAGGTCGGTGACACCGTGACGGTCGTCTTCCGGAACAACGCATCGTTCCCGGCGAGCGTCCACGTGCACGGGCTGCGCTACGACAAGGCCAGCGAGGGGGCGCCGTACGACGACCGGACGTCCGGCCGGGACAAGGCCGACGACGCGGTGCCGCCGGGCCACACGTTCGTGTACCACTACACGGTGCCCGAGCGCGCCGGCCCGGGGCCGATGGACGGCAGCTCGGTGATGTGGATGTACCACTCGCACACCGACGAGGTCGCCGACACCTACGCCGGCCTGATGGGTCCGATCGTGGTGACCCGCAAAGGCATGGCCCGTGCCGACGGCAGCCCCAGGGACGTCGACCGCGAGCTGTTCGCGCTGTTCTCGGTGATGGACGAGAACCAGAGCCCGTTCCTGGAGGCCAACGCCCGGCGCTTCGCCGGTGGCGCACCGCCGGCCGAGGGCGACCCGGACCACGAGGCGTTCGAGGAGTCGAACCTGATGCACTCCATCAACGGCTACGTCTACGGCAACGGCCCGACGATGACGATGCGCACAGGGCAGCGGGTCCGCTGGTACGTCATGGGGATGGGTACCGAGGTGGATCTGCACACCCCGCACTGGCACGGCAACACGGTGGTCGTGAACGGCATGCGGATGGATGTGGTGAACCTGCTGCCGGCGAGCATGGTGGTCGCCGACATGCGTCCGGACAACCCCGGCACCTGGCTGTTCCACTGCCACGTCAACGACCACATCATCGCCGGGATGCAGGCGCGGTACGCCGTCACCGGCTGATCGGCCGGGCGGCCCCGCCGGGTCCGGGATCAGCTCGGGGTCGGCCGCGACCAGGGTGGCCTGGCCGCCCGGCGGCGCCGCGCACCAGAACGCGAGCCGGTCGTCGTGGGTGTGGTCGGCGTACCTGACGAATGTTTTCGTGCCGCCGACGAACCAGGCCAACTCCCCGTTGCTGACTCGCTCGATCACCTCGGGCATGGCCAGGCACAGCCGCCGCAGGCGGTCGAGCGGGTCGGTCGGCGGGTCCACGCGACCGAGCGTAGGGGCGTGCTTCACTTCCGCCGGTGCGCCGCCTGCTGCCCGACCCGGCCGCCCCCGACCCGGCCGCCCCAGCCACCCCGGTCGACCTGCTCGCGGCGTACGCCGTACCCGCCGAGTACGACCGGCACGTACGGGCCAACATGGTCACCAGCGCGGACGGCGCGGCCAGCGCGGGCGGTCGGTCCGGCGGGTTGTCCGGCCCGGCGGACCGGCGCGTGCTCGGCGCGCTGCGCGACCTCGCCGACGTGGTCCTGGTCGGGGCCTCGACGATGCGGGTGGAGCGGTACGGACCGGCCCGGCCCGACCCTGACCGCCAGCGCCGCCGCCGGGCGGCGGGATTGGCGGCGATCCCGCCGATCGCGGTGGTCAGTCGACACCTCGATCTCGACCTGACCAGCGCGTTCTTCGCAGCCGCGGTGACCCGTCCGGTCGTGCTGACCGTGGCCGCCGCCCCGGCCTCGCGGCGGGCCGCCGTCGCGGCCGTGGCCGACGTGGTGGTGGTCGGCGACACCGAGCTCGACGCTCCGGTCGCATTGGATGCCCTGGCCGAGCGCGGCCTGCGCCGAGTGCTGTGCGAGGGCGGCCCGGCGCTGCTCGGCGGCCTGGTGCGGGCCGGTGTGGTGGACGAGCTCTGCCTGACGGTCGCGCCCCGGCTGCTGGCCGGCGCCGCACCGCGGCTGGTGACCGGACCGGCCCTGCCGGCACCGGCCCAGCTGCGCCTGACGTCGCTGCTCGAGCAGGACGGGTTCCTGTTCATGCGCTACGCCGTCGGCGGCGGGTGAGCGGCGGGCGTACCAGCCGGGGCGCCCGGTCAGCCGTCGGTGGGCGCGGTGACGGCGGTCTCGCCGGTGGTCTCGTCCTCGTCGGTGCGCCCGGTGGCGCCGAGCCCTGTGGTTGACCCGGAAAGGTCGCCCTCGACGGGCTCGTTCGATCCGGAGCCGGTCCGTGGGTCGGTCATGGGCTCTCCTCGGTCGGGGGTTCGACGGACCCGCTCGGACCTACCCGGTCACCGCCCGACCAGACCGTTCCCGGCCCGCCCCGGCCGCCCGTACCACCGACACCGCGTGCCAGCGACACCGCCCACCAGACCAGCGGGGCCTGCAGCGGCAGCCGTGCCCACACCGCCGCCTGGTACGCCGTCGAGCGGCCGTGCCCGGCGAGCGCCATCTCGACGTTGGCCGGGAACACCACGACGAACAGCGCGGCGCTCGCCCAGCCGGCCAGCCGCCGGGTCCGCGGGTCGAGCAGCCCGCCGGCGCAGCCGAGCTCGGCCAGCCCGCTGAGGTAGACCAGCGCCCGCCGGGCGGGCAGCACCCGCGGGACGATCGACGCGTAGGCCGCGGGGAAGGCGAAGTGTGACAGCCCGGATACTCCGAGCACGGCGGCGAGCAGGTACGGCGAGGCACGCCGCAGCCGGCCGGTCATCCCCGACCGGTCAGGAACGTCGTCAGGATGCGCTCGTAGCCGCCGGGGTCGACGTTCCACGCCTGGGTGTGGTCGGCGTAACGGACCGGATGGAACTCCACCGCCTGCGGCCGGAGCCGGGCCAGTTGGCGGGACGGACCGATCGGCACGGTCTGGTCGCTGGTGCCGTGGAAGAGCAGCGTCGGAAGCGTGACCCGCCCCGGCTGCTCGGGCACGTCGAACCGGTCGAAATCGATGCCGACCCGCCGCGACACCACCTGCTCGGCGACGGTGGTGAGCAGGGCCGGCAGGTTGCGGTGGCCGGCCTGCAGGGTCAGCGTCGCCCGCCAGTCCAGCACCGGCGCGTCGAGGACGACGGCGCGCACCGCCGCGGCCTGCGGCGACCGGTCGAGGAAGGCCTCGACGATCGCGCCCCCCATCGAGTAGCCGAAGAGCACCACGTCGGTCGCACCGTTGTGCCGAGCGAAGCGGACCGCCGCCTCGACGTCGCGCCACTCGGAGTCCCCGAGGTGGTAGAGCCCGTCGGGACTCTTCGGGGCGCCGAGGTCGTTGCGGTAGGAGATCGACAGCGTCGGCAACCCCGCCCGGTGCAGCGCCGGCAGCACCCGCAACCCTTCCTTGCGGCCGTCGCCCCGACCGTGCACCAGCACCACCCAGGTCCCGGCGTGCGCTCCGGCCGCCGGCACCAGCCAGGACGGCAGCGAGCCGACCGGCCCGGGGACGGCCACCGCCCGGAAGTTCAGCCCGATCGCCGAACGCGGGTCCCCGGCCCACACATCGGTGTCGAGCCGGGCCCGGGTGCCGCCGCGCAGCGTCCCGGCGGTGAGCTGGAGGCGTCGGGTCACCGTGCCCCCGTTGCTGTCGAGGACCTGCCGCAGCACGCCCGCACCACCCGGCCAGAACAGGCCGTAGACCCCGGGCCGGGTCGTCGCCGTGGTGCGCGGCAGCGTCACCGTGCCGGCCGAGACCGCCGCCACCCGGACGTCGTACGGCTCGGCGGCGTGGCTGACGTCGAGCAGCTGGCCGGAGTAGTACCACCCGATCCCGCCGACCGCGGCGAGGGCAAGCAGCAGCAGCGCGGCGAGCAGCGCGGCGACGGTGCGCAGCCGCCGGCGGGCCGGCGTACGGCGGGCGGGTGGCGCAGCCACGGCGGTGGACATGCGAGCATCCTGCCGTGCGCCTGCCCGTCATGCCGCCGGTGAAGCCGATGCTCGCCAAAGCGGTGAAGGACCTTCCGCGCCCGGACACGGCACCCGGCGGGCTGCTGTACGAGCCGAAATGGGACGGCTTCCGGTGCATCGTCTTCCGCGACGGCGACGAGGTCGAGCTCGGCAGCCGCAACGAGCGCCCGTTGACCCGCTACTTCCCCGACGTCGTGGCGGCGGTCCGCGCCCAGCTGCCGCAGCGTTGCGTCCTCGACGGGGAGATCGTCATCGCCGGCAGCAACGGCCTGGACTTCGAGGCGCTGCTGCAGCGGATCCACCCCGCCGACAGCCGGATCCGCAAGCTGGCAGCCGAGACGCCGGCGTCGTTCATCGCCTTCGACCTTCTGGCGCTCGATGACACCTCCTACGTCGACCGCGGCTTCGCCGAGCGACGGGCCGCGCTGCTGGCCGCGCTGGTCGACGCCGCGCCGCCGGTGCACGCCACCCCGGCGACGGACTCCTACGAGCTGGCCACCGAATGGTTCTCGTTGTTCGAGGGCGCCGGCCTCGACGGGGTGGTGGCCAAGCCGGCCGCCCTCGGCTACCGCCCCGACGAGCGGGTCATGCTCAAGGTCAAGCACCTGCGTACCGCCGACTGCGTGGTCGCGGGGTTCCGCTGGCACAAGTCGGGGCCCGTGGTCGGCTCGCTGCTGCTCGGGCTCTACGACGACGCCGGCCGGCTGCAGCACGTCGGCGTGGCGGCGTCGTTCGCCATGAAGCGCCGCGCGGAGCTGCTCGAGGAGCTGGCGCCCTACCGCGACGACGCCCTCGCCGGCCACCCCTGGGAGTCGTGGGCGAGCGCCGCGGCCGGCGGTCCAGGCAGCGGCCCGAAGCGGATGCCCGGCGCGACCAGCCGGTGGAACGCCGGCAAGGACCTGTCCTGGGTGGCGCTGCGACCGGAGCTGGTGGTCGAGGTCGCCTACGACCACATGGAGGGCTCGCGGTTCCGGCACACCGCGCAGTTCCAGCGGTGGCGACCGGACCGGGAGCCGGCGTCGTGCACGTTCGAGCAGCTGGACCGACCGGTGAGCTACGACCTCGGCGCGGTGCTCGGCTAGCCCCCGCTAGTCCCGCGCCCGGCTCCGCTCATCTCCCGGAGTTGCGCCCTTGTGACCGTCCCGCCGAACGTGCACCGGCGAGGACGACCGCAGCTGCGCTTCCACCGGTCCGATCGTGCCGCCGCCGACGTGGTGACAGTTCACGGCCTGGCCGTGACCTCCATATCCCGCACCCTGCTCGACCTCTTGCGCGCGCCGTACCGCCTCGCCGCCGTCTGGACGTGCGAAGCCGCCTTGCGAGCCGGGCTGCTGACCGTTGAGGACCTGCGCGGGCTGGGCGCGCGGGTCGCCGGCCGTTCGTTCGCGGCCCGGGTCCGGCACCGGATCGCCCGCGTCGACCCGGGCAGCGAGTCCCCGCTGGAGACCGCGATTCGACTATTCCTCGCCGATGCCGCGCTGCCGCCGCTGGTGGTGCAGTTCGTCGTCCGCACCGCCGACGGTCATGTGCTGGCCCGACTGGACCTCGCGGCTCCGGAGCAACGCGCTGGTGGGCTGGAGCGTGCTGCGCCTCACCTGGTACGACGTGCTGCGGCGGCCGGCGTACGTGGTGCCACGGTGCGGGCGCAACTCGCCGAAGCGGCCTGATGGGGTCATGCGGCCGGAGGACAACGTCGTCGGCCCGCCCCCCCCCCCGGGGGGCCCGGGGACGCCCCCCGCCCCCACCGGCCCCGGGGCTGCCGCCAGGGGGCCG
>JBBSHH010000106.1:0-7924 GCA_038253225.1 Mycobacteriales bacterium | reverse complement strand
TCGGGCCTCAGCCGCGCCCGACGAACGGCATCTTCGTGGCCATGACGGTCATGGTCGCCACGTTCGCGTGCAGCGGCAGCCCCGCCATGTAGAGCACCGCGCGGGCCACGTCGGCCACGTCCATCCGTGGCTCGGAGCGAAGGCTGCCATCAGCCTGCGGCACACCGGCCGCCATGCCCTCGGTCATGTCGGTGCCCGCGTTGCCGATGTCGATCTGCCCGCAGGCGATGTCGTGCGCGCGACCGTCGAGCGACGTCGACTTCGTCAACCCGGTGATCGCGTGCTTCGTCGCCGTGTACGCGACCGAGGACGGCCGCGGAGCGTGGGCGGAGATCGAGCCGTTGTTGATGATCCGGCCGCCGCGCGGCTGCTGGTGGCGCATCACCCGGAACGCCTCCCGCGTACAGAGAAACGCGCCGGTGAGGTTCACGGCGACCACGGCGTTCCACTCCGCCAGCGGGATCGCGTCGAGATCGCGCGGCGGGCCCCCCGCGCCTGCGTTGTTGAACAGCAGGTCGACCCGGCCGTGGCGCTCGACCGCCCGGTCGAACAGGGCCCGGACCGCTGCCTCGTCGGTGACGTCGGTCGGCACCGGGTCGAGTACGCCGGGCAGCTGCGCTCCCTGCTCGGCGACCGAGGCGAGCGCGTCGTACCGGCGCCCCGCCATCACCACGCGCCACCCCTCGCCGGCGAGGGCGTGGGCCACCGCCGCGCCGATGCCGCTGCCGGCTCCGGTGACGACAGCCACCCTGGTCGGTGAAGAGTCACCCATCGAGCCTCCTGCCGGTCGCCGGAACTTCCTGCGTCAGGATCCTGCCCGGCACGCCCGCCAGCTTCGAGGCCGGTGCCCGCGGGTGTGGGAGCGTGCGCTCGACCGAGCATCCCCGGAGGTGCAGATCATGGCGTACCCGCCGCTGGAACTCGACCGCTGGAGTGACCCGCCGGGGCGATACCCCGATCCCGTCGTCCAGGCCCTCGAACCGCGGTTCGAGCGCTACCTCCTCCACAACGCAGCCGTCGAACGGATCGCGACCGGCTTTCGATGGGTCGAGGGGCCGGTCTGGTTCGGCGACCACGGTTGCCTGGTGTGGAGTGACATCCCCAACAACCGCATGATGCGGTGGGACGAGGCGACCGCGCCGTCACCGTCTTCCGGAGCCCCTCGAACTACGCCAACGGCCACACCCGCGACCGGCAGGGCCGGCTGGTCTCCTGCGAGCACCTCACCAGGCGGGTGACGAGGACCGAGTACGACGGCTCGGTCACCGTGCTGGCCGACCGGTACGACGGGAAGCCGCTGAACGCACCCAACGACGTCGTCGTGGCGGCGGACGGCGCCGTGTGGTTCTCCGACCCGGGCTACGGGATCATGTCCAACTAGAGGGCCGCAAGGCGCCGCTCGAGCTGCCGACCGCCGTCTACCGGGTCGATCCCGACCGAGGCAGTGTGGAGCCCGTCGTCGAGGGCCTGGAGCGGCCCAACGGCCTCTGCTTCGCTCCGGACGGGTCCCGCCTCTACGTCGTCGACTCCGGGTCCACACCGCGCGGCATCCACGCGTACGACGTCGTCGACGGCCAGGTCGGCGCCGGCCGACTCTTCGCGGACATCAGCCCCGGCAGCTCGGACGGACTCCGCTGACATCGACGGCAACCTGTGGGCGGCCGCCGCAGGCGGCGGTGACGGCTACGACGGCGTGCACGTGTTCGCCCCGGACGGGGCGCTGATCGGGCGGGTCGTCCTGCCGGAGGCCTGCGCGAACCTGTGCTTCGGCGGCGCCGCCCGCAACCGGCTCTTCATGACCGCCAGCCGCTCCGTCTACGCCCTCTACGTCGATGCGGTCGGGGCGTGATCCGACGGGCGGTCGTCGTCACCGCAAGCTGATCACGTTGCCGGTGACGAGCCCGGCGGCGTCCGAGGCGAGGAAGGCGATGACCTCGGCCACCTGCTGCGGGGAGGCGACGTGCACGTGCGTCGGGCTGGCGGCGACTCCGCGACGGACCTCGTCGGTGACCCAGCCGGTGTCGGTCACCGGCGGGTGGACCATGTTCGCGGTGATGCCGAGGTCCGCGAGCTCGACAGCGGCCGACATCGTGTAGTTGGTCTGCGCTGCCTTCGCCGCGCCGTAGGAAACCTCCTCGGGAAAGCCGAGCTCGCCACCGGAGGTAAGGCCGACGATCCGGCCCCACCCGGCCGCTCGTTCGCGGTGGCGGCGCCCGAGTTCGCCGATGAGCAGGGCCGGCGCCATGGCGTCGACGGCGAACTGCTGGGTCCAGGAAGCCGAGCTGACCGGCGCCAGGGCGCGACCGAAACGGTCCCGGGGCCGCGGAGCGAAGCTGTCCTGAACCCAGCCGGTGGCGTTGTTGACCAGGATGTCGACGAAGCCCAGCTGGGCCTCGGCCGCGTCGAACAGTCGGCCGGGCGTCAGTGGGTCGCCGAGGTCGGCCTCGACCGCCACCGCCGCGCCACCGGCCGCGACGATCTCGGCCACGACCTGCCCGGCGTCCTGCCGGCGGTGCCGGCGGTACGAGTCCGGGATGCCCGGGTCGACAGGGTCCTCGACACGCAGGTAGCTGCACAGCACGCCCACACCCCGGCGGCCCAGACTGATGGCGGTGGCCGCACCGATCCCGTGGTTCGCGCCGGTCACGATCGCCACGTGGACGCCGGCTGCGATCATGGGACGGCATCCTTCCACCAGCGGGCCGGGCGCCGTCGCGGCCGGCGAAGCGCCCCGTCAGTGCGGCGTGACCGGCGGTCGCCCGGCCGCCTAGGGTCAGCCCGGTGCAGATCGGTGTCGTCCTGCCCGCGGCGCAGGTGGCCGGTCCGGGGATCACGCCCGGCTGGAGCTCGCTGCGGTCCTTTGCGGCAGCGGCCGAGGACCGGCTGTCAGGCCGGCGCGTCACCGCGGCCGGGCGGCCCGGCAGCGGTGACCTGCGGGGTGTGCAGCGCCAGCAGCAGGACCCCCGCGACCACCGCGACGACGATCCCGGCGTACGCCGCGAGGTGCGCGGGTCCGGTCGCCACCCGCTCGCCGAGCAGCACCAGCCCGACCACCGCGGCGGTGACCGGTTCGACGATCGTCAGCGTGGCCAGCGGCGCCGCGAGCGCCCCAGCCTGGAAAGCGTTCTGGTTGAGCAGCAGCCCGGCGCCGCCGACCACGACCACGGCGATCAGGGGCCATGAACCCAGAGCCCGCCACGGGTGGGCGAGCTCGGCGGTGACCAGCTTGATCAGGGCGCTGCTGACCCCGTAGAGGACTCCGCAGCCGGCGGCCAGCACGACGGCACTGCCGGGGCCCGGCCGGATGTGCCGCACCGACACGGTCACCGCCACCGCGACCGCTCCGGCTACTCCCAACGTCGGCAGCGCCGCCGCGAACGGCACCGCGCTGCGCCCCGGACGAGCCTGCGCGACGGCGAGGAACGTCAGCAGACCCGCCGTACACAGGAGCACACCGGCGACCTCGGCCCGCACCGGCCGCCGCCGGTCGAGGGCCGCGGCGAGCGGTACGGCGAGCAGCAGCGCAGCGACCAGCAGCGGCTGGACCAGTACCACCGGGGCCTTCGCCAACGCCACCACCTGCAGCAGCAGCCCGGCGACGTCCGCCCCCCCGCCGACCAGCCACAGCGGCTGGCGGAGCAACCGGAGCAGCAGCCGGGGGTCGAGCGGCCGGCTCGGCTCGACCCGAGCGGCGGCACGGTGCTGCGCGACCGAGGCGGCCGCGAAGCAGGCGGCCGCCGCCAGCGCGGCGAGCACCCCGCCAGCGGCCCCTTTCGGCGCCACGGCGAGGGTCGCCGACACGGTCAGCCCCCGCGCGGTGGGAAGCACGCGCCTCCCGCCGGTCGGGCCGGACCAGGGATCTGCGGTCGCTGCCTACTACCGATGGTGTAGTAGGGGACCTGGACTCTAGCGAAGCGATGCGGCCCCGCCGCGTGAGAGCCTTCGCCCATGCTCGACACGCGGGCCGACCGGCGTCCGGCCTGGGCCACCGCTGCGGTCCGCGCGGGTCGGGCGGGCGGCACCCTGCTGGCGCGGCGACCGGAGCTGCTGACCCTCGCGCTCTGCCTCGCGGTGATTGCCAGCGGCCGGCACGGACCGGACTTCCCGGCGCAGGCGTTCCGGGTCTGGCTGTTCCGCCGGCAGGGGGCGCTGCTGTGGAACGACCAGTGGTACTCCGGCCATCCGGTCCCCGGCTACAGCCTGCTCTTCCCGCCGCTGGCGGGGGTGTTCGGCACCGCGGCGGTCGGTGCGGCGGCGTGCGTCGCCTCGACCCTGGCCGCCCGGCTGCTGTTCCGGGAGATCACCGGCCGCGGCGGGACGACCGCTCTGCTGTGGTTCGCGGTGGCGGTCGTCGGCGACCTCGTCGTCGGCCGGCTGCCGTTCGCGCTGGGGCTCGCGCTCGGCCTGGCCGCCCTGGTCGGCGTGCAGACCTCCCGGCCCAAGTGGGCGGCGGTGATGGCGGTGCTGTGCTCGCTGGCCAGCCCGCTCGCCGGGGCGTTCCTGCTGATGGCGGCCGGCGCCATGGTGGTGGGCAGCGGGTGGCGCCGGGTGGCGCCGCTGGCCGGAGCGGGAGTCGGTCTCGCGACGGCGTACCTCTTCGGTGGTGGCGGGGTGTTCCCGTTCCCGGCGCTCACGCTGCTGTCGGTGACCGCGTTCGTGGGGCTGGCGCTGCTGCTCGCGCCGGCGCGCTACCGGCTGCTGCGGCGCGGCGCGGCTCTCTACGGCGCGGCCGCGCTGGTGCTCTTCGCGCTGCCCAACCCGGTCGGGGGCAACCTGGCCCGGCTGGGCGCGCTGCTGGCGGGGCCGGTCGCCGCGTTCGTACTGATCAGCGCCGGGCGGCGCCGGCTGCTGCTGCTGCTCACCGGCCCGCTGCTGTGCTGGCAGCTGTCCTCGGTGACCACCGCGCTGGCCGACAGCAGCGATGACATCTCCGGCCACCCGGCGTACTACGCCGGGCTGGCCGGCTACCTCGCCGGCCACGACCAGCCGATCGGCCGGGTGGAGATCCCGCTGACCCGCAACCACTGGGAGACCTCCTTCGTCGCGCCGGAGTTCCCGTTGGCCCGCGGCTGGGAGCGCCAGCTCGACCTGCGGTACAACACCGTCCTCTACGGCCCGACCCTCGACCCGGCCAGCTACCACGAGTGGCTGCGGGACAGCGGCGTGCGCTGGGTGGCGGTGCCTGACGTGCCCCTGGACCCCTCCGCCCGGCTCGAGGCGGCGGTGATCGAGGATGGGGGGGCCGGCCTGATCCCCCGCTGGCACGACGCGCACTGGCGGCTGTGGGAGGTGGCCGGGGCGGCCCCCATGCTCACCGGCCCGGCCACCCTGGACCGGCTCGGCACGTCCGGCTTCGACCTGACGTTCCGGGCGGCCGGCACCGCCCGGCTGCTGGTGCACTTCAACCAGTTCTGGCACGTCGACCCGGCCGTCGGCTGCGTGGCCGAGTCGTCGGCCGGCTGGACGTCGGTCACCGCGCTGCGGCCGGGAACGGTGACGGTCAGCTCGCGGCTCTCGCTGCCGGCCTTCGACTCCGATGTCGACTGCCCGCGCTGAACCGGGTCGCGCCGACCCGGTCCGGTACGGCGTCGTCGGCCGCGGCTGGCGGGCGCAGTTCTTCCTCCGGCTGGCCCGGCTGATGCCGGACCGGTTCACCGTCACCGGGGTGGTGACCCGCTCCGCCGCCGCGGCCGGCGAGATCGAGGCCGGCTACGGCCTGCCGATTTACCGCCGGCCCCTCGAGCTGCTCATCGACCGCCCGGAGTTCGTGGTGACCGCGGTGCCGCGGGCGGTCACCCCGCAGGTGGTCGAGTCGCTGGCGGGCGCGGGCATGCCGGTGCTGGCCGAGACCCCGCCGGCCGCCGACGCCGCCGGGCTGCGGGAGCTCTGGCGTCGGGTCGGTGCCAGCGGCCTGGTGCAGGTGGCCGAGCAGTACCTGCTGCTGCCGGGGCACGCCGCCCGGCTGGACCTGGTCCAGCGCGGCCGGCTCGGCCGGCCCACCTCGGTGCAGGTCTCCTCGACCCACACCTACCACGCGGTGTCGATGATCCGCGGGCTGCTCGGGGTCGGCTTCGACCCCGCCACCGTGCACGCCCACACGTTCACGGCACCGCTGGTCGACCCGCTCTCGCGTGCCGGCTGGAACGAGGACGGCCGGCCGCAGGAGGCGACGACGACCCTCGCCACCATCGACTTCGGCGGCCGGATGGGGCTCTACGACTTCACCGACAACCAGTGGTGGAACCCATTGCGGTCCCGCCGGATCGTCGTCCGCGGCAGCTCCGGCGAGCTGGTCGACGACCGGCTGGTCCGGCTGGCCGCGCCGCGCACTCCGGTCGAGTCCCGGCTGATCCGCCGGCAGACAGGCCACGACCTCAACCTCGAGGGCTACGACCTCGACCACATCAGCTGCGACGGCGCAGTTGTCTACCGCAACCCGTTCGCCGGCGCCCGGCTCTCCGACGAGGACATCGCGATCGCCACCCTGCTCGACCGCACCGCTGGCTGGGCTCGGGGCGCCGGACCGCCGCCGTACCCGCTCGCGCAGGGCTGCCAGGACCAGCTCCTCGCGCTGGCCATCGAGGCCGCCGCTGCCGCCGGCACGCCGGTGACCACCTCGCCGCAGCCGTGGGCCGACGGTGGCGGCAGCCCACCCGGGTCCGGCGGTCAGGGGCCGGCCGGGGCCGCCTGAGCCCGGCGCAGCAGGTGTGAGCGGGCGGCCGCGTCGCCGGGCCCGCGGCGCCGGTCGAGGTGCTCGGCGACCGCGAGCTGGTGGGCGGCGTCGACGTTCCCGCCGTACTTGAACTTCGCGGCGACCTCCCGCACCTCGAGCCGCAGGCCGCGGATGCCGGGCAGCCGGCGGCGGTGCTCGGCCGGGTCGACCGCCCCGCCGGCCGGCTCGAGCGCCGCGAGCTGCCGCCGCAGCACCGCCAGCACGTCCTCGGCACCGTCGAGGACGTGCGCGACCGCGGTGAGCTGCACGGCGGCGTAGTAGGTCGTCGGGATCCCGTACGCCGGGTCCTCCCCGCCGACCGCCTTCCAGCCGGACGGGATGTAGGCCCAGTCCCCGGCCACGCTCAGGACCACGATCGGGTTCTCCGCCAGCGCGGCCCAGACCGGGTTGGGTCGGGCCAGGTGCAGCAGCACCTCGGGCCGCGGACCCGGCTCGGCCGCCACCTCGGTGAGCAGGAACTGGGTAGGTACCACCACCGGCACGTCCCGGCCACGACCGGCGGCGACGAGGTGGCCGAAACCCTGGTTGCGGACGAACGCCTGCCACTCCGCCGGGTCGTGACCGGCGTCCCAGGGATGGATCAGCACAACCAGGATCGTCGCATCACGACGCGGGCGGCGGCGTCTCAACGGCGCACCAAATGTCCGGCAAGTTCCGCCGGGCGGCGCCGTCCGTGGCCGGTGGAGTCATCGGTCGCGGTTAGCGTGACCTGGTGTCCTCCCCCACCCGCCGGTCGGTGCTGCAGGCTGGGGCCGCCGCGCTGCTGGCGGCCGGCTGCGGCGCTACCTCCCGCCCGGCCGCAGCCGACCGGCCGGGCGGCGCCACCGGCACCGGCTCGCCCGGCACCGCCCGGACCGTCCCACCCCGCACCCCGCCGGCCGGCAGCAGCGGCGGGGCGCCGGTGGAGATCGCCTCCGGTCCGCGCAGCAGCCGCGCGGTGGCGTTGACCTTCCACGGTGCCGGCGACCCCGACGTCGCCCGCGCGCTGCTGGCCGAGGCCGCCCGCGCGCACGCCCGGATCACGGTGCTGGCCGTGGGCAGCTGGCTGGTTGCCGAGCCGGCGCTGGCCCGGCAGATCCTCGACGCGGGCCACGAGCTGGGCAACCACACCTACACCCACCCGGCGCTGCGCCGGCTGCCCGCGGCCGGCGTACGACGCGAGATCGCCGGCTGTGCGCAGGTGCTGCAGCG
>JBBSHH010000105.1:0-8105 GCA_038253225.1 Mycobacteriales bacterium | reverse complement strand
GGGGTCGGCATCGGCATCAATCACGGCGACGTCTTCGCCGGGAATATCGGCAGCCACCGCCGGCTCGAGTACACCGTCATCGGCGACGCCGTCAACGTCGCCGCGCGGCTCTGCGCCGAGGCGGGTTCCGGCGAAATTCTGGTGAGCGAGGCGATGCTGGGTGCGGTGCGGGATCAGGTGAACAGCGAGTTCCTGCCCTCGATGACCCTCAAGGGCAAGACGCAGGTCGTGCAGGTCTACCGGGTCCGGGGCATCCAGCCTCAGCGCACCTCCGTCACCGCCGCGGTCCCGGTGCGTGAGCTGGCCCGGCTTCCCGTCCCCGTCGTCGCCGACATCGGCTCGGGGTTGCTCGCCCCGGATCCGCTGCTACCCGACGAGCCCGATGCCGCCGCCACGCTGGCGGCCGGTGCGTCGCTGGTGACCGCGAGTGCCGACAAGCTGCTCGGCGGCCCGCAGGCCGGGCTGGTGCTCGGCGCCGCCGAGGTGGTGACCGCGCTGCGGCGACACCCACTGGCCAGGGCGCTGCGGGTCGACAAGCTGACCCTGGCCGCGCTCGAGGCGACCCTGCGCGGGCCGTCGAGACCGGCGTACGACGCGCTGCACGCGGACCCGGCCGACCTGCGCGGCCGGGCCGAGGCGGTCGCCGCCGAGCTGGCCGGTCGGGGGGTCGCCGCCGATGTGGTGCGCTCCGCCGGCGCGGTCGGCGGTGGTGGTGCACCGGGGCAGCCGCTGCCCGGCTGGGCGGTCGCGGTGAGCGAGCACGCCGCAGCCCGGCTGCGGACCGGCGAACCGCCGGTCGTCGCCCGGGTGGACGGCGGCCGCTGCCTGCTCGATCTGCGCTGCGTGCCGCCGGATCGCGACGCCGACCTGGTGGCGGCGGTCACCGCAGCCGTCACCGCAGCGCCGGCGTGATGCACGTCGTGGCGACCGCGGGTCACGTCGACCACGGCAAGTCCACGCTGGTGCGGGCCCTGACCGGGATGGAGCCGGACCGGTGGGCGGAGGAACGCCGCCGCGGCATGACGATCGACCTCGGTTTCGCCTGGACGGACCTGCCGTCCGGGCGGACGGTGGCGTTCGTCGACGTTCCCGGTCACGCCCGCTTCGTCGGCAACATGCTGGCCGGTGTGGGGCCGGTACCCGTGGTGTTGTTCGTGGTCGCCGCCGACGGCGGCTGGCAGCCGCAGTCCGAGGAGCACCTGGCCGCCATCGACGCACTCGGGGTCAGCTCGGGGCTGCTGGCCGTCACGCGCAGCGACCTCGCCGACCCGGGCCCGGCCACGGCGGCCGCGCTGGACCGGATCGCGACCAGCAGCCTCGGCCGGGTGACGGCGGTGGCGGTCAGCGGCGTCCGCGGCGACGGGCTCGAGCGGCTCCGGGCGGCGTTGGACCGGCTACTGTCGGCGCTGCCGGCGGCCGATCCGGCCGCGCCGGTCCGGTTCTGGATCGACCGGGTGTTCAGCGTCAAAGGCAGCGGCACCGTGGTCACCGGCACGCTGGGAGCCGGCACGCTGCGGGTGGGCGAGCAGCTGCTGGCAGTCGGCGCCGGGCGGCGGCCGGTGCGGGTACGGGCGCTGCAGACCCTCGAGCGGTCCGTCGAGGAGGCCCGGGCGGTCGCCCGGGTCGCGGTCAACCTGCGCGGCGCGCAGGTCGGCGACCTCGGCCGCGGGGACGCCCTGCTCAGCCCGGGCCGCTGGCCGTTGCCGTCCGTCGTCGACGTGGCCCTGCCCGAGGGGGCGGCCGGTGGCCTGCCGGCGGAGCTGACGCTGCACGCGGGCTCGGCCGCGGTGCGGGTGCAGCTGCGGCCGCTGGGGACGCGAGCCGCCCGGCTGCGGCTGGACCGGCCGCTGCCGCTGCGCCCCGGCGATCGGGCGCTGCTGCGCGACCCCGGCGGCACCCGGGTCCCGGTGGGGTTGACCGTGCTGGACGTCGAGCCGCCTGCGCTGCGCCGCCGGGGCGCGGCGGCGCGCCGAGCGGTCGAGCTTCCCGACCGCTGCGACCCGCCCGACCCGGCCGGTGAGGTACGCCGGCGCGGCGCGGTCCGGCGCGCCTCGCTGGCCACCTGGGGGTTGCTCGAACCGGACGCCGCGCCGCCGGCCGGGATCGTGGCGGTCGGCGGGTGGCTAGTGGCGCCGCAGCTCTGGCAGTCGTGGGTGCAGCGGCTGGCTGCCGCGGTGGCGGCGCACGCGGCGAGCTCACCGCTGGCCGGGGGGCTACCGGCCGCGGCGGCCGGCCGCGCCGCCGGGCTGCCGGACCCGGCTCTGTTGCCACCGCTGGTGACCGAGGCCGGTCTGGTGGCCGAGTCGGGCCGGGTGGGCCGACCGGACGCCCGGGCCGTGCTGCCGCCGGCCGTTGAGGAGCTGCGGGCACGCCTGCGCACAGATCCGTTCGCCGCCGCCGAGGCCGCTGAGCTGACCGAGCGCGGGCTCGCCGCGCCGGTGCTGGCCGCCGCCGTCCGGGCCGGCCGACTGGCGCAGTTCGGCCCCGGCATCTACCTGCTGCCGGACGCGGCGGAGGTGGCCGTCCGCCGGTTGGCCACGCTGGCCCAACCGTTCACGCTCAGCGCCGCCCGGCAGGCGCTGGGCACGACCCGGCGGGTGGCGGTGCCGCTGCTCGAGGAGCTCGACCGGCGGGGCGCGACTCGGCGCGTCGACGGCGTACGCCGGGAGCTCCGGGCCGGGTCGGGCGGCGGCCGGCCCGCGTAGGCTGGGCCGGACCGCCGCCGGACCCGGCGGGCTCGCGACACCGTGGGGGTGTGCATGCTGCTCGACCGCTTCGGGCGGCTCGCCACCGACCTGCGGGTGTCGCTGACCGACCGCTGCAACCTGCGCTGCACGTACTGCATGCCGGCCGAGGGGCTGGCCTGGCTGCCCAAGCCGGAGCTGCTCACCGACGACGAGATCATCCGACTGGTCCGGGTCGCCGTCGGGCTCGGCGTGACCGAGGTCCGGCTCACCGGCGGCGAGCCACTGCTGCGACCGGGGCTGCCTGACATCGTCCGTCGCCTCGCCAAGCTCCGCCCCCGACCTGAGCTGTCGGTGACGACCAACGGCATCGGTCTCGCCCGGCTGGCGCCCGCGCTGGCCGCCGCCGGCCTCGACCGCATCAACGTCTCCCTCGACACCGTCGACCGGGAGCTGTTCGCCCGACTGACCCGCCGGGACCGGCTCTCCGACGTCGTGGCCGGGCTGGCTGCGGCCGTCGCGGCCGGACTGACGCCGGTAAAGGTCAACGCGGTGCTGATGCGGGGCAGCAACGACGGCGCCGCGTCGGACCTGCTGCGCTTCTGCCTCGACCGCGGTTACGAGCTGCGCTTCATCGAGCAGATGCCACTCGACGCCCAGCACGCCTGGGACCGGGCAGAGATGGTCACCGCGGAGGAGATCCTCGACCGGCTCAGCGTCGAGTGGACGCTCACGCCCGAGCCGGGCCGCGGCTCCGCGCCGGCCGAGACCTGGCTGGTCGACGGAGGGCCGGCGCGGGTCGGCATCATCGCCTCGGTGACCCGGCCGTTCTGTGGTGCCTGCGACCGGGTCCGGCTGACCGCCGACGGCCAGGTCCGCAACTGCCTGTTCGCCCGGGCCGAGTCCGACCTGCGGACCCCGCTGCGGGCCGGGGCCACCGACGTCGAGCTGGCGCAGCGCTGGCTGGCCGCGGTGGCCTCGAAGCGGGCCGGGCACGGTATCGACGACCCGACGTTTCTGCAGCCGGCCCGGCCGATGTCCGCCATCGGCGGATGAGGCTGCTGCCGTACGACGCGCTGGTGCTCGCCGGTGGGTCGGCCAGCCGGCTCGGTGGGGTGGACAAGCCGGCGCAACGGGTCGGCACCGGCACGCTGCTCGAGCGCGTGCTCGCAGCGGTCGGCGATGCCGATCGGCGGATCGTCGTCGGGCCGCGGCGGCGGGTGTCCGGGGTCGACGTCTGGACGCAGGAGCAGCCGCCCGGCGGTGGGCCGGTCGCCGCGATCGCCGCTGGCCTGCCGCATGTGACCGCTCCGGTGGTCGCGCTGCTGGCGGCGGACCTGCCGTTCCTGACCGCCGCCACGATGACGGTGCTCCGTGAGTCGCTGGACCGCGACGGGGTGGTGGTCGTCGACGACGGCGGTCGCCGCCAGCTGCTCGTCGGCATGTGGCTCACGGCGGCGCTGCGCCGGCTACAGCTGACCCCGGGCGCCTCCCTGCACGGCACCGTGGGGCGCCTCGCCGTACGGCCGCTGCGGGTGGCCGGCACGCCACCGCCCTGGTTCGACTGCGACACCGACCCGGACCTTCAGCGTGCGCGGGAGCTGGCGTGAACACCGTGGAGGAGTGGGTGCGCGTCGTGGTCGCCGACCTCGACCTGCCGCCAGAGGTGGACCGCGACCTGATTCTCGGCCTGGCCCGCGACGTGGCGCACGGGGTGGCCCGGCCGGCCGCTCCACTGACGACGTTCCTGGTCGGACTCGCCGCCGGCCGGGTCGGCGGCTCCGCGGCGGCGGTGCAAGCGGCGACCGACCGGGTGCAGCGACTGGTCACCTCCTGGGACGACGCCTGCGAGTGAGCGCCACGCCGTGGCCCCTGGCCCGGGAGCGGGCCTACGGCGCTGCCCGACCGCTCCGGCCGAGCCGGCTACCCTGCGGTGCAGGCCAGGACCGCCCGGTGCGGCCGTCGGAGGGGTGACGGTGAGCGACCGCGGTAGGTCGGCGCCTCGGTCGGTGTCCTTCGACCGGATCGCCGACCGGTACGACGACACCCGCGGGGGCGAGGCGCGCGGCGCGCGCACCGCCGCCGTCCTGCGCCCATGGCTGCTCGACGGCCCGGTCCTGGAGGTCGGTGTCGGCACCGGGCTGGTGGCGGCGGCCGTCGCCGCCGAGCGGCCGGGAGTTCTCGGCGTGGACCTGTCGCTGCCGATGATCCGCCGGGCGCAGCCCCGGCTGGCGGGCAGGGTCGCGGCCGGCGACGCGCTCCGGCTGCCGGTGCGCACGGCGGCGGTGCGTACCGCCTACCTGGTGCACGTCCTGCACCTGGTGGCGAGCATCGAGCCCGCCCTGGCCGAGCTGCGGCGGGTGCTCGCGCCGGCCGGCCGGCTGCTGGTCGTCTGCAGCGGCACCCCGGCGGCGGTCACCGACGTCGACGTCCTCGTGCACGACCTCTACCGCCGCCTGCGTGGCCCGCGGCCTGACGACCCCGACCGGATCATCGACCTCGCGCAGCGGGCCGGCTTCGCGCTGGAGCACCGGCGCGGCCTCGCCACCGAGGGCAGCATGTCCCCGGCGGCGTACGCCTCGACGGTGGAGGAGCGTGTCTGGGCCTGGACCTGGGACGTCGACGAGCAGACCTGGGCAGACGTGGCGCTGCCCGCCGTGGAGCTGCTGCGGTCGTTGCCCGACCCGGACACGCCGAGAGCGGTCGAGGAGGTCCGGACGCTGCTCGTCCTGGGCCGCCCCTGACCCTCACTTCAGGGTTCCCACCGCGTGGGCGATCACCAGCACCGACAGGACCAGCGAGGACACCGACTCGGTGCCCATCAGCATCTTCGCGCGGGGGGACAGCGGCATCGTGTCCGTCGGGCTGAACGCGGAGGAGTTCGTCACCGACACATACAGGTAGTCGATGAAACCCGGCGCCCATCCCGACGTCCGCGACGACCCCGCGGCCACCTCGATAACAGCATCGTGGTCCTCATCCTGCGGGAACCGGAAGTCCGCCGCCGGCCACTCCTCGCGCTCGTCATGGGTGCGCCGTACCGGGCCGCCGCGGTCGAGCTCCCAGAACGCCAGCCCGAAGATGATGATGTTGGTGGACCAGACCTGACCGGCCGCGAGCAGCAGCGTCGCGCCCTGGCTGGCGCGGCCGTTCACCAGCGCATGGATGAGCAGCACCAGGGCCACCGAGTTCGCCAGCGCGATCAGCAGCACCAAGCCGATCGACAACCGCCGCAACGACCTGTTCGCCCGGTTCATCCGGCGCGGGTTCGCCGCCACCAGCGGCACGAACAGCGCCAGCTCCAGCACCGGCACCACGAACCGCGGCCCGAAGATGAGCTGGGTCGGTAGCCCGGCGTAGAGCCCGATGGCGACCAGGACCGCGCAGGCCGCCGGCAGCCGGGGCTCGCCGGGATGCTTCTGACCCTGCGCCGGCTCGCTCCCCACGCCAGCAGTTCTTACTCTGGTCGCTGGCGATCCACCGCCATCGACGGGGCCGCCACGCCGTTGGACCGGCCCCATCGCCGGCCCGACGGCGGTGTCAGCCGGTGGTGACCACCAGTCGGTGGCTGCCACCGCTGCCGGCATCGACGAGCAGCTCGACTCCCCGGTTCGTCGTCTGGACGACGTACCGGCTGACGCTCGCGCCGTCGAGCCGGACGCTGCTCACGATCGCCCCGAACGGCAGCGTCACGCCGAGCCGCAGCCGGGCCCATACGTGGCTCGCGACCCGCGTCTCGTAGCGACCGGCCGCCCCGGCCGCCCACACGTCGACCGAGCCGCCGCCGAGCCGGATGTTGCGACCGGCGACGTAGGGCTGTCCGGGCGGCACCTGCGGTACGACGTCCAGCCGGCCGTTGCCCAGGTCGGGGCTGACGCCGAGCTGCTGGTGCACCACCGGCCACACCGTGCCGTAGGCGCCCCACGCCTGCAGCACCGAGGCCCGCTCGGTGAAGAACCGTTCCAGGGACTGGCCGTAGTACGGCGGGTGCGGCGGCGAGGGGGCGATCTCGGGCATGGCGCCCGGCATCTCGTCCGGGGCCGGCAGCTGGAGCCGGCGGTTGTCGGCGGTGTACCGCCGCTGCTGGGTGAGCCGGCCGTAGTTGCCCTCCCCGACCGCCATCACGGCGGTGTTGAGGGAGAAGACGTCCTTCTCGTCGGTGACGCTGCTCACCGCCCGGTCACCGTCGCAGGAGAACGTCGGCTGCGGCGGGTCGAGCACCGCGGTCGTCGCGCCCTGGCCGGTGTGGTAGAGCCCGGACGGCCCCGTGTAGCAGCGGGTCTCCCGCAGCTGCAGCGCGGCGACGCCGTGAGCGCGGCTGGCCAGCCCGGGCCAGCCGGTGCCGTCGCGCCAGAGCTCGGCCTCCATCGGCGTCACGCCGGTCCAGTACCGCTGCATCAGCTTCTGGTTGCCGGGGTCTAGCAGGGAGTCGGCGTACGCCGGCGCCTCCGGGCCGTCCCACCAGGCCGCCTCGAACTTCGCCTGCAGCCGGGTCGCGGCCGCGAGCGACCGGGTCGCCGTCGCCCGGTCGCCCTTGCTCGCGGCCATCGCGGCCAGGTCGCGCAGGCCGCGGATGAGGTAGACGGCGTTGTCAAGCTTCTCGGTGCCCTGCCCGGGCCGTTCGACGTTGCCGGACCCCTCCGGCCAGCCGTCCCTGTCGACGTCGAGATTGTTCATCACGTAGGCGATGTTGCGCTTGGCAAAGCCGTACATCTCGTCGCGGAAAGCGTTGTCGCCGGTCCAGCGCCACACCAGCGCCACCGCGCTCGGGAACTTCACCGTCTCGTCGGTGTTGCCGGGGTCGGCGTTCGCCCCGAAGTACACGCTGCCGTCGGTCACGACCTCGTGCACGACCTTGCCGCTGTGCGCGTTCACGATCTCCGAGACATCGCGCAACGACCGCAGGTGGTTCTTGATGGACTCGAACTGGCCGAGGCCGACCGAGGCGAACGCGGTGTACTCACCGTCGGTGGCGAAGAGCCAGGGGAAGTCCGGGAAGCCGGCGCCGATGAAGTCGACCCGGTCCAGGGTCCCGACCGGGGGCGGGAACTGCGTGCCGGCGAGCGTCACCCGCAGCTCGAGGTTGCGGGCCTGCTGGTGCAGGTCGGCGAGGTTCTGCTTGCTCCAGGCGATGCCGCGGGCGAGCAGCGGGTCGCCCGGCAGGTCCAGCTCGGTCCGGGTCGCCAGGGCTCGCCGGGCAGCGAGCTTGCGGGCCAGGCCGCCCGCCGGGTCGGCGGCCGCGGCGGCGAACTCGTCGGCCGCGGGCCGCAGGCCGGCATCGGAGCCCGCGACGGTGAACCAGGCGGTGACCGTGCGGCCGGCCGGGACCGTCAGCTCGTAGCTGAGCCGGCCACCGGCTCCCCGGCCGTAGGCGGTGTCGTCGCAGCGCGGCGGGGCCGGGGTCGGGTCGCTCGACGGCGG
>JBBSHH010000104.1:0-8221 GCA_038253225.1 Mycobacteriales bacterium | reverse complement strand
GCGGGGGGGCGGCTGCCCGGCGACGGCCCCGCGGCACCGCCGGCGGCGTCGACGCCAACGCCACCAAGGCGCACCTGTTGGAGCTGGCCCGGCGGCTGGAGGTGCCGGGGCGGTCCAGGATGACCAAGGCGGAGCTCGTTGTGGCCCTGGACAAGGCCAACCGGCGGGCTACGGCGCAGGCCCGCGCGGCGGACTGAGCCGCCCCACGCCGGCTCGACCACCGTGGCTTCCCTGGTGCCGGCGCCGTCAGCGCGGCGGCGTCCCGCGGCCGCCTTTGCTGACCCGCGCCGCCAACTGCTCGATCCGCCGGCGGTTCTCCGGCTTCGCAGCGTAGGCCTTCGCCTGCTGGGTGAGCCGGCGGCCCTGCGGGCTGCGGGCGAACGACGCGAGCTTGCTGGCCAGTCCCATGTCCGGGCTTCCCATCATCGGTGTCGGGTCTCGAAGCGTGCACCCTGCCCCGCCCGGGACCGCCAGGTCAGCAGCCTGGGCGGTGCGGCGAAGGGTGACCCAGCCGAGGGTAGAGGGCGCCGACGCAGCACGGCCGATCGGGTCGTCAGCGCTGCCCGCTTCCGCGCGGGCCCCTCGCGGCGGTGATAGCACCTGCCTGCCGGGCGGCCGCTGCAGCTTCGCGCCGTCCTGACCGCGCGGGCGGCCTGTACCGTCGGCTGGGTGAGAGGCGACGTTCCTGCGGGCGACCGGGCTCAGCTCGGCCGGCAGGGGCAGGTCGAGCCCCTCGACGACGTCAGCGACGGTCATCCGGCCGCCGGCCCGGTCGCGGTCGCGGCAGCGGGTCGGCACGCCGAGGCCTCGGATCCGCGGCCCGGACTGCGCCGTCTCGGCGGGTCGCGTCGGTGACTCGCTGATGGAACGGCGCATCTTCGGACTCGAGAACGAGTACGGCGTCACCTGCACCTTCCGCGGCCAGCGCCGGCTCTCCCCCGACGAGGTGGCCCGCTACCTGTTCCGCCGGGTGGTGTCGTGGGGGCGGTCCAGCAACGTCTTCCTCAAGAACGGCGCCCGGCTCTACCTCGACGTGGGCAGTCATCCGGAGTACGCCACCCCGGAGTGCGACAGCCTGGTCGACCTCGTCACCCACGACAAGGCGGGCGAGCGGATCCTCGAAGGGCTGCTCAAGGACGCGGAGCGGCGGCTGCGGGAGGAGGGCATCGCCGGTGACATCTACCTGTTCAAGAACAACACCGACTCGGCCGGCAACTCCTACGGCTGCCACGAGAACTATCTGGTCGGTCGGCACGGGGAGTTCGGCCGGCTCGCCGACGTCCTGATCCCGTTCCTCGTCAGCCGGCAGATGCTCTGCGGCGCCGGCAAGGTGCTGCAGACGCCACGCGGCGCGGTCTACTGCGTCAGCCAGCGAGCCGAGCACATCTGGGAGGGCGTCTCGTCGGCGACCACCCGCAGCCGGCCGATCATCAACACCCGGGACGAGCCGCACGCGGACGCCGAGCGGTTCCGGCGGTTGCACGTCATCGTCGGCGACTCGAACATGAGCGAGACGACCAATCTGCTCAAGATCGGCACGACCGACCTGGTGCTGCGCATGATCGAGGCCGGGGTGGTCCTGCGTGACCTCAGCCTGGAGAACCCGATCCGGGCGATCCGGGAGATCAGCCACGACATCACCGGCCGTCGCCGGGTGAAGCTCGCGAACGGCCGGGAGGCCAGCGCGCTCGACATCCAACGGGAGTACCTCGGCAAGGCGACCGAGTTCATCCGCCGCCGCGGCAGCGACCCGGTGACGGCCCGGGTGCTCGAGCTGTGGCAGCGGACGGTCGTCGCGATCGAGGCCGGCGACCTCGACTCGATCGCCCGTGAGGTGGACTGGGTCACCAAGTACCAGCTGATCGAGCGCTACCGGGCCAAGCACGACCTGCCGCTGTCCTCGCCTCGGGTGGCGCAGCTCGACCTCGCCTACCACGACGTGAACCGCAGCCGCGGGCTGTACTACCTGCTTGAGCGCAACGGCTCTGTCGCCCGGGTCTCCACCGACCTGGCGATCTTCGAGGCCAAGTCGGTGCCGCCGCAGACCACCCGGGCCCGGCTGCGGGGGGAGTTCATCCGGCGGGCGCAGGAGAAGCGCCGTGACTTCACGGTCGACTGGGTGCACCTCAAGCTCAACGACCAGGCACAGCGCACGGTTCTCTGCAAGGACCCGTTCCGGTCCGTGGACGACCGGGTGGAGAAGCTCATCGCCAGCATGTGACGTCAGCCGGCGAGCAGGGCGGCGGCGTGCCGACCGGCGGCCGCACCGGCCAGGAAGTACGCCGGGTCCGCATCGAGGCCGCGTCCCATCGTCGACAGCGGTACCGGACTCGCCCGCAGCGCCGCCGCCAGCCCGTCGAGCGGCACCGTCACCAGCCGGTGCGGGGGGGACAGCCCGGCGGCAGCCCGGCGGACGACGTCGCCGAACGGAGCCTCGAGGTCCGGCACGGCGACGTCCGCCGGCGCCAGCGCCACCCGGCCGTACGCCGTCAGGCTGTGGTGCGAGACGCCCCGGTGCCGCTCCCGCGGGTCCACCGCGCTGACCCGCAGCGCGGCGACCGACCGGCCGCCGAGGGCCGCGACCGCGTTGATGGCCTCGCCAGCGGCGACCCCGGAGAACCCCCACCGGGTGTCGGTGCCGAGGTTGCCCGGGCCCTGCGCGACGACCGCGGCGTCGGCGCCGAGCACCAACCGGGCCGCCAGCAGCCCGGTGTGCAGCGTGACTGCCTCCAGGTCGCCGCCGTAGGTCTGACCGACGGTGATCACCCCGACGAGCCGGCCGGCCGCCCGCAGTCCGGCCGCGGTCTGGGAGAACCAGGCCGGCAGCGCACCGCCGTCGGTCATCACGTAGACGACCCGCGCCGCCGGGGCGTCGCAGTGCAGCCCGGCCAGCACCGCCGGCAGCGCCGAGTGCAGGTCGGCCACCACGACCGGCAGGCCGGCGAGGTCGTCGGCGCCGGCCAGCAGGTCGTGGTGCGGCGAGCCCTGCTCGTCGACGCCCAGCACGGTGACCTGCAGCGGGCTGTAGCGGGCCTTGACCACGTGCCCCGGCCCGGCGGCGTCCGGCGGGAGCCGGTCGGGCAGCGACACGACGACCGCGTAGCCGCCGGTGCCGAGCCCCATCGCGAGCGCGGTCGTGTTGAGCAGCACCCGGTCGCCGGCCAGCGGCCGACCCACCAGCGCCGGGTAGGCCAGCGCCGGCACCCGCTCCCCGGCCACGTCGACGGCCACCTCGAGCGCCCCCGCCCAGCCCCCGGTCACGGCGGTCACCCGGCCGGCCCGCCATCCGATCACCGGGTCAGGCTAGTGGTGCGTCCTCGGGGCGGCTCTGCGACGATTGGCCGGTGGCGGTGACCCGGCGGACCGTCGACGTCCCCCCGGCGGCCGTCTTCGCCGTGCTCCGCGACGGCTACTCCTACGCCGACTGGGTCGTCGGCACCGCGGCGATCCGCTCCGTCGGCATTGGCTGGCCCGCGGTCGGTACCCTGCTGCACTTCAGCCTGCGGCTCGGCCCGCTGGAGTTCCGCGACCGCACCATGGTGCTGGCCATGGAGCCGGACCGGGCGCTCGACCTGCGGGCCCGGGCCCGGCCGTTCGGCACCGCCCGCGTCGCGATCAGCCTGCGAACGGTCAGCGGTGGCGACGACGTCGGCACCGAGATCGCCATCGACGAGCACCCGGTCAGCGGCCCCGGGCGCTGGCTGCACAACCCGCTGGTCGACTGGTCGATCCACCGCCGCAACCACGTGACCCTGCGGCGGCTGTCCCGGCTGGCCGTCGAGCGGGCTAACCGCCCCGGCTGAGCAGCGCCTCGACCCCCGCCGCCCCGCGGCCGAGCAGCCGTCCGGGCCACCGCTGCTCCCGCAGCGCCGACCGCGCCGCGTTGCCGCCGGCGGCGCCGTGTACCCCGCCGCCGGGATGCGCCGACGCCGACGCCAGGTACAGCCCGGCGATCGGTGTCTCCGGTCGGCCGAGGCCCGGTACCGGCCGGAACACCAGCTGCTGGTGCAGCGCGGTGGTGCCGCCGTTGAGCGCGCCGGACACCAGGTTGCCGTCGGCGTCCTGCAGGCTGGCCGGCGTCTGCACGTACCGGCCGCGGATCAGGCCGCGAAACCCCGGCGCGAACTCCTCTACCCGCGCCTCGATCCGCTCGACGAACTGTTCGGTCTCGGCGGGGTCCCACCGGCCGGTCAGCTGCCCACCCGCGTCCCCGCGCGGTCGCTGCGGCACATGCGTGTATCCCCACGCCGACTCGGTCCCGGCGGGGGAGCGGCTCGGGTCGGCCGTCGTCATCTGCCCGAACAGCACGAACGGCTTCGCCGGGATCCGCCCGATCGCCAGCTCATGGGCGTACGTCGAGAGCTCGTCGAGCTCCCCGCCCACGTGCACCGTGCCGGCGCGCCTGGCCGGTTCCGCCGTCCAGGGCACCGGTCCGGACAGCGCCCAGTCGACCTTCACCGTGGCGTTGTCCCACTGGAACCGGCGCAGGTCGTCGAGGAGGCGGGCCGGCAGCAGGTCCGCGCCGACCAGCCGCAGGTACAACGTGGGTGCGTCGACGTCGGCTAGGACCGCACGGGCGGCGGTCACCTCCCGGCCGTCACCGGTGCGCACGGCCACCGCCCGGCCGCCGCGGACGACGACCCGCCGGACCGGCGCGTCGCAGACCACGCGCCCGCCGCGCGCCTCGAGCCGGCGGACCAGCGCCCGGGTCAGCTCGCCCGCGCCGCCCGCCGGCACCGGGAAGCCGACCGACTGACCCAGCATCGCCAGCAGCCAGCCGTACATGCCGCTGGTCGCGGACTCCGGCCCGAGGTCGGTGTGCAGGGCGTTGCCGGCCAGCAGCAGCGCGGCGCCGGCGCCGCCGAACTCCTCCTCAGCCATCCGCCGGACCGGGAGCACGCCGAAGCGGGCCAGCCGCAGCGCGCCACCCGGGCCGAGCCGGCGCAGCAGCCGGGCACCGGCCAGCACCGGTGGGAACGGGGTGAACAGCGCCGCGAGCAGCGGCTCCTCGAGCCGACACCACTGCGCGTACAGCGACCGCCAGGCGTCGCCGTCGCCACGGTGGAACGCATCGACCGAGGCGGCGGTCTCCGCCAGGTCACGAGACAGCGCCGCGCACCGGCCGTCGGTGAACGGGTGCGCCAGCGGCAGCGGTGCGTGCCGCCAGCGCAGCCCGTAGTCCGCCAACCCCAGCCGGGAGATCACCGGGGAGGCCAGGCCCAGCGGGTAGAAGGCGCTGAACAGGTCGCTGACGAATCCCGGGGCGGTGACCTGCGCGCTGCGGACGGCGCCGCCCGGCTCCGGCTGCGCCTCCAGCACCACCACCTGCCAGCCGGCGTCGGCGAGCAGGTTCGCGGCCACCAGGCCGTTGGGTCCGGCTCCGATCACCACCGCGTCGGTCATCCGGCCAGCCTGCCCTACCGGCGACCGGGGGTGTGTGCGTTAGCGTGCGCCGGTGTCGGCACGCAAGACCGAGCGGCTGCTGAACCTCGTCATCTGCCTGCTCGCGACCCGTCGGTACCTCACCGCGGGGCAGATCCGCGATGCGGTCCCGGGCTATCCGCCGGACGGCCCCGGCGGGAACGACACCGCGTTCCGGCGGATGTTCGAGCGGGACAAGGAAGAGCTGCGTGAGCTCGGCATCCCGCTGGAAACCGGCAGCCACAGCGTCTGGGACGACGAGGTCGGCTACCGCATCGCCCGCCGGCACTACGCCCTGCCGGAGATCACGCTGGCGCCGGACGAGGCGGCCGCGCTCGGGCTCGCGGCGCGGTTGTGGCAGTCGGCCGGGCTGGCGCACGCCGCCTCCGGAGCCCTGCTCAAGCTGCGGGCCGCCGGCATCGACACCGGCGGCGAGCTCGGTGCCGGGCTGGAGCCGCGGGTGGAGGCCGCCGAGCCGGCGTTCCCGGCGCTGTTCGAAGCGGTCCGGTCCCGGCGACCGGTCGAGTTCGACTATCGCCGGTCCGGAGTGGGTGCGGCCGCCCGTCGGCGGGTCGAGCCGTGGGGCGTGGTGAGCTGGCGGGGCCGCTGGTACGCCGTCGGGCGCGACCGGGACCGGCAGGCGGCGCGGGTGTTCCGGCTCAGCCGTGTCGTCGGGCCGGTCCGACCGGCCGGACCGGCCGGGTCGGTCGAGGTGCCGGCCGGCGTCGACCTGCGGGCGGCGGTGGCGGCCTACGACGACGTCCCGGCCGGGCGGCTGGCCGTGCTGCGGGTCCGGGCCGGCGCGGCCGCCGAGCTGCGCCGGGGAGCCGTCGCGGAGCGGGCCGGCGCCGGCTGGGACGAGCTGACGGTCGCCTTCGCCGAGCCGGAGCGGCTGGCCGACCGGGTGGTCGGCTTCGGAGCCGACGTCGTCGTGGTCGACCCGCCGGACGCCAGGGCGGCGGCGCTGAGCCGGCTGCGGGCGGTCGCCGCCGAGCCGAGCCCGGCATGAGCGGGGCGACGGACCGGCTGCCTCGGCTGCTGGCGCTGGTGCCCTACCTGCTCGCCCACCCGGGCGCGCGGCTCGCCGACGTGGCGGCGATGTTCGAGGTGACCGAGCGGCAGCTGCGCAGCGACCTGGACCTGCTCTGGGTCTGCGGCCTGCCCGGGCACGGTCCCGGCGACCTGATCGACGTCGAGCTCACCGAGGGCACCGTCACGCTGTCGAACGCCGACGCGATCGCCCGGCCGCTGCGGCTGAGCAGTGACGAGGCGCTCGCCCTCGTCGTCGCGCTGCGCACGCTGGCAGACGTGCCGGGCCTGTCCGAGCGGGACGCGCTGGACCGGGCGCTGGTGAAGATCGAGACGGCGGTCGGCGACGCGGCCGGCGCGGCCGACCGGATCGCGGTCGCGGTGGAGCCCGAGGCGGAGGTGCTCGCGGTGGCGCGGGCCGCAGCTGCGGGCCGGCGGCGGCTGCATCTGCAGTACTACGTCCCAGGCCGGGACGAGACCACCGAGCGCGACGTCGACCCGATGCGGCTGCTGCTCGTCGACGGCCGCTGGTACCTCGAGGGCTGGTGCCGGTCGGCGGAGGCGGTGCGACTGTTCCGCCTCGACCGGGTGGTCGGGCTCTCGGTGCTGGACCTGCCGGCCGAGCTGCCACCCCAGGCCCAGCCGCGCGACGTCGACTCCGGGCTGTTCCAGCCGTCCGACACCGACGAGGTCGTCACGCTGGAGCTGGAGCCGGCCGCCGCCTGGGTGGCCGACTACTACCCGGCGGACAGCGTCGAGGAGCTGCCCGAGGACCGGCTGCTGGTGCGGCTGCGCACCCCCGACACCCGCTGGCTGCGCCGGCTGGCGCTGCGGCTGGGAGGCAGCGGCCGGGTGGTGGCGCCGGCGGAGCTGGCCGCCGCCGTCCGGGCCGACGCGGCCGCGGCGCTGGCGGCGTACGGCGAGCCGCGACCGGGCTGAGCCGAACGGCGTAGCGGAACTCTCGCCGGAACTACGCCGAGAGAACCGTCAAGGAGTCCCCGCCGGCTGCCGAACCTTCTGTCATCGCCCAGAAACCGGGGCGGACAGCGAAGGGACTGCGCTCATGACCACCATCAAGGCTTCCTGCCCAAGCTGCGGCGAGGTCGAGCTCACCGCGAAGGACATCACGCTCAAGGTCTGCAGCTCGGCGGCGCTGTCCTACTACGCCTTCGACTGTCCCAAGTGCGAGGACGAGGTACGCAAGCCCGCCGACGACCACGTGATCTCGTTGCTGATGTCGGGCGGCGTACGGGCTCAGGTCTGGGAGATCCCGGCGGAGGCGCTGGAGCCCAAGCCGGGTCCGCGGCTGTCCTACGACGACCTGCTCGACTTCGTCCTGCACCTCGGCGCCGACGACTTGCTGGCGGCGCGCGCCACCGCCGCGATGCAGCCCTAGCCGCCGCCCCGTTCCGCCGATGCTCCTCGGCCCTCGAGCCCCGTCTGTCCGGACGGGGCTCGCGGCCGTTGCGCCCCCGGCCCGCCGCGCCCGGTCGGCTAGGGTTCACCGGTGGTCTGGCTCGCGGTGGATGTGGCGCTCGCCGTGGTGGGGCTGGCCGTGCTTGCCCTGCTCGCGCTGCGGGTCTGGCGGCAGGTCCGGGCGCTGAGCCGGGCCGTGGGGGCCGCCGCCGAGCAGCTCCGAGCGGCGACCGTGGCGCTCGACGAACTGGCCGCTGTTACGGCCCGGCGGCGCGGGGCGGGCTGACGCGCGGCGCCGCGACGACGTACGATCGGCTTCGGCTCCGACGAGAGGTCCCTTGACATGCCAGACCTG
>JBBSHH010000103.1:0-8610 GCA_038253225.1 Mycobacteriales bacterium | reverse complement strand
TATCGACGACATTCATGGCGGTCGACCGTCGGAATGGCAGACCACCACATCACTAGTCCGGCGACCCGAGCGGGCCCGGTGATTTAGGACGCCCTAAATGGGAGTTGCTGTGCGAGTGGACACCGGTGCCGCGCGCCGCAGCGCCCGCGGTCGACGGATATTCATCGGGGCGCTGGATCCCGCTGGAGGAGCCGTCCGGCGGCCCGAACTTCTACCGGTTCGGCAGCGGCATCCGCTACCGGATCAACGTTGACAACAACGGAGACGCGGTCGACGACATCGTCTACGAGTTCACCTTCAACTTCGTCAGGCAGGGCATCAACCCGAACACGTTCCTCAACGCCACCGGCCCGATCACCTCACTGACCGACCCGGACTACAACGTCCGGCAGTCCTACTCGATGGCCGTTGTCCGCAACGGTGTCCGGACGGTTCTGGGCACCAACCTGGCGGCGCCGCCCAACAACATCGGCCCGACGTCCACGCCGAACTACCCGAGCCTGGCGGCCGCGGCGGTGCACACCGTCGGCAACACCAAGGTCTTCGCCGGACAGCGCGAGGAGGCGTTCTTCGTCGACCTCGGTTCCGGCTTCGACCTGGCCACGCTGCGGCCGTACCTGCCGGCGTACCGGCCGCGGACATCGGCGTCCCAGCCGGGCCGGGACGCGGTATCGGGCTTCAACGTGCACACGATCGCCCTGCAGGTCCCGATTTCGTCGCTGACCTCGGACGGCAAGCCGCTGCGTACGCTCGCCAACGGGCAGCCCGACCCGAACGACCCGCGGGCGGTCATCGGTGTCTACTCCACCACCGAGCGGCGCAGCACCCGGGTGCTGTCCGGGACAGGTGGGCTCTCGGAGAGCGGCTCATATGTCCAGGTCTCCCGGCTCGGGCAACCGCTCATCAACGAGCTGTTCATCCCCTACGGCCTGAAGGACCGGTTCAACGCCTCCGACGCCGCCGCGGACAAGCAGTGGGTCCCCTACATCGAGGACCCGGAGCTGGCCCGGTTGGAGCGCAGGCTCTACAACCTGTTTCCGGTGCCGACGCCGCCCCGGCGCGACGTCGTCCAGTTCCTCTTCATCGGCATCCCCGGTCTCAACCAGGCACCCGGCGCGCGACCGGCCGACCTGCTGCGCCTGAACATGGCGATCCAGCCGGCCACGACGCCGGATCCGCTCGGCGTGATCGGCGGTGACAACGCCGGCTATCCCAATGGTCGACGGCTTATCGACGACACCGTCGACATCCTCCTGCGGCTGGCGGCCGGCGGCACGTCGATGACGCCGACGTTCAACCAGCCACCGAACAACCTCCTGGGCGACGGGGCCAACACCGCCGACCCGGGACAGCTGAACAGTTTCCCCTATCTCGGCACCCCGCACGACGGCTACACGAACGGCCACGGCCGGCAGGACGGGTACCCGATCCCGAACTGACCCGGTCGCCCGGAAAAGCCTGACCCGGCGGGAGGTGGCGGCAGCAACGCCGCCACCTCCCACCGGACCGATGGTTACCGCCCACGAGAGGCCTGCCATGCCGAGCCAGCAGCACCGACGGCGGGTCGCGCTCACCGCGGCGACCGGCCTGGTGGTCGCCGGCCTGCTCGCCGTTGTGGTCGGCGGGCTGACCCAGGCCGCCGCGCGGCCGACGGCGCCGACCCCGGCCGCCGGCCCGGTTCCGCGGTTGGGCCACGACTCGACCGTCGCGGTCGTGAGCCGGCTCCAGGCCGACCTGCGCACCCGCCCCGACGACGCCCGACTGCTGACCCAGCTCGGCGCCGCGTACCTGCGCCGAGCCCGGGGAGACCGCCGACCCGACGTTCTACGTCAAGGCCGGCCAGGCCCTGGACCGCAGCCGGTCGCTGGCCCCGACGGCCCCCGACACCCTGATCGCGCTGGGCCTGCTCGACCTCGCCCGGCACCGCTTTCCGGCGGCGCTCGCCTGGGGGGAGCGCGCGCAGCGCCTGCTGCCGGACTCCGCCGACCCGCTGGGCGTCATCGTGGACGCCGACGTCGAGCTCGGTCGCTACCCGGCCGCCGCCGCCAGCGTCCAGCGGATGGTGGACCTGCGGCCCTCCCTGGCCAGCCTGTCCCGCGTGTCCTACCTGCGCGAGCTCTACGGCGACCATGCCGGGGCGCTGACCGCGATGGGGCAGGCCCTCGTCGCCGGTTCCTCCTCGGCGTACGACCTGGCCTACATCGACACGCTGCTCGGCGATCTGCACCTCGCAGCCGGTCAGCTCGACGCCGCCGGTATGGCCTACGGAAACGCCACCGCGCAGGTGTCGGGCTACCCGCTGGCCGAGGTCGGGCTGGCCCGCGTCGCGGCAGCTCGCGGTCAGCTGGATGCGGCGGCCCGCTTGCTCGGGGCCGTGGTAGTGCGCCTCCCGCTGCCGGACGCGGTCGCCCTCTACGGCGATGTGCTCGCCGCCCTGCACCGCCCCGTGGAGGCGGCCCGGCAGTACGCGTTGGTCCGGGTGCTCACGGCACTGCAGCGCAACGCCGGCATCGTCGTCGACCTGGAGAACGCCCGCTTCGAGGCCGACCACGCCCGAGACCCCGGCGGGCGCCCGGCGGTGGCGCTGTCGCTGGCCCGGGCCGCGCTGCAAGACCGCCCGACGATCTATGCGGCGGACGTGCTCGGGTGGGCGCTTCGCCAGGCCGGCGAGCCGGCCCGGGCGCTGCCCTATGCGGTCCGGGCCACCCGGCTCGGAACGCGGGACGCGCTGCTGTGGTGGCACCGGGCCGCGATCGAGGCCGACCTGGGTCGGCTGGCGGCGGCCCGTGACCACCTGCGGCTGGCCGTCGCGATCACCCCGCACCCGCCGGTGCACGACCGGGCCGCCTTCGCCCGGCTTGCCGCCCGGCTCTCGGTGCCGATGCCGGTGCCGCCGGCCACCGGAGGATGACGCGGCGGCTGCGCCGGCCGCAGCACCGGCCGACCCGCGGCTAGTCTCCCGGTCATCGTGTGCCGAGAGTCCTACCCGGGCGGGCGCGGCCGTGCCGGCTCGCCGCCGCACTGATCCGGCGGCCGGCCGGGCCGCCGTCGGCAGGGCGTTGGCGGCCGACGACCCGGACCCCGCCGACCTGCGGACCGCCACCCGCTACCTGCTCGAGGAGCTGGCCGGGCGGGCGCCCGGACGCTCGCTGGAGGTCCGCGTCCCGCCCTACGGCGTGGTGCAGTGCCTGCCCGGCCCGCGGCACACGCGCGGGACGCCGCCGAACGTCGTCGAGACCGACGCGGCCGGCTGGCTGGCGCTGGCCACCGGCCGGCTGGGCTGGGCCGACGCGGTTGCCGACGGTCGGGTCCGCGCCAGCGGCTCCCGAGCCGACCTCTCGGCGTACCTGCCGCTGCTGGCCCCGCCGCCGGCTCCCTCGACCTGACCGGCCGAGCCGCCGAACGCCGACCGCCGGCGCTGCGGCAGACTGCACCCATGGACGAGAAGCAGATCCTGGGTCGGATCGACGAGATCGTCGCCGAGGAGCACGAGCTGCGGGCCCGCTCCACCTCCGGGCACCCGCTCAGTGCCGACGAGCGGAGCCGGCTGCGGCACCTCGAGGAGCACCTCGACCAGGCCTGGGACCTGCTCCGGCAGCGACGGGCGCGCCGGGAGGCCGGGCAGAACCCCGACGCGGTCGCCGAGCGACCGGTGCCCGAGGTGGAGTCCTACCTGCAGTAGCCCGCCCGCCGCCGGAAGCCGCCGGCCGGCTCGGCGATTACACCGTTGCGACCCTAGGCTGGGCTCGACGGAGGGAGATCGCGCGGTGGCGGAGACCCGATCGCGGGTGCGGGACCGAGCGCTGATCGGGCGGGTGGTGCGGCTGTTCCGGCCGTACCGCCCGGAGGTCGCCGTCGTCGGCGTCGCGATCCTGCTGTCCGCCGGCCTGGGGGTCGTCAACCCGCTGCTGGTCAGGTACGTGTTCGACGACGCGCTGTTCGTGGCCGGTGGACCGCGACTGGGGCTGCTCACCGGCCTGGTCGCCCTGATGATCGTGCTGCCGATCATCTCCAGCGGCATCGGTGTCTACCAGACCTACGTCACCAACACCGTCGGCCAGAAGGTCATGCGCGACCTGCGCAGCCGGCTCTTCGAGCACCTCCAGACGCTGTCGCTGCGGTTCTTCACCGCCACCCGGACCGGGGAGATCCAGTCCCGGCTGGCCAACGACGTGGGCGGGCTGCAGTCGGTGATCACCGACACGGCCAGCAACATCATCGCGAACGGCGTGATCCTGATCTCCACGCTGGTCGCGATGGTGGTGCTGTCCTGGCAGCTGACGCTGCTCTCGCTGGTGATGCTGCCGCTGTTCGTCTGGCTCACCGGCGTGGTCGGCCGGGCCCGGCGGCAGGTCAGCGGCCAGACCCAGACCGCGCTGGCCGAGATGAGCGCGATCACCGAGGAGACGCTCAGTGTCAGCGGGGTGCTGCTGGCGAAGGTGTTCGGGCGGCAGGTCGACGACACCGAGCGCTACCGCGAGCAGAACGAGCGCCTGGCCGCCCTGCAGGTCCGCCAGCAGATGATCGGGCGCGGCTTCTTCGCTGTCGTGTCGACGTTCTTCTCCATCACCCCGGCGCTGGTCTACCTCGTCGCCGGGTACGCCGGGCACATCACCCCGGGCACGCTGGTCGCGTTTACCACCCTGCAGATCCGGCTGTTCATGCCGATCGGGACGCTGCTGCAGACCAGCACCGAGGTGTCGAGCTCGCTGGCGCTGTTCGACCGGGTCTTCGCCTACCTCGACCTCGAACCGGACATCGTCGACCGGCCCGGCGCCCGCGAGCTGCCCACTCCGGTCCGCGGCGCGGTGCGCCTCGACGACGTCTGGTTCGGCTACGACGGCGAGGACCCGGCCGCCGGGGCATCGACCCCGCCGACGGCCGGGCGCCGGTGGGCGCTGCGCGGTGTCGACCTCGAGATCTCCCCGGGCATGCTGGCCGCGATCGTCGGCCCGAGCGGCGCCGGCAAGACCACGATCTCCTACCTGGTGCCCCGGCTCTACGACGTCAGCCGCGGCGCGGTGCGGCTCGACGGCGTCGACGTCCGGGAGCTGCGCCTGAGCAGCCTCGCCGACACGGTCGGGATGGTGACCCAGGAGAGCTACCTCTTCCACGCTACGGTCCGGGCGAACCTCGCCTACGCCCGGCCGGACGCGACCGAGGCCGAGGTCGTCGCCGCCGCCCGGGCGGCGCAGATCCACGACCGGATCATGGAGTTCGCCGACGGCTACGACACGGTCGTGGGCGAGCGCGGCTACCGGCTCTCCGGCGGGGAGAAGCAGCGGCTGGCGATCGCCCGGGTGATCCTCAAGGATCCGCGCGTGCTCATCCTCGACGAGGCGACGTCCGCGCTGGACACCGCCAACGAGCGGCTGGTGCAGGCCGCCCTGCAGCCGCTGATGGCCGGCCGCACCACGATCGCGATCGCGCACCGGCTGTCCACGATCCGGTCCGCCGACGTGATCTTCGCGGTGCGCAACGGGGTGGTGGTCGAGGCGGGTCCGCACGACGAGCTGCTGGCGCGCGGTGGGCTCTACGCCGATCTCTACGAGGAACAGTTCGGCGGCGGCCTGGTCGAGGCCCGCTGCCGCGACGGAGTCGTGCTCAGCAGCGGCCGGGTGCTTTCGGTCCCGGAGCAGGCCGGCGCGGCGGTCAGCCCGACGGCCGCCGCCGGCTAGAATCACGAGCACCGGCTTCCCCGCCACCCCCGTTCCTGAGGAGCTCGCCCGTGCCAGCTGGCGACGGCAGGCTGTCCCTCGACGATCTCGGCGACGAGCCGCCCCCCCGCGACGCGTGCGGTGTCTTCGGGGTGTGGGCGCCCGGCGAGGAGGTCGCCAAGCTGACCTACCTCGGGCTCTACGCGCTCCAGCACCGCGGCCAGGAGGCGGCCGGCATGGCCGTCAGCGACGGCGCCGCGGTGCTGGTCTACAAGGAGCTGGGGCTGGTCGCCCAGGTCTTCGACGAGCCGACGCTGGCATCGCTGCGCGGACACCTCGCGATCGGGCACACCCGATACTCCACCACCGGCTCGGGCACGTGGGAGAACGCCCAGCCCTCGTTCCGCTCCCTGCCGGGTGGCGGCGGGTTGGCCCTCGGCCACAACGGCAACCTGACCAACACCCGCGCGCTCGCCGCCCGGGTCGCGAGGAACGGCGACCACTCGCAGATCGCCTCGACGACGGACTCCGACCTCATCACCGCGCTGCTCGCCGAGCGCCCCGACGTGCCGATGGAGGTCGCCGCCCGCGAGGTGCTGCCGCTGCTGGCCGGTGCGTTCTCGCTGGTGTTCATGGACGAGTCGACGCTCTACGCCGCGCGCGACCCGCACGGGGTACGCCCGCTGGTGCTCGGTCGGCTCGAACGCGGCTGGGTCGTCGCCAGCGAGACCGCGGCCCTCGACATCGTCGGTGCCAGCTTCATCCGCGAGGTGGAGCCCGGTGAGCTGGTCGCGATCGACGACCACGGACTGCGATCGGTGCGGTTCGCCCCGGCCACGCCGAAGGGTTGCCTGATCGAGTACGTCTATCTCGCCCGTCCGGACACCGCGATCGCCGGCCGGGGCGTGCACGCGACCCGGGTCGAGGTCGGCCGGACGCTGGCCCGCGAGGCGCCGGCGTCGGCGGACCTCGTCATCCCGGTCCCCGAGTCCGGCGGGCCGGCCGCGATCGGCTACGCCGAAGCGAGCGGCATCCCCTACGGCGCCGGGCTGGTGAAGAACGGCTACGTCGGGCGGACGTTCATCCAGCCGTCCCAGACGATCCGCCAGCTCGGGATCCGGCTCAAGCTGAACCCGCTCCGCGACGTCATCCGCGGCCGCCGGCTCGTCGTCGTCGACGACTCGATCATCCGCGGCAACACCCAACGGGCCCTGGTCCGGATGCTCCGGGAGGCCGGGGCCACCGAGGTGCACGTGCGGATCTCCAGCCCGCCGGTGAAGTGGCCGTGCTTCTACGGCATCGACTTCGCCGTCCGCGCCGAGCTGATCGCGAGCGGGTTGGGGGTCGAGGAGATCCGGGCGTCGATCGGGGCCGACTCCCTGGCCTACGTCTCCCTGGAGGGTCTGGTGGCCGCGACCACGCTGCCCGCCGCGCGGCTGTGCTCGGCCTGCTTCGACGGGGTGTACCCGATCCCGCTGCCCGCCCCCGACCTGGTCGGCAAGCACGTGCTGGAAGGGATCGAGCGGGCGGTGACGGCCGAGGCCGGCAGCTGCGACCCCAGTCCGGACGACCTGGACCGGCTGCTGCCCGCCGTCGGCGGGCCGGACGCGCTGCTGCGACCGTGACCACCCCGCCGGCGCCCGAGCCCGACCCCGACGCGAGCTACCGGGCGGCCGGGGTGGACATCGGCGCCGGCGAGCGGGCGGTGGAGATGATGAAGACGCGGGTCGCCCGGGCTCGCCGGCCCGAGGTGGTGGGCGACCTGGGCGGCTTCGCCGGGCTCTTCGCCGTCGACTTTCGCCGCTACCGCCGGCCACTGCTCGCCGCCTCCACCGATGGCGTCGGCACCAAGCTGGCCGTCGCGCAGGCGATGAACGTGCACGACACGGTTGGGATCGACCTCGTCGCGATGGTCGTCGACGACCTCGTGGTCTGCGGCGCTGAGCCGTTGTTCCTCACCGACTACATCGCCTGCGGAGAGGTCGTCCCGGAACGGATGGCCGACATCGTCGAAGGCGTCGCCGAGGGCTGCCGGCAGGCCGGCTGCGCGCTGATCGGCGGCGAGACCGCCGAGCATCCCGGGCTGCTCGGGCCCGACGAGTACGACCTGGCCGGGGCGGGCACCGGCATCGTCGAGGCCGACGAGGTGCTGGGCAGCGACCGGGTGCGGACCGGTGACGTCGTGATCGCGATGGCCGCGGCTGGCCTGCACGCCAACGGCTACTCGCTGGTGCGCCACGTGCTGCTGCGCGCCGGGCGCCTCCGCCTGGACGCCCGGCTCGACGAGCTGGACCCCGACCGCACGCTCGGCGAGGTGCTGCTCACGCCCACCCGCATCTACGCGCAGCACTGCCTCGCCCTGGCCCGCGAGGTCGAGGTGCACGCGTTCGCCCACATCACCGGCGGTGGCCTGGCGGCCAACGTCGCCCGGGTGCTGCCGGACGATCTCGACGCCACCCTCGACCGCTCCACCTGGACGCCGCCGCCGGTGTTCGGCCTGGTGGCCGGGCGCGGCCGGGTCGAGCCGGCGGAGATGGAGCGGACGTTCAACCAGGGGGTCGGCATGGTCGCGGTCCTGCCTGCCGCCGACGCCGACCGGGCGCTGGCGCTGCTGATGTCGCGGCACGTGCCGGCGTGGGCGCTCGGCGAGGTGCGCTCCGGGCGGGGCGAGGCGCGCCTCGTCGGCGGCCATCCGAGCGGCTGAGCCACCCCGGAGCTCCGGGGTGATCCGGCCCTAGCGGGACGAGACGTAGTCGCTCTCGTCCTCGTCGTCCTCGTCGTCCTCCGGGTCGGCGAGCGCGTCATCCTCGCCGTCGGCCGCGGTGTCGAGCTCGACCCGGCCGTCGCTCTGGCCAACGCCGGAGAGCTCCGCCCGCAGCCGATCGAGGCCCGTGCCGCCGCTGTTGTACTTCAGCTGGCGGGCGACCTTCGTCTGCTTGGCCTTGGCCCGGCC
>JBBSHH010000102.1:0-9010 GCA_038253225.1 Mycobacteriales bacterium | reverse complement strand
GGCATGACCGCCACCCGTCGTGAGAACACGGTATGTTCTCAAAATGTTCTCACGGGCTAGATCATCTGCCAAGGACCTAACAGCATTAGGCCTCTGACCTGCGGAAACGCAGCGCGCTCGGAGGGACTCGAACCCCCAACCTTCTGATCCGTAGTCAGATGCTCTGTCCGTTGAGCTACGAGCGCAGGCGCACAGGGTACCGCGCCTGCTCCGGAGATCGCTTCGCTGTCGTCACTGGCCTGACAGCGCGGCCGCTCCGCGGAAGGTCGGTCCACGGCGGCATGACAGCATCGCGCGCGCGACCGCCGCCGAGCCGTTCGTGCGGGACCCGGTCACCCGGCTGGGGTACCGCGCGCTCGCCGGCTACGCCTACTTCCTCCACGCGTTGGGCCACTGCTGGCGCTGCTGCGCAGCAAGCTGCACCTGTCGTACACGCTGACCAGCGTCCACCAGCGGGCGGGCGGCATCATCGCCACCGGGGTGCTGTTCGACCGGCTGGCCCGGCGGACCGGGCGGCGACGGCTCCTCTGGCTCTGTGCGCTGGGTGCAGCGCCGGATGCCGGCCGCTTCGTCATCGGACGTCGCGGTGACGCTCCGGGCCGCCGCCGTAGTGGAGCCGGTGCTGATCCTCGCCTCCGGGTGCTTCTCGCAGCCGGCGCGCTGCGCGAGGGGCGGCCGCGATGGAGGCTCAGCGGCTGACGCTAGCGCTCGGCAAGGTCGGGCCGGTGCCCCGCCGGGGCGCCCTCGAGGGACGACAGATGCCCGAGCAGCGCGGCACTGATCGCGCTCAGCTGGCTCACCTGGGGCGGTGTCAGCTGGTCGAACAGATGGGTCCGGACGCCCTCGACATGTGTCGGCGCGGCTGCGGCCAGCGCCGCGAAGCCGTCGTCGGTCAACACGGCCAGCGCGCCGCGCCGGTCGGTGGGGCAGGTCTCCCGGCGTACCCAGCCCGCGATCTCCAGCTTCGCCACCGCGTGGGAGATGCGGCTGCGCGAGGACTGCGAGCTCTCCGCCAGTGAGCTCATCCGCATGGTCCGGTGCGGCGCCTCGGAGAGCCGGACCAGGATCTCGTAGTACCCGTGCGGCATCCCGGCGTCGCGCTGCAACTCCCGGTCGAGCTGGCCGAACAGCAACCCCATCGCGCCCAGGAACGTCCGCCAGGTCCGCTGCTCGTCGGCGTCGAGCCATCGCGTTTCGGCCACCACACCCGCCTATCTTGACCTGTGATCCGGAATGGGCCGGCTACGCCGTCAGTTGAACGGTCAACTGACCTACTTCTGGAGGATGCCATGATGGCCGGCACTGCACCGCAGATCCAGGGCTACATCGCGGGCACATGGAACATCGACCCCGCGCACTCCGACGTCTCGTTCAGCGTGCGGCACATGATGGTCAGCAAGGTGCGCGGCCGGTTCGGCCGGTTCGAGGGCCAGGTCGTCACCGGCGAGTCCGTCACCGACAGCTCGGTCACGGCCACGATCGACCTGACGTCGATCGACACCAACAACGAGCAGCGCGACAACCACATGCGCTCGGCCGACTTCTTCGAGGTCGAGACCCACCCCGAGATGACCTACCGGTCCACCGCGGTCCGGCCGAACGGGGAGAACTACCTGGTCGAGGGCGAGCTCACGCTGCACGGCGTCACCCGGTCGGTGCCGCTGACGCTCGAGCTCAACGGGTTCACCGGGGACCCCTACGGCGGCACCCGGGTGGGGTTCTCGGCCACCGCGGAGATCAACCGGCGTGACTTCGGCGTCACGATCAGCATGCCGATGGACGGCGGCGGCGCGGTCGTCGGCGACAAGATCTCGATCAACCTCGAGGTCGAGGCCGTCCTCGCGACCGCCTGACCCCCGGCTCAGCTCTCCCGCACCTGCCCGCCCTGCACCCGCAGCCGGCGGCTCACCGGCACCGCGTCGAGGAGCCGCCGGTCGTGGGTGACCAGCAGCAGCGTGCCCTGGTACGCCGCCAGGGCCGCCTCCAGCTGCTCGATGGCGGGCAGGTCGAGGTGGTTGGTGGGCTCGTCGAGCACCAGGCAGTTGGTGCCGCGGACCATCAGCAGCGCGAGTCCGGCCCGGGTCCGCTCACCGGGTGAGAGCGACCCGGCCGGACGTTCGACGTGCATCGCCGTCAGCCCGAACTTGGCCAGCAGCGTCCGCGCCTCCTCGGGGACCAGGCCGGCCGCCTCGCGCAGCACCGACACGACGTCCGCCCCGCCGGTGAACGTGCGCCGGACCTGGTCCAGCTCACCGAGCACCACTCCCGGCCCCAGCGCCGAGCTCCCGGCGGCGAGCGGGAGCCGGCCGAGCAGCGTCTGGAGCAGGGTGGTCTTGCCGCCCCCGTTCGGCCCGAGCAGTGCGATCCGGTCGGCCCACCGCACGTCGAGGTCGACCGGTCCCAGCGTGAAGTCGCCGCGACGCACCACCGCGCGCCGCAGCGTGGCGACCGCCGCCCCCGACCGGGGTGCGGCATGTAGCTGCAGTCGCAGCTCCCACTCCTTGCGCGGCTCGGCCACCGCCTCGCCGTCCAGCCGCTGCAGCCGGGACTCCAGCGTCTTCACCTTCGCCGCGGCCGACGTGGCGGCCTCGATCCGCGCTCCGCGCGCCGCCCGGTCGTTGTCCGGCGCCCGGCGCTTGGCGCGCACCGCGCCGCGGACCGACATCTCCCGGGTCGCCTGCACCCGCCCGGCCAGTTCGGCGCGCTTCTCGTCGTAGTCCTCGAACTGCTCGCGGGCGTGCCGGCGCGCCACCGCCCGCTCCTCGAGATAGGCCGCCCACCCCCCGGTGTACTGCCGGGAAGCGGCGTTGTTCGGGTCGAGCTCGAGCACGCTGGTGATGGTCCGGGCCAGGAACTCCCGGTCGTGGCTGACCACCACCAGGCCGCCACGCCGGCCCGCCACGAAATCCTCCAACCGGGCCAGCCCGTCGAGGTCGAGGTCGTTGGTCGGCTCGTCGAGCAGCAGCACGTCGTACCGGCTCAGCAGCACTGCGGCCAGGGCCGCGCGGGCGAGCTGGCCACCGGAGAGGCCGGTGGTGTCGACCTGCAACAGCTCGGCCCCGAGCCCGAGGTCGGCACAGAGCTCTGCCGCACGGCTGTCGAGGTCGGCGCCGCCGAGCGCCAGCCACCGCTCGAGCGCCGTGTCGTACGCCGCCGCGGCCGGCCCGGTGTCGGCGGCCAGCCCGCCGGCCGCCGCCTGCAGCGTGTCATCCGCCGCCGTCACCCCGGTACGCCGACCGAGGTAGCCGAGCAGGGTCTCCCCCGCACGGCGGTCCGGCTCCTGCGGCAGCAGGCCGACGGTTCCGGTCGAGGTCAGCGTGCCGGCGTCCGGTCGCAACTCGCCGGCCAGGATGCGCAGCAGCGTCGACTTGCCGGCGCCGTTCGGCCCGACCAGCCCCAACCGGGTGCCCGGGCCGGCGACGACATCGACGCCGTGCAGCACCACCCGGGCGCCGTACGACGCTCGCAGACCCCGGGCCGCAAGCGTGGTCATGACGTCGGGCTCCCGTCCGGGGATTGCGGGCAGCGGCGGATGTGCCGGGCGGCTACGGGGGGCGGAGGCTCCGGGATTTGAACCCGGGATGGGGGTTTACCCCAAACCGCATTAGCAGTGCGGCGCCATAGACCGGACTAGGCGAAGCCTCCCGGCGCCCCGGAGGGCGACCGGGGGAAGAGTACCGCAGCGGCGCTGGGCGCCGACGGGCTCGGACCCACCGGACGCGGTCAGCGGGTGAGGTCGAGGACCACCTTGACGTCGTCCGGCTGCCGCGTCATCGCGGTCGCAAACTCCGCCACCGGCACCCGCCGGGTGATCAGCCGGTCGAGCCAGCCACGGTCCGCCCGCGCCAACGCCGCCGCCGCCTGCTCGTAGTGCCGCCGGTTGGCGTTGACCGAACCGAAGATCACGTCGTTCTCCAGCACCAGCTCGCGGTTGAGCCCGCCCGCGTCGACGGGGAGCTCCCGTCCGACGGTCGAGACGCCGGTGAGGCAGACGATGCCGTTGCGCCCGGTACCGGCCATCACCGCCAGCACCACCTGCGGAACACCCGTGCACTCGAGGACCACGTCGGGGTGCAGGCCGATCGAGGCCACCGTTCCGCTGTGGTAGGTCGCGCCGAGGTCGCGGACCAGCTGCGGTTTGCGCCCCTCGGTGACCTGGTCGAGCACGTGCACCTGCATTCCGCGCTGCACACCGATCAGTGCGGCCAGCAGCCCGATCGGGCCGGCGCCGGTCACCAGCACGGTCTGCGGTTCCCACAGCGCCCGGCGCCCGATCCGCTCGACGTGCTCCCACGCCTTGGCCACCACCGAGGTCGGCTCGAGCAGCACGCCGACATCGCCGAGAGCGGGGTCGAGCTTCACGGCGTACGCCGGGTCGATGCGGTACCGCTCGGAGGCGTAGCCGTCCAGCCGCATGATGCCGCGCTCGGTGTACCGGCCGTTGCGGCACATGTCCCACTCGCCGACGGCACAGTTCGGGCAGGGCACCGGGTCGGGGCGCCGCACGATGCCGACGACGAGGTCACCAGTGGAAAATCCACTGTCGGCCGGGGCCTCCCGGACCCGGCCGAGCGACTCGTGCCCGAGGATCAGCCGCGCCCGCCCGGGGGGTGGCTCGCCGTACTCGCCCGCGGAGATCTCGAGGTCGGTGCCGCAGATGCCGACGGCCAGCGTGTCGACGAGCAGCGCTCCGTCGGCCAGCGGCGGCTCGGCCACCTCGTCCAGCCGGGCCGACCCGGCCGTCCCCGGCAACACCGTGAGTGCGCGCACGACACCCCTCCTCGAGCCGACCCGCAGCCCACCGGTCCACCCGGTTGCAAGGCGATAACGACCGGTCCGACGGGTGAACTTAACCCGCTGATCGCGCGTCCACCTATCACCAGCACCGGAAGGGGGCCGTCGTGGTCGGGGCCGTCGTGGTCGTGGTCGTCGTACTTCTCGGCTGGCTCGCGGTCGGCCTCGGCGTCGGCGTCGTCATCGGACGCTTCCTCGCCGGCGCCGGCGCACCCGCCGATCGACCGACGGCGCAACATCCGCAGCCGGCGGAGCAGCCGGACTGGGCCTCGTCCGCCTGACCCCGACCGCCGCGACCCCGAGGAGTACGCCGGTGCCCATCCCCACTCCGATCGGCGAGGAGGCCGCCTGCCTCGGCCATGCCGAGCTGTTCTTCGGCCCCGAGAACGAGGACGGCGCGGACCGCCGGACCCGGGAGAGCGCGGCGGTGCAGCTGTGCGGGCGCTGCCCGGCCCGCCGGCGCTGCCTCGACCTGGCGGTCACCCTCGGTGCCCGGGACGGCATCTGGGGCGGGCTGCGCGAGTCCGACCGACGGCCGGTCACCCCGGCACGACGGGCCGGTTCCCGTTCCAAACCAGCCGCGCGGTGTACATCCCCCGATAGGTGATCGTCGCGTCCCAGCCATGGAACACGATGCGGTCGCTGCCGTCCGGAGCGGTGACGACGTCCTGACCACCCGGGCCGGTGACGGTCCCGTCGAAGCCGGCGGTGCTCAGCAGCGGCGAGCCGGCCTTGGTGTAGGGGCCGACCACGCTGGTCGCGGTGGCGTAGCCGGTCGCGTAGCGCTCCCCGCCGTAGTCGTTCGCCGAGTACAGCAGCACGTACGTCGAGCCGTGCCGCCACAGGGTTGGCGCCTCGACGAGCATGCCCTCCCACGGCCGGTCCTCCCGGACCAGCCGCCGCGACGCACCGGTGAGCGCCAGCCCGTCCGCGGTCGTGCGCTGCAGCTGCAGCCAGGTGTCCAACCCGCAGCAGTTGCCGTCGTTCTTCCACAGCAGGTAGCGGCTGCCGTCCCGGTCGACGAACGACGCCGGGTCGATGGCCCCGCCCTCGGCCGCCGGGCAGACCAGCGCGGTGCGCCCGACGGGGATGAACGGCCCGGTCGGCGCGGCCGCCGTCGCCACCCCGATGCACTGCCGGTCCGGTGCGGCGCTGTGCGCGGTGAAGTACATGACGAACCGGTCACCGGCCCGGGACACGTCTGGCGCCCAGGTCCGGCCGCGGACCGCCCAGGCGGGCAGGGTGGGCAGCGCGTCGGTGGGCAGCAGCTGCCAGGACTTCAGGTCGTGGGACCGGGCGACCTGCACGTTCGCGCTGTTGTCGGCCCGCTGGGTGGCGTAGGCGTAGTAGGTGGTCCCGACCAGCAGCACGTCGGGGTCCGGAAAGTCCGCGTCGATGGCCAGCCGCGGGCCGGTGGCCGAGCCCGCGCTGGGGCTCGGGTGCGGACCGGCGGCACCGTCGTGGCCGCCGGCACAGCCGGCCAGCAGTGCGAGCCCGCCGAGCCAGGCCCCGATCGCACGACGCGTCATGGGCCGCAGTGTCTCCCGTCTGGCGCCCCGCCCGGCGCCGGTAGGTTGGGCGGGTGCCCGGCGACCCGGCACCGGCCCGCATCGCGATGTGGTCCGGACCGCGCAACGTCTCGACCGCGCTGATGCGCGCGTGGGAGAACCGGCCGGACACGGTGGTCTACGACGAGCCGCTCTACGCCCACTACCTGCGGGAGACCGGGCTCGACCATCCCGGCCGGGAGGAGGTGCTCGCGGCGCAGGACACCGACTGGCGTCGGGTGGCGGTAATGCTCACCGGCCCGTTACCGGTCGGCGTCGGGGTGTTCTACCAGAAGCACATGGCCCACCACCTGCTGCCGTGTGTCGGCCGGGACTGGCTGGCCGGCCTGCGGCACGCCTTCCTCATCCGCGACCCGGCGGAGATGCTGGCCTCCTACGCGCGGGTGCGGGACACCCCGACGCTCGAGGACACCGGGCTGCCGCAGCAGGTCGAGATCCGCCGCTCGTACGCCGGGCCGGTGGTCGACGCGCGTGACCTGCTGCTCGCACCGGGACCGGTGCTGCGCGCGCTCTGCGCCGAGCTGGCGGTGCCCTTCGACGAGCGGATGCTCGGCTGGCCCGCGGGACCACGGTCCACCGACGGGGTGTGGGCGCCGTACTGGTACGACGGGGTCCGCGCCTCCACCGGCTTCGCGGCGTACCGGCCGCCGACCGAGCCGTTCCCACCGCGGCTGGCGCCGCTGCTGCAGCGCTGCCGCCCGTACTACGACGAGCTGCACGCGCTGCGCATCACCGGCTAGAGAGGGCGAGCATGCTGCAGGTCTTCGACGAGCGGAACCGGGATCTCCTGGTCAACGTCGCCGGTCGGCTGGTGCACCGGGACGCCGCCGGCGTGAGCCCCTTCGACTCGGTGGTGCAGGGCGGCGACGCGGTGTGGGAGGGGCTTCGGCTCTACGACGGGCGGATCTTCCGGCTGGACGAGCACCTCGCCCGGCTGCGCCGCTCCGCCCGGGCGCTGGCCTTCGCCGAGATCCCCGCCGCGACCCACATCGTCGCGGAGCTACGCCGCACCCTCGAGGCCAACGGCATGCGTGACGGCGTACACATCCGGCTGACGCTGACCCGCGGGGTGAAGGTGACCAGCGGGATGGACCCGCGGCTCAACCGGTCCGGGCCGACGCTGATCGTCCTGGCGGAGCACAAACCACCGGTGTACGACACCGGCGGGATCACGCTCATCACCGCGAGCGTGCGCCGCCCGCCGCCGGACTGTCTCGATCCCACGATTCACCACAACAACCTGCTGACCTCGATCCTCGCGAAGATCGAGGCGAACGCTGCCGGCGCCGACGACGCGCTGATGCTCGACGTCCGCGGTTTCGTGGCCGAGACGAACGCCACCAACGTGTTCCTGGTCGCGGACGGGGTGGTGCGGACCCCGACCGCGCACGCCTGCCCGGAGGGCATCACCCGCGGCGCGGTGCTCGACCTGTGTGCCGGTGCCGGCATCCCCGCCGAGGTGAGCGACCTCTCGCTGGCCCAGGTGCACAGCGCCGACGAGGTGTTCGTCACCGGGACGATGGGCGAGCTGACGCCGGTCGTCTCGGTCGACGGCCGGGTCATCGGCGCCGGTGCCGCCGGGCCGCTGACGCGGCGGCTCACCGGGCTGTTCGGTGAGCTCACCGCCCGCTCCGGCACGCCGGTGGTCTGAGCCGGGTCAGCCGCCGAGACCGCGCAGCCGGGCGATCCGGCCGAGGTCCCCGGATGCCCAGCAGGCGCCGTCCGGCGCACAGTCGACGCTGTCGAACTGTCCGTCGTCGAACTGCCGCCAGCTCCGCCCCGCGTCGCTGCTGATGTCGCTGCCGGTGAGCCCGACGGCGATCACGGTGCTGCCGCTGCCCGGCACCCAGGCCGCCCCGGAGCGGTAGCCGGCCGGCACCCGACCGGTGACCGCGGTCCAGGTCGCGCCGCCGTCGGTGGTCCGGGCCAGCGCGTGCGGGGCGGTGGCCGGGGCGGCGAAGTCCCCGCCGATCGCGATGCCGGTACGCCGGTCCCGGAAGGCGAGGGAGAAGATCCCGCCGCTGGCCCCTCCCTGCACCGGGGTGGCAGCCACCGTCCAGGTGCGGCCGCCGTCGGTGGAGTGGAACACTCGGCCGGCGGCGATGCCACCGGTGCCGAACCAAGCGTCACGCGGACCCTTCGTGACCAGGCAGGTTCCGCTGGCGGCGAACGCGAACTCCCCGGTCAGTGCCGGCGGCATCCCGACCGACGGCTGCACGTGCCAGCTGCGGCCGCCGTCAGCGGTGGCCAGGATCCGGAACTTGCCGTTCACGGGGTCGCTGAGCGTCAGGCCGTGGTTGCGGTCGAAGAACGCCATGCAGTCGAAGAAGGCCGTCGGCGTGGTGTTGACGTAGGCCAGCTTCCAGCCGGTGCCGACGGTCGCGCTGAAGTACAGCCGCGCGTCGCCGGCCGATCCGGCGGCCATCGCGACGGCCTGCCGCGCGTCGGCGGCCTCGATGTCGCGGAACTGCCGGGTGCCGGTGTTGCGCGGCCCGACGTCGGCCCAGTGCCGGCCGCCGTCGACCGTGCGCAGCACCACCCCGGCGTAGCCACCGGCCCACGCGACCCGGGAGCTGACCGCATCGAGGCCGCGCAGGTGGCTCTCGGTCCCGGCCGGCAACAGCTGCCAGCGCGGACCGGCGGGCGCG
>JBBSHH010000101.1:0-9132 GCA_038253225.1 Mycobacteriales bacterium | reverse complement strand
CGGCGAACGACGAACGGCCCCGACCGGGGAAGGCTCGGGGCCGTCGCGCCGGCGGGCCGGTGGTCGCTCAGCAGTGCGGCGTGACCACCCCGGGGTGCGCCTGCCAGATCGAGAAGTCACCCTGCGCGACCCGCGCGCCGACGGCGTACCCAACGTTCGTGCCGTCGGAGCGAACCGCGTCGGCCAGCCCGACGACCGTGCCGGAGGTCGTCAACATCGGGCCGCCCGAGTTGCCGCCGTTGAGGGCCGCGTCGGTGAGGACCAGCCCGTACTGGTGGGGGCTGCCCGGGTCGGTCCGGTTCACTCCGGAGACGACGCCCTGGCTCAGCGCCAGGTCGAGGCCCAGCGGGTAGCCGAGGAACGCCACGGACTGGCCGATCTGCGGGGTCGTCGTGGACAGCGTCAGCGGGGTGACCTTGTAGCTGGCCGCGGTCCGGATCAACGCGACGTCCTGGTTGACGTCGATCCCGATGATGGTGGCGGGCACCGGCCGCGACCTGCTGCCGACGTAGATCGCCGACTTCTTGTCCACGACGTGGGCGACGGTGGCGATCAGGTTCGGTCGGATGAAGAAGCCGGTGCCGACGGTCGACTTGCCGTCACATCCCTGGCCGAAGATCGGGATGACGGCGGCGTGCGCCTTGGCGTAGACAGCGGCGAACGGGCTGCTCGACGGCAGTGAGTTGATCACGACGGGGGCGCCCGGCACGGAGCTGGCCTGCGGCGACGCCGAGGTGGAGGCGGCCGGCGCGGGTCCGCCGCTGGTGCCGGCCGGTACGCCGACCCCGGCCGAGGTGGCGGAGAACAGCGGCTTGAACGGGTCCCGCGGCCGGGGTGGCAGCGGCACCGCCGTCGGCCTCCGAGCCGGCTTCTTCGCGGTCGGCTCGGGTCGGGCGGGGGTGCCGGGCTTGAGGGCCGCGGCGCCGACGACTGCGGTTGCGGACGAGGCCGGGGGGCCGCCGCCGCCGAGAACGCCACCGTAGAGCAGGGCACCGGCGAGCACCGCGACCCCGGCGACCGCCGATCCGCCGAGCAGGAAGACCCGGCGACGGGATCCGGCCAGCGCCGCCTCGGCGGCCTCGGCGGCCGGCGACGAGCCGAAGGAGAAGAGGGGTTCGGACACCGGATGCTCCTAGTTGGTGCGGGTCGTGGAGCCGCTGGCGGGCGCCGTAGTGGTGGGGGTTGACGAGGCCGGGCCCGGTGCGGTCGGCGGCGTGGCGACGAAGACCCGGCCGGTGACACTGAGGGTGAGAGCGGCGCCGCTGGTCGCCCCCGTGGACGCGGCCGAGCCGGCGGCGGAGCCGGAGCTGTCCGCGGGCGCCACCGTGACCGTGCTGACCACGAACGCGCGGGGCAGCCGCTCCAGGTTGCCGAGCATCTCCTCGAGGGCGAAGAAGCCGCCCTTCGCGGTCAGCGTCACCGGCAGGAAGGAGACCCCACCGGCCGGGGCCGCACCGACCACGGTGGTCCCGGCGGCCGCGACCGGTGCGAGGGCGCCGGGGCTGATCGACACGAGGTCGGCCGACGAGCCCTTGGCGGCCGCGGTCAGCTGCCGGATCAGGGTGGGCAACTGGGCGGCGGTGGGCAGCTGGCGGCTGACGGCCGCGAGCTGCGCCCGCTCGGCCGGCAGCCTCCTGGCCTGCGCCTGCAGTACGGCGATCTGGGTCCGCAGCGTCGCGCTGGCCTGCTCGGTGGTCGCCGTCGAACTGCGCAGCGCCGCGGCCTTGGAGTGCTGCGGCGAGACCAGCAGGAACCAGCCAGCGGCCAGCACCGCCAGCACCGCGACGACGGTGCCGATCGACCACTGACGGATCCGGGTCATGAGGAGCCTCCCAAGGCGGCGAGCCGACCCTTGTAGTAGGCCGCGTCGGTGACGGTGACGGTCGAGGCGAAGTTCACGACCGTGTGGCCGTTGAGCAGCGACTCGGCGGAGGTGGAGAAGCTGGCGTTGCTGTAGCCCCTGACCTTGCCCAGCGCGTCGAGCCAGTCGGCGACGTTGTTGTGGGTCAGAGCCACCCCGCCGAAGGTGACCGTGGCGATACCGGCGCCCCCGGGGGCGGCCGGGACCGCCGCGCCCGCCGGTGCGCCGGAGGTGGTGGCGGAGTTCTGCGCGATGCTGAGGTTGGTGACCCACACGCTCTTCGGCGTACTGGTGCTGAGCGCGTTGAGGTAGTTCGACCAGTGCACCTCCTGACCGAGGGCCTGCACGGCCATCGCCCGGGTCGCGTCGAGCTGCCCCTCGACCGCGGTGACCGAGGCGTAGGACGCCCGCTGGTGCGACAGGTGCTGCTGCTGGGCCTGGGCGGCGGCCAGCTGCGTCCGGGCGGTGGTGACCGCCGACTGGCCGCTCTCGTAGACCACGCCGACGACGCCGGCCGCGGCCACGACCGCGGCGGCCATCCCGTACTGGTAGCGCCGCATCCGGCGCCGCTCGAAGATCTCCGGCGGAAGCAGGTTGACCTGCGGCAGCAGCGTGCCGGACCGGGTCAGCGTCTGCGTGCTCATGCGGCGACTCCCATGGCGAGACCGGCGGGCACGCTGACGACCGGACGGACGGTGCGCAGCTCGTCGTCGCTGAGGCCGGACTTGGCGGCCGAGATGAACGACATCGGGTCCGCCAGCTCCACCGGCGCGCGGACGGCGGCCGACAGCCGTTCGGCGAGACCGCCGAGCTGGGACCCCCCGCCCGAGAGCACGACCCGGTCGAGGCGGCTCGCGGACGGCTGGGCGAAGTAGTAGTCGAGCGAGCCGCGGATCTCATCGACCAGCGCGGCGCCGGCGCTCTCCAGCGCCCGACCGGCGGGGTGCGGCTCCGGCTCCAGGCGCCCGGGCGGCTCCAGGCCCATCGAACGCTTGATGAGCTCGGCCTGCTCGACCGGGACGCCCATCCGCTCGGCGACCGCCTCGGTCAGCCCGGCGCCGCCCATCAGCAGGATGCGGACGAACCGCGGCACCCCGCCCTCGTGCACGATGATGTTCGTGACGCTGGCGCCTAGATCGACGATGGCCTCCGCACCGCTGCTGCGCAGCCCCAGCTCGTCCGGCGTGCACAGCGAGCGGAGCACCGCGAACGGGGTCAGGTCGACCATCACCGGCGACAGCCCGGCGCGGCGGACCGCCTCGATCGAGGTGTTCACCATGTCCCGGCCGGCGGCGACGAGCAGCACCCGCAGCATCCGGGCGCCGCTGTCGGCGACGTGCTCCTCGATCGGGTGAAAGTCCAGGACCGCCTGGTCGACCGGGATCGGGATGTACTCCTGCACCTGGAACGGCAGCGCGGCCCGCATCTCCTTCGCCGGCAGCCAGGGCAGGTCCACCTGGCGCACGACCGCCTTCTGGTTCGCGACGCCGAGCACGACCTTCTTGGAGCCGAACTTCGCCGTGGACCACAGCTGGCGCACCGCCGCCGCGACGGCGTCCACGTCGACGACCTCGCCGTTGCGCACCGCGCCGAGCGGCAGCGGCACCTCGGCGAACCGTCGCAGGCTCGCCCCGCCGCGGCCCAGCGACACGGCCGCGGCTCGCACCGCGGTGGTCCCGATGTCGAGGCCTACCGCCATCCGTCCTGACACAACGCTTCCCCTCGAGAGGCGGTCCGCGGGGGACCATGAGTTCCGGCCGGTTCGGCCGGGTGCTGACAGGGTGATCGGCGGGAACCGCCGGGGGCTTGAGGACCCGATCCCGGCTCGGCCCGCGCTGGCCTCAGCCGACGGTGAGGTGGAGATATCCGGCCGCCAGCGGCCCGCCGACCAGGACGCTGAGCAAGGCGCCCAGCAGCATGAACGGGCCGAACGGGATGGCGGACTTGCGCCCCGCCCGGCCGGCGAGGAGCAGGGCGACGCCGACCGCGCCGCCGAAGAAGAACCCGGCGAGCAGCCCGACCGTCCACGACGACCAGCCGAGCCAGCCGAGGTAGAGCCCGAGCACTCCGGCCAGCTTGACGTCGCCGAAGCCCATGCCGGCCGGGTAGGCGAATGCCAGCGCGAAGTACACGGTGAACAGCGCGGCCATCCCGAGCAGCGCGCGCACCAGCGCCCCGGTGTCGTCCCCGGCGTACGCGGCGACGCCGAGCAGCACCACGCCGGCGACGTAGGACGGCAGCGTCAGCGCGTTGGGCAGCCGCTTGACGTCGAGGTCGACCAGCGCCAGCGCCACGCCCACCGCGGCGAGGTAGAGGAACGCGGGAAGCTCCGCGCTCGCCCCGAAGCGCAGGCCCATCGCGACAAAGACGACCGCGGTGAGCAGCTCGACAAGCGGGTAGCGGACGCTGATCGGCTCGCCGCAGTCCCGGCACCGTCCGCGCAGCAGCAGCCAGGACAGCACGGGCACGTTGTCCCGTGGCCGGATCGGCGCCGCGCACGACGGGCACCGCGACGCCGGCCGGACCACCGACTCCCCGCGCGGCACCCGCCACACGACCACGTTGAGGAACGAGCCGACGGCGAGGCCGAGGACCGTGCAGCCGACGACGAGCAGGCCGGTCATGACGGTGTCTGCTCGCTGACGGAGCTGGTCAGCCAGGGCGCCGCGGTCGGCTTGAGGAAGTACGGCGGCGGCAGCGCCAGCAGCCGTCGGTCGTAGTCGAACTTGTCGTTGTAGCCGCTGACGATGCCGTTGCTGTCGCCCAGTGCGCTGATCGGCGAGAACGCCGCAGCGGTGGTGCCCACGACGTGCCGGGCGCCGAGCGGCGCCCCGCGGTTCCAGTTCTGCACGGTGAAGCAGTGGTTCACCGACAGGATCGCGGCGTCGATCTCGATGTTCTGCATCGGCTGGCCACCGGCGCTGGCGACGCCCAGGTTCTGGCCGGAGCTGTTCACCGGGTGGTAGACGGTGACGTAGTTGTTGGCCACCAGCCCGAGCACGTCGGTGCCGGTGACGCCCGTGTTGTAGAGCACGTCGCCGGTGGGGATGATGTCGTTGCCGACGGCGATCGTGAGCTGGCCGCTCAGCGTTCCCTCGAGGAAGACGTTGCCGTCGTTGCAGTTGTACGGCGTGATGTCGCCGGCCTGCGGATATCCCAGCGTCCCCGGGGTGCAGGTGTCGGTGTGGTTGGGGTCACCGGTCGCGGCCGGGATCCCTTGCACGTACACGACGCCGTTCACCGGCAGGATGACCTCCTGCGCGGTGGTCATCGGCAGGCTGGTCGAGCAGCCCGCGTTGACCGACTTCGTGTAGGGGCTGGTGACGAGCATCTTGCCGTTGGACTCCAGCACGATGCGGGTCGGGCCGGTGTACAGACAGCCGGTGGTCCCCGGGTCGGTCTGGGTCTTGATCTCGCTGTTGGTGGGCGGCATCAGCAGCGGGCCGGCGTAGACCGGCGCGTACCCTTTGTTGTTGGGCTTGCTGCCGGCGTACTGCTGCCGGTAGCGACCCGACGCCGGTGGTGCGGGGGTCGCGTCGTCGGCCCAGCTGGTCTCGGTCTGCGGGCTGGTGAAGGTCGGCTGGCCGCCGAGCATCATCGCGTCGTTGGTGTGCAGCGGCCCGTTGATGACGTCGGAGTCGCCGAAGTACGTGTCGTAGCAGTCGCTGCGGCCGGTGTAGTAGTACTTGTTGCACTTGGTGCTCCAGGCGGCGTAGCTCTCGTTGCGCAGGTTGGCAACGATCGCCGGGTCGATGGTCTCCTTGTCGGTGAAGTACACGTAGTTGAGGAAGCCGGTCTTGCGGATGTTCGCGACGATCGTGCGCTTGGCCGCCCGCGACTGGCCGGTCACCTTGACCCGGATGAGCCCGGTGGACGCGGTTGTGTTGACGGTGGTCAGCAACCGGTAGGTGTAGGTCGCCCCGCCGGCCGGTGTACCCGGCACGCTGACCCGCTGGGTGAAGGCCTTGTTGAGCGGGTTGCCGCTGGCGTCGTTGTCGACGTTGCCCTTGGTCCAGTAGGTGTCGTTGTCGTTGAGGTGCCGCCGGTAGTCGTCGACGCCGGCCTGGGCGGCGCCCAGAGCCGCTCCCCAGTCCTGCGAGCGGCGGGCCTGCGGCATGCTGCTCAGCGCGTAGCCCAACGCCGCCAGCACGATGGCGGTGAGGACGAACATCGCGCCCAGGACCGTGACGATCGCGAAGCCGTCGTCGTCGTCGCGGCACCGGCGCAGGACGCCGCTTCGGTTCCGGGCGCTCATTTCGCGACCCCGTCCTGGCAGTTGCCGTTGTTCAGGTAGTTGTTGCCGCTGCCGTTGTCGGTGTTCGTGCAGTTCGGGGTCGACAGCTCGTCGGCGGCCGACTTGACGTTGGTGTTGGTCAGCGTCACCCGGTCCACGACCGTCGTGTCCGGCGCGGTCGTCGACTGGCTGGTCCGGGTGCTCAACGAGACCTCGACGCCCTGGATGGCGTCGAGGGTGTCCGCGGCGATGTTGCCGCCGGCGTCGGTGCTCAGCGTCGCCGCTGCGCCGGCCGGGTCGACGACGCCGCCGTAGGTGAAGATCGCGCTGGTGGCGGTGCTCGGGTGCACCGGTTGCGGGTCGAGCAGGTTACGGGCGAGCACCCGGCGGCGCAGGCCGCTCGCCGGCCAGCAGTAGGTGTCCGGGCAGTCCTTCCCCTTCCCGATCGCCGGGGTGGTGTCCTGGTAGAGGACGTCCTTGGTCCAATCGACCCAGTAGTGGACGAGCTCCGGCCCGGTGAACGTCCCGTCCGGGAGCGCGGTGTGCATGTCGGCGTAGAAGGACACGTCGTACGGTCCGGCCGAGACGAACGCCGGGGTGGCCCCGTCGATCCGGATCGCGGTGCGCAGCGACTTCGTCATCGCGTCCAGCGCGACCCGGTCCACCGTCGCGTCCCGGACCCGGCTGCTCGCCTGCGTGGACGAGCGGGCGGCGGCGGTGAACATCTTCGTGGTGAGGCCGCCGATCACGGCCAGCAGCATCATGACCACCAGCAGCTCGATCATCGTCACACCGGCGTCGCCTCGACGGCGGCGAGCGGCTCGCAGCAGCCGGGTCATCCCGCCACCACCACGGCTGCCGGGACGGTGTCGGTCGCGGCGAGGGTCGCGGCCGGCTCGGCGCCGCTGGGTGTGTAGGCGCTGGCGGCCACTTCGAAGTACCACTTTCCGTAGGGCAGAGCGGTCTTGATCACTCCGCTGTTGACCCCGACCCGGTATGCCTCACCGGCCGGGCAGCTCGCGGAGTCGGGCGGGTGCACCGCCCAGACCGGCACCGCGCCGTTGCCGCCGCTGACCGTGACCTGAACCGCCGCGAGGGCGACGGTGCCGGCGGTGGTCGCACCCGGAGTGACGGCGATCGGGGTCGGCGTCGGGGGGGCTGCATCGGCGCAGCCGCCGGCCCAGGCGCCGTAGCCCTGGGCGGAGGGGTAGAGCGGGCTGATCGAGCGGGGGTTGCCGGTCGCGCAGGAGCCGGCCACCGCGCCGGCCGAGCCGCAGTCCGGGAAGGCCTTGGTGAGGTTCCCGAACAGCGTGCTCCGCAGGGTGATCGGGAACGGCGTGCTCGGTGGCGCGTAGCCGGCGGGCAGGACGTTCGCCGGCGTGTACTTGGGCGGACCGACGTAGCTGAGTCCGAGACCCGCGGCCCTGTCGTAGTCGATGGAGGCCTTGCTGATCGTGGCCGCCAGCACGGTCAGCGGACCCTTGACCGAGTTCTGGCTCATGTTGGTGTCGACGTAGCCGGGGGTGTTGACCGCCACCGAGTAGTTCGACCCCGCGGTCAGGTCGACGAAGACGGCGCAGCCGTTGTCACCGGTGAGCTGGCTGTCGCCGGTCGGGGCCAACGTCACCGTCTGGCCGCCCAGTCCGACGCCGTTGCGGTCCTTGACGCTCACCGCCAGGCTGCCCTTGGTCGGGTCCAGGCCGACCACGCCGAGCGTCTTCAGCGTGTCCGAGCGGACCGGCTTGACCCCGTCCATCTGTGGCCAGGTGACGTTGACCGTGACCCGCTTGTAGCCGAGCTGGCTGTCCTGCGGGCTGTCGCAGGTGCTGCTGGTCGAGTTCCTGGGCACGTACTCCGCCGTCTGCGTGACGGTGAACGTGGTGTCGTCGACCGGGACCGTCCACGACTTCTGCCCGCTGGGGATCGCCGTGGTGTTCAGCGCCCGGGTCAGCTCGATCTGTCGGCTGGCGAGGTTCGCCGCGACGACTCGCATCCGGTTGGCCCGGGTCAGGTGCAGCGCGGTGACCAACGGGTCCGCCACCGCTGCGGCCAGCAGCCCGAGCAGGATGATCGCGACCAGTGCCTCGACGAGGGAGAAGCCGTCGTCGGCCGAGGCCGTGATGGCCCGGAGCCGTTCAGCGGCCAGCCGCACGCGCGTCCTCACCAGACCTCCTCCTGCTGCGGGTGCTCCGCCGCCTACCGGTTGACATCGACCGCTGCCGACGCGTCCTTGAGCCGCCTGCCAGCGCTGCGCGGTTTACGGGCAGCCGCCCGCGGTGGGCACACCGCCGGCGATGACGAAGTAGCCGGTGGTCGTGGTGCCGCTCCCCGGCGAGCTCTGGATGTGCACGCAGTAGGCGTAGGCACCGGCACCGGTCTTGTTCTGGATGGCGTCGACGGTGTCCCCGGCGCTGAGGCGCAGGCCCTGGCTCCGCAGGTTGAGGATCGCCTCCGGCAGCGTGCAGGTGCTGCTGCACAGGCTGGCGGGAAGTCCGGTGGCGCCCGTGAAGACGTAGGCGTTCTTGTTCTCGCTGGCGAACGTCTCCTGCGCGATCTGGGCGTTCTTGAGGTCGCTCTTCACCGCGGCCACGTAGCCCTTGTCCTTCTGGCTCAGGAACGCGGGTATGGCGATCGCCGCCAGAACGGCCAGGATGATCGTGACGGTCAGGATCTCGACGAGGGTGGACCCGCCGTCGTTGTCCTCGGGCCGGGGCCGGATCGCTGTCACGGTGCTGCCTCCACAGAATGACGAATGATGCACTCAGCGTGACATTGGCCGGCTGCCCAGCACAGCCGCCGTTTGTCGGCCGGCCGGTGAGCCCGATCGACCCAGCGGGTCCGGCCAGGGAGCAGGGGCGGCCCGACGGGTCGCCCCTGCTCCTCCTCCGAGGCTCGGCTACGGGCAGACCCCGACGGCCGGTGGCAGCGCGTCGGTGATCCGCTGGTCCTCCGAGGTGCCGGCCGTGAGCTTGGCGTGGTGCATCTGGATGCAGTACGTGCTCGCGGTGCCCTTGACCGCGATCACGGACACGTCCTG
>JBBSHH010000100.1:0-9167 GCA_038253225.1 Mycobacteriales bacterium | reverse complement strand
TCAACATAGGCGACCAGACCGGCCTGCTCAAAGTTCAACACGGTGTTCGTGCCCAAATTGATGCTGACCTTGGTCTCCACGGTGTAGGCGCCGCTCGGGGCGGTACGCAGCAGCACCGACGCGACCCCGCCAGGACCGGTCAGGTCGCCCGACTGTGTCGGCCAGACGAAGGCACCGTTGCCCAGCATGCCGTCCGGCTGGCGCACCCAGCTCCAGGCCGGCTGGAGCGAGGAGGAGTTGAACTCGTCGCTGTAGGCGTAGTCGACCGGTCCCACCGCCGGCGCCGGCGCCAGCGACGACACCGGTGTGAAGAGCCCGGCGGCGCTGATGTTGTCGGCCGCCGTGGCGCCGCACCGTGACGCGACACCCACCCGGGCCGGGCCGGTCGCCCGGGACGGCAGCGTCTCGTTGATGACCGCGACCGGATCGTGCAGCCGCGCGTCGGTCAGCTCGACGGTGAGGGCGGCGCCGCGCAGATCGGCGGCCAGGTTGTGCCAGTCGGCCGCGACGAACGTGGCCGGCAGCGGCGAACTGTGTCGGTCCACGAGCACCCCACCGACCCTGGTCTGCAGGACCAACGCGCGGGACGCCGCGTCCACCCAGGCGACGACGGTGTCGCCGGGCCCGGTCCAGCGAACCACCAGACCGGGGCTGCCTGCGCCCGAAGCCGACCGCAGGTCGGCCTCCACCCGGCGCGCCGCCGGGGCCGGCCCGGTGCTCAGCAGGTAGGCCGGGGCGCAGGCCGCGTTCGACTGCACGGCGGCCCCGTTCTGCACCGACCACGATCCACCGATGGGGCTGAAGCCGGCCGGCAACCCGGCGGTGCCGGCGAAGTCCGCCTGCACGGCCGGGTGCGTCACCGGCGCTGCGGTGAGGCCGGCGCTGGCGCCGTTGCCCCGCCGCACCGTGGGCCAGCCGGAGACCCAGTCGAGTCTGTCGATCAACATTGGCCGCTGGTTGATCCCGAACGGCTGGTCCAGATAGGGGTCAGCGCGGTCGATCGCGTGGTAGACGAACCAGTCCTGACCGGCGAGGTCGGTGACGATCGCGTTGTGCCCGGTGCCGACCCATCGGTTGCCGTTGGGGGAGACCACCCGGGTACCGCCGACCCGCGACGCCGTCAACGGGATACCGTCGCGGTCCCGGAAGGTTCCGGTCGGGCTGCCGGACCGACCGACGAAGACGCTGTAGCCGGTGGTGGGGCCGGCGCAGCAGTTGGCCTCGGAGGCGAACAGGTAGTACCAGTTCTGGTGCCGGACGACGTAGGCGCCTTCGTAGCGGTTGTCGATCGCCACCATCGTCGGAGTGCCGACGGCGCCGGTCCCGGCGTCATCGAGCCGGGTGACGAATATCCCGCCGTAGTAGGAGCCGTAGTACAGGTAACGGGCGCCGTCGTGGTCGGTGAACTCGGCCGGGTCGAAGGTCCACAGGAAGTTGCCGGGCGCCCCGTCGGCGCCGCGGCGGGGACCGACGACCGGGGCGCCCGAGTCCGTCCACGGGCCGGTCGGCGTCGGGGCGGTCGCCACGCCGACGGCGTTGTCGTTCGGCTCGTCGGTGACCGTCGTCTGGGTCACGACGTAGTACATGTGGTAGGAGCCGTTGAAGTAGCGGATGTCCGGAGCCCAGAACGACGCGTCGTCGGCCGCCCACGTGGGCCGGTTCCCGGCGCTGAACGCGTCCCCGACGAACGTCCAGGTCACCAGGTCGCTGGAGCGGGCCATCGGCAGCAGGTGCGGGGTGCCTTCGCCTTGACGCAGCGGGTCGCTGGTCGCGTAGGAGTACCAGTAGCCGTCCTCGCCGCGGATCACCGACGGGTCGGCGAAGGTGTCCGCGAAGGTCTTCGAGACCGGGTTGACGTAGCTGCCGGCCCGGTTCGGGCCGGCGCCCGCGGTGACCGGCGCCGCCACCGCGCCGAGCACGGCCACCACCGCCGCGCCGGTCACCAGCGCCCGGGCGGTCAACCGCCTGCGGCGCCCGCCGCCCCGCTGTCGAGGGGACGCCGAGGATCCGGCCGGTGCGAACGGTGGCAGCAGTGCCATCAGAGCCTCCAGAAACCGGGGGCATTCCACCAGACTCTGGCGAACGACCTCGGGACGACGCGTCGGCGCCCAACCCGGCCAGCGCAGCAGACCACATCGCCACCACTGGAGACAAGACTCGATCCGACCTAACCGCGCAATCTCCACCATGTAGCGGCGCGGACAGGTGTCCGACGCCGAGTGGCGGGCAGGCAGTTGGGCTGCGAGGCTGGTCGGCGTGAGCACCGCCTGCGGTTACGACGCGCTGGTGCTCGTGTCGTTCGGGGGACCGGAAGGCCCGGCCGACGTGCTGCCGTTCCTCGAGAACGTCACCGCCGGCCGCGGAATCCCTAGGAAGCGGCTGCTGGCAGTGGCCGAGCACTACCACCGGTTCGGCGGGGTCAGCCCCATCAACGAACAAAACCGCGCACTGCTGGACGCGATCCGCGCCGACGTCGCCGCGGCCGGTCTGGACCTACCGGTGTACTGGGGCAACCGCAACTGGCGCCCGTACCTCACCGACACGCTCCGAGCGATGTCCTCGGACGGGGTGCGCCGGGCCGCGGCGTTCGTGACCTCGGCGTACTCGAGCTACTCGGGCTGCCGGCAGTACCAGGACGACATCGCCCTGGCTCGGGCCGCGGTGGGTCCGGACGCCCCGACGGTCGAGAAGCTGCGGCACTACTTCAACCACCCCGGCTTCGTCGCCCCGATGGTCGAGAACGCCCGAGCCGCGCTCGCCCGGCTCCCCGCCGCCGGTCGAGGCGGCGCCCGGCTGGTGTTCAGCGCGCACAGCATCCCGCTGTCCGCGGCCCGGTCCAGCGGGCCTACCGGCGACGGCTACCCCACCCAGCTGAGGGAGGCCGCCGGGCTGGTGGCCGAGGGGGTCGGCGGGCACCGGTGGGACCTCGTCTACCAGAGCCGCAGCGGCCCTGCGACCCAGCCGTGGCTCGAGCCGAACGTCGTCGACCACCTCGACGTGCTCGTCGCCGAGGGGGTGTCCGACGTCGTCGTGGTGCCGATCGGGTTTGTCTCCGACCACCTCGAGGTGTGCTACGACCTGGACACCGAAGCCCGGGAGCGCGCCGACGAGCTGGGCCTGCGGATGGAGCGGGCCGCCACGGTGGGCACCGACCCGAGGTTCGTCGCGATGATCCGCGACCTCGTCGTCGAGCGGGCCACGGCCCGGGCGGCCCGACCGGCTCTGGGCCGGCTCGGCGCCAGCAGCGACGTCTGTCCGCGCGACTGCTGCCCGGCTCCGGTCAGGCCGGGCGCGGCGCGAGCCAGCTGAGGTCGTCCGGGGGTTCGCGGCGCAGGATCAGCCGTGACTCCGGTCCGGCCGGGTCGAGCAGGTCCAGCAGCAGCGTCACCGGCACCCGCGCGCTCAACAGATCCAGCATGGTCACGTGTCCTCCTTCGGTCGGCCCCTGGGAGTTCCATCGGACCACTGTTTGCATCGGAGCCGGGCCGGGTGGGCCCGAGACGGCGAGCGGGTGACGTGCTCCGGCCGGCCCTGCGCAGGACCCGGCCGCCGGACTCGGGCCGCGGTCGGCACCGAATTGACACCGAAAGTCCGCACGTCGGGCCCGCCCGGGTGTCACCATGGGCCGACGATCGGCGTCGAGGAGGTCCGGGATGGACGAGCAGGCCCGTGAGCTGCTGACCCGCCTCACCGAGCGGGTGCGGCAGGTCTTCGCTCAGGTGGTGAGCGAGATCCGACGGTTGACCGCGCCGATCTGGGCGATGTGGGCGCGGCTGGCGATCCGCCGGTGGGAGCAGGTCGCGCGGGTCTTCGCCGAGCACCGCGACCTGGTCGACACCGACACCTGGCTGGACCGCTGGTACTCCTTCGGCACCTGAGCCCATCCGCCGCCGGCGCGGACCCGCGCCGGGGGGTGGAGTCAGTAGGGTCGGCGGGCGATGACCGCCGCCCCTCGTCGCAGTCGCACCGGCTCCACCGGCGCCGCTGGACCGACCGCCACCAGCAGGAGCGCGACGTTCCGCTACGCCGACCCGGATCGGCGCCTGGTCGGCGTCCGCCTCCAGCCGGCGGTCCGGATCCCCGGCGCCCAACTGGACTTCACCCGGCTCACGACCGGTTGGCGGTTGAAGCTGCCGCGACCGCCGGTCGACCGCATGGAGTACCTGCTCGAGCTGCGCCACGCCGACGGGGGCCGGGAGACCGTGCTGGACCCGGCGAACGACAAGCGGGCCCCGGGTGCCTTCGGGGACAAGAGCGTGATCGAGTTTCCCGGCTACGTCCCGCCCGCCTGGCTGGGCCGCGACGGACCCTGCGGCCCGACCCGCTGGCTGTCGGTCCCGACCCGTGGCCTGGCGGCGCCGATGAGCTGCCTGCTGTGGTCCTGCGCCGGACTGGTGGACGGGACGCCGGCTCCGCTACTGGTCGTCCACGACGGGCCGGAGTTCGCCCGGCTCGGTGAGCTCACCCAGTTCCTCGACGCCATGACCGGCGCCGGTCGGCTGCCGCCGATGCGGGCGGCGCTGCTGGCGCCGCTCGACCGGGACGAGCACTACTCGGGGTCAGCGGCCTACGCCCGGGCGCTCGCCCTGGGCCTGCTGCCCACGCTGGAGCGGGTCGTTCCCACGCCGGCCGGCGGCCGGTCCCGGGTGGGCCTCGGCGTCAGCCTCGGCGCGGTCGGCATGCTGCACGCGCAGCGGCGCTACCCGGCCGCGTTCGGTGGGCTGTTCCTGCAGTCCGGCAGCTTCTTCTCCGCCGAGCTCGACCCGCAGGAGGCGTCCTACTCGCGCTTCACCCGGGTCACCCGGTTCGTCACCGACGTGCTGCGCTCGGGCACCGACGGGGGCACGCCGGTTCCGACCGCGATGACCTGCGGGTCGGTGGAGGACAACCTCGAGAACAACCGGCGGATGTCGCGGTCCCTCGGCGCCCAGGGCTACGGAGCCCAGCTCCGCGTCCATCCTGATGCCCACAACTGGGTGTCGTGGCGGGACGTGCTCGATCCCTGCCTCGTTGACCTGCTCGCGCACGCGTGGGCGTGAAGGGGCCCGGCGCGAGCACCACCTGCCTCGCTTCTGCTGACCTGACGGCACTCTGATACGACCGGCACTGATACGACCGGCATCGAAAGGCGGCCATGTCGACCTCCACGTCCACCTCCGCGACCCACCTCATCGGTCTGCTCCTCGGCACCGAGGAGGACTGGCCCAGCGCGTTCGAGGCGTTGGTGCGTCGGGCCATGCCGCGGGTGCAGATCGGGGACGTCAGCCACGAGTACCGCACCGAGCGGATCACGATCGAGCCGTTCGCGTTGCGCTCCCGCCCGCGCTATGCCGTCGTCATCGACCGGTTGGCGTACTGGTACTTCGTGCCGCGGGAGTGGCTCAAGAAGGTCGCGTTGATGGACGACGTCTACCTGTTCAACAGCCCGTTCACGTTCCAGTCGATGGAGAAGCACGCGGCGTACTGCGCGATGATGCGGTTGGGGCTGAAGGTTCCGGACACCTGGCTGGTGCCGTTCAAGAACCCACCGGAGCACGCGAAGTTCGCCTACACCGCGGCGAAGTACAACCGGCCGTTCGACCTCGACGCGGTCGCCGAGCAGATCGGCTACCCGCTGTGGATGAAGCCGTACGACGGCGGCGCGTGGGTCGGGGTCAGCCGGATCAGCACCCCCGCGGAGCTGCACCGCGCGTACGACGAGTCGGGCGCGCGGCTGATGCACCTGCAGGCCTCGGTCGAGGGGTTCGACGTCTTCGCCCGGTCGCTCTCGATCGGCGCGGAGACGATGGTGATGCGGTTCAACCCGGACCGCCCCATGCACGACCGGTACTCCGTCGACCACGCCTTCCTCGACCCCGGTGTGGGCCAGGAGGTCGTGACGATCGGCCGGCTCGTCAACGCGTTTTTCCGATGGGAGTTCAACTCCTGCGAGACGCTGCTGCGCGGCGGCGAGGTCTATCCGATCGACTACGCCAACGCCTGCCCGGACGTCGCGATCACCTCGTTGCACTACTACTTCCCGTGGGCGATGAAGACGCTGCTCAAGTGGGCGGTGTTCTGCACCGCGACCGGCCGACGGCCGCGTCACGACCTCGACACCCGACGGTACTTCGACGTCGGGGACCGCACGGAGCTCAGCTACGGCGAGAAGCTCGCGGCGTACGGCCGGCTCGCCGACGACTACTTCGAGCAGGAGCGTTACGAGGAGTTCTGTGCCGAGCACCTGTCCGACATCGACGCCGCCACGGTGGACTACGTCGAGAGCCGGGAGTTCGACGACCTGCTCGTCGCGACGGTCCGCGGGACGTTCCCGCCGCACGAGCACGAGCAGTTCGTGTCGCACTTCCGCGGGCTGCTCGCGGCCTGGGCGCGCGACCAGCACGCCGCCGCGTCGGCCGGCTGACCCGCCGACTCCTCAGCCGACCTCCACGCCCCACGAGCCGGTCCAGCTCTGCCCGGGCGCCAGCGTGACCACGTCGGTGCCGCTGACGAAGGCGTTCGGCGGGCAACTCATCGGCTCCACCCCCAGACCGCGCCGGCGCTCCTCCATCGGCAGCGTGTCCCCGGTGAAGACCTCCAGCCAGGGGTAGCTCGGGTCCTGCCAGAGCCGCACGCTCTCCCCGGCCGGCCCGGTCAGGGTCAGCCGGGCGCGGCCGTCCGGGTCACGGTCGAGCTCGGTGTAGGCGTAGTCGATGTGCAGGTCGCCGATTCGTCGGGGCTCGCGGAAGTCGTACGGCGAGCCGGCCACCGGCGCCAGGTCGGTCGGGATGCCGCGGTCGTCGGTCAGCAGCCACCGGGCCGCCGGCACGTGCAGGCGGGCGTCGTCGATGGTCGCCGCCGCGACCCGCAGGTAGGGGTGCGCCCCGGCGCCGAACGGTGCCGGCTCGGGCCCGGTGTTGGTGGCCGTGGTCTGCACGTCCAGCCCGTCCCCTGACAACCGGTAGTCGATCCGCAGCTCCACGGTGTGCGGGTAGCCCGGCTGCGGATGGATCCGGTAGCCCATCGTCACCCGGTCCGCTGCGCGCGCCAGCACCTGCCACGGCACCCAGCGGGCGAGCCCGTGGATGGCGTTGCCGCGATCCGGCTCGGTCAGCGCGAGCTGGCGCCGCGTCCCGGCGAAGCTGTAGCGGCCCCCGTCGACCCGGTTCGGCCAGGGCAGCAGCGACTGCCCCCGGGCGCCGGTGCAGATGGCCTCCGGCGGGTAGCCGTCGAGCAGCGGCCGGTCGCCGACGTGCAGTGTGCGCAGCGCGCCCCCGACCTCCACGACCGTCGCCCGCAGCGCCCCGCTACTGATCTCGTACTGCTCGCCCGATGGCAGCGCCGTCATCGTCACCCTCCTCGGGGCCGGCTGACCGGCCCGGTAGTTTTCCCGGTCGTGCGCATCGCCGTACCCACCGAGACCGTCGCCGGCGAGCGTCGGGTCGCCATCGTGCCCGACACCGTCGCCCGGCTGCGCGCCGCCGGGCTCGACGTCTCGGTCCAGACTGGTGCCGGCGTCGCCGCGAGCTATCCGGACGCCGGCTACGGCGAGCGCGGCGCCGACCTCGTCCCCGACGCCGACGAGCTGCTCGCCGCGGCCGACGCGGTGCTCAAGGTGGCGCCGCCGACCTCGACCGAGGTGGGCATGCTACGGCCGGGAGCCGCGCTGCTGGGCTTCCTCGACCCGTTCGGGCCCGGCTCGGTGCTCGACGAGCTGGCCGACCGGGGTGTCACCGCCTTTGCGGTGGAGCTGCTGCCCCGGATCAGCCGGGCGCAGGGCATGGACGCGCTGTCCTCGCAGGCGCTGGTCGCGGGCTACCGCGCGGTGTTGATCGCGGCCGGTCGGCTGCCGCGGTTCTTCCCGATGTCGATGACCGCGGCCGGCACGGTGCCGCCGGCGAAGGTGCTGGTACTCGGCACCGGGGTAGCCGGCCTGCAGGCGATCGCCACCGCGCGCCGGCTCGGCGCGGTGGTGGAGGCCTACGACGTCCGCGCCGCCGCCAAGGAGGAGGTGATGAGCCTGGGCGCGACGTTCGTCGAGCTCCCGCTCGAGACCCAGGACGGCACCGGGGGCTACGCGCGGGAGCAGTCCGATGCCTTCCTGCGCGAGCAGCGCAAGCTCATCGGCCGGCACGTATCGCAGTCCGACGTGGTGATCACCACGGCCGCGGTCCCGGGGGCGCGTGCGCCGCTGCTGGTCACCGAGGCGATGGTCGCCGGGATGCGGCCCGGGTCGGTGCTGGTCGACCTCGCCGCCGAGAGCGGCGGCAACTGCGAGCTGACCCGCGCCGGCGCCGACGTCGAGCACGCCGGCGTCGTCGTCAGCGGCCCGCTCAACCTGGCCAGCGGGCTGCCGGCACACGCCAGCGCGCTCTACGCCCGCAACCTGGCCAACCTGCTGCTGCTGATGGTCCGGGACGGGGAGTTCGGGCCCGACGGCGACGACGCGATCGTGGCCGGCACCTGCGTCACCCGGGACGGCTCGGTGGTGCACCCGATGGTCCTCGAACGCCGGACCGGACGGCGATGAACGGCTCGCTCGACCTCGTCACGATCTTCGTGCTCGCCGTGTTCGTCGGTTTCGAGGTCATCTCGAAGGTGTCGAGCACGCTGCACACCCCGCTCATGTCCGGCGCGAACGCCATCCACGGGATCATCCTCATCGGCGCCATGGCCGTCCTCGGGACGGCCGACCGCCCGGTGGAGCAGGTCGTCGGCTTCGTCGCGGTGACCCTCGCCACGGTGAACGTCGTCGGGGGTTTCGTGGTCACCGACCGGATGCTGGAGATGTTCACGGGCCGGCGGGGCGCTCGGCCCTCGACCGAGCGTCCGCCGCCGCCCGAGGCCCCGAGGCCGACATGAGCCGCACCGACTGGATCTCCTTGTCCTACCTCGCGGCCGCGGTGTGCTTCATCGTGGCGCTGCAGGGGCTGAGCTCACCGCGCACCGCCCGCGCGGGGAACCTGCTCGGCGCGGCCGGGGTGCTGCTCGCGGTCGCCATGACGTTCCTCCAGCCCGGCCTGCGCAACCTCGGACTGATCGGGGCCGGTGTCGCGCTCGGCACCGTCATCGGCGTACCGGCGGCCCGGCAGGTGCGGATGACCGCGATGCCGCAGATGGTCGCGGTCTTCAACGGCGTCGGCGGCGCCGCGGCGGCTCTGGTCGCACTCGCGGAGTTCGGTCAGACC
>JBBSHH010000099.1:0-9281 GCA_038253225.1 Mycobacteriales bacterium | reverse complement strand
GGCCGGCCGGGTGGTCGCCGAGGGCTCCGTGGGCTCCGACACGGCCGGCTACCGTGCCAGCCGGTGGACCCGCGGTCCAGCCGTTATCGCGCCGAGCGGTGCCGTCCATCGACCGGCGCCAGCAGCGGCACCAGGCTGATCAACGCGGCCCGCATCATCGTCAGCCAGGAACCCCGACGGGCGGCCGCGTTCGGCTCGCCGGCTCGCGGGATCGGGGCTATCGGAACCGCCGCGGCGGCGCGGTCACGCCAGCTGCGGCGCAGCTCCTCGACCCGGCGGATATCGGCGTCGACCGCGGCGCGGGCCAGCTCGGCCAGGTCGTTGTCCAGCGCGGCCGCGGCCATCGTGAGGTCCATGGCAACGTCCAACCGGAGGCCGGCCAGCTCGCGCAGCAGCCGGCCCACCTCGCCCGACTCGACCGTGGCCGGCAGCGGCACGGCTGGGACACCCTGGCGGGGCGCCGGCACCGCAGCCGGTCGCCGGGGGGCCGGCCAGCGGCGGCAGAAGGGCATGCCGGGAGGTTCGCCGTGGCCGGCGAACCTCCTGCCTCGCCGGTCGTGCTTCGCCAACCGGCCCGCCCGTGCGGGGGAGGATGTCCGGGTGACCGCGACCCCGCACGACCTCGCCGCACCGCCCACCGCGTCCCGGCCGGCCCCGGTCGCGGTGCTCGGCGGCACCGGCCCGCAGGGCCGCGGCCTGGGTCGGCGGCTGGCGGCCGCCGGAACACCGGTGCTGCTCGGCTCCCGCTCCGCCGACCGCGCCGAGCTGGCCGCGGCGGCGCTGCGGACCGAGCTGCCGGACGCGCCGGTGCGCGGGATGGGCAACGTCGAGGCCGCCGCCGGCGCGGAGATCGTCGTAGTGGCGGTGCCGTGGGAGGGGCACCGGGCGCTGCTCGCCGACCTCGCGCCGGTGCTGGCCGGGCGGATCGTCGTGGACTGCGTCAACCCGCTCGGCTTCGACAAGGCCGGCGCCTACCCGCTGCCGGTCCCGGAGGGAAGCGCCGCCGAGCAGGCCGCCGCCATCCTGCCGGCCAGCCGGGTGGTCGGCGCCTTCCACCACGTCTCGGCCGTGCTGCTGCTCGACCCCGCCGTGGCGCGGGTGGACACCGACGTGCTGGTCGTGGGAGACGACCGGGCGGCGACGGACGCCGTCGTGGAGCTGGCCGGGCGGATTCCCGGGATGCGCGGCGTCTACGCCGGCCGGTTGCGCAACGCCCACCAGCTCGAGGCGCTCACCGCGAACCTCATCGCGGTCAACCGGCGCTACCACGTGCATGCCGGCCTGCGGGTCACCGATGTCTGACCTGGTGCGGTCGGACGATCTCGGTTCGGCCGTCGCGGTGCGCCGGCCGTTCCGCCGGGTGGTGTCGCTGGTGCCGTCGCTGACCGAGGCGGTCGCGCTCACTGCGGCCGGGCTGCTGGTCGGGGCCACCGACTGGTGTACGGAGCCGCCGGCCCTGCCGGTACGCCGGGTCGGGGGCACCAAGAATCCCGACCTGGCCGCCGTGGTGGCCCTCGCCCCCGACCTGGTCGTCGCCAACGAGGAGGAGAACCGGCCCGCCGACATCGAGGCGTTGCGGGCCGCCGGCGTCCCGGTCTGGGTCACCGCCCCGAGATCGCTCCCGGCCGGCCTGCGGTCGCTGCGCCGGCTGCTGGTCGACTGCCTCGCCCTCGACGAGCCCGGCTGGCTCCGGGCGGCCGAGGACGTCTGGCGGGCGCCGTACGCCGGTCCGCGTCGGCGGGCGCTGGTGCCGATCTGGCGCCGCCCGTGGATGGCGCTCGGTCGGGACACGTTCGCCGGTGACGTGCTCGACCGACTCGGTGTGACCAACGTGCTCGCCGGCGTGGCGGAGCGCTACCCGAAGGTCGACCTGGCTGCGGTGCGCGGCTCGGTCGACCTGGTCGTGCTGCCGGACGAGCCGTACGCGTTCTGCCCGGCCGACGGCCCGGAGGCCTTCGCCGGGTGGAACGTGCCGGTGGCCTGCGTCTCCGGTCGGCATCTCACCTGGTACGGGCCGTCGCTCACCGAGGCCCGCTCGGTGCTGAGCCGCCAGCTCGCCGCGGCGATCCCCGACGCAGCCCCGGGTCAGTTATAGGCGTGCTCCGCGGCGGGGTAGCGACCGTCGCGGACCTCGGTGGCGAACTGCTGCGCGGCCGCGGTGAGGGTGCCGCGCAGGTCGGCGTAGCGCTTGACGAAGCGCGGGATCGGGTCCGCGCGCAACCCCGCCATGTCCTGCCAGACCAGCACCTGGGCGTCGCAGTCGGCGCCGGCGCCGATCCCGACGGTAGGGATCGACAGCTCGGCGGTGACCCGCTTGGCGAGCTCGGCCGGCACCATCTCCAGCACCACCGCGAAGGCGCCGGCCCGCTCCAGCGCGAGCGCGTCCTCGACGAGGGCGTCGGCCGCGTCGCCGCGGCCCTGCACCCGATAGCCGCCGAGCCGGTGCTCGCTCTGCGGGGTGAAGCCCAGATGCCCCATCACCGGGATGCCGGCGGCGCCGAGCTCGGCCACCGCCGCCGCGACGGGACGGCCGCCCTCGAGCTTCACCGCGTGCGCGCCACCCTCCTTGAGGAACCGGACGCTGGTCGCCAACGCCATCGCGGTGGAGCCCTGGTAGGAGCCGAAGGGCAGGTCCGCCACGACCAGCGCCCGCTGCGTGCTGCGGACCACCGCGCGGACCAGCGGCAGCAGCTCGTCGACCGTCACCGGGAGGGTGGTCTCGTAGCCGAGGAGGTTGTTGGCGGCCGAGTCGCCGACCAACAGCACCGGTATGCCGGCCGCGTCGAAGATGGCGGCGGCGTACTGCTCGTACGCCGTCAGCATCGCCCACTTCTCACCGCGATCCTTGGCCGCCTGCAGGTGGGGGATGCGGACCCGTCGGCTGGCCGTTCCGCCGTAGAGGCTCGGCTCGGACATGGAACACCTCCGCTCTCTCGAGGCGCCGGCTGGCGTCCCCGGATGACCGGCCATCGTCCCACGTCGGGCCCGTCGGCTCGGCCGGCTCGGAGCTCAGGTGTTACGGTACGACGTAACGGTACCGTTCCGTATCGAAACCTTGACCCGAAGGAGTTGCGTGGACGAGAAAACCATCCACGACCGCCTTTGGTGGATCCTCGCCGTACTGGTGGTCAGCCTGCTCGTCGTGGTCCTGGACAACACCGTCATCAACGTGGCGCTGAAGACCATCCAGACCGACCTCAGAGCGTCCCAGAGCGGCCGGCCGGTCGTCGCGGTGCCGCGCCCGGCTGCGGCGCCGGACGGCTCGCAGCGCCGCACCGTCGGGCAGCGGCAGGGATGACCGGGCCGACCCGGCGGCCGGGCGGGGAGTCCGCCCGAGCGCCGGGTCGCCCGCGCAGCCCGGCAGTGGACTCGGCGATCCTCGATGCGACGCTCGCCCTCGTCGCCGAGGAGGGCTTCACCGGCTTCTCCGTCGAGGCGGTCGCCGCGCGAGCCGGGGTGGGAAAGGCGACGATCTACCGACGCTGGCCGAACAAGGAGTCGCTGGTCCTCGAGGCGCTCAGCCGCCTGAACGAGACCGCCCCCCCGGTTCTGCGCGGGGACCTGCGCGGCGACCTGGTGGCGTTGGTCGACGTGGTCCGCCGCAAGTCGGCATCCAGCCTGGCCGGCCGGGTCCTGCCCGGGCTGCTCGGGGCGGCGGCGACCTGCCCCGAGCTGATGCGGCTCTACCGGCAGCGGGTGATCCTGCCGCGTCGCGCGCACATGGCCGAGGTGCTACGGCGAGGAGTCAGCGGCGGGGAGTTGCGCGCCGACATCGACATCGAACGTTCGATCGACCTGCTGGTCGGACCGATGTTCTACCGGGTGCTGATGCGACCGGTCCAGGGCCCGGTCGGCCGGGCGCTGTCCGAGTCGATCGTCGACAGTGTGCTGGCCGGCCTGGCGCCACGCTGACCGGGCTCTGCGGCCGAGCTGTCAGCGCGCGGCCCCGCCTGGTCCCGCCACCGGCTGGTGATCGGCAGCCGACGGTCCCGACCGAAGGCCCGCAGCGAAATCTTGGGGCCGGGGGGGTACTGCCGGCGCTTGTACTCGGCGGCGTCGACGAGCCGGATCACCCGTTCGACCAGCTGCGGGTCGTGGCCGGCCGCGATCAGCCCGTCCCGGCCGAGGTCCCGCTCGACGTAGTCGTCGAGCAGCCGGTCGAGCACGGCGTAGTCCGGCAGCCGGTCGCTGTCGAGCTGACCGGGAGCGAGTTCCGCCGATGGCGGCTTGGTGATGCTGCTCTCCGGGATCGGCGGGTCCGCCGGGCTCTGGGCGTTGCGCCAGCGGGCCAGCGCCCACACCAGCGTCTTGGGCACGTCCTTGATCGGCGCGAAGCCGCCGGCGGAGTCGCCGTAGAGCGTGGAGTAGCCGGTGGCCAGCTCGCTCTTGTTGCCGGTCGTCAGCACGAGGTGGCCGTGCTGGTTCGACAGCGCCATCAGCGTGGTGCCGCGCACCCGGGCCTGCAGGTTCTCCGCCGCCAGGCCGTCGAGGTCGAGCAGCGACTCGTACGCCGTCACGGCCGGGTCGATCGCCAGCAGCTGCCAGTGCAGGCCCTGACGCTTCGCCAGGTCCTCGGCGTCCGCGACCGAATGCTCGCTGGAGTGCCGGCTGGGCATCCCGACCGCGTGCACCGCGTCGGCGCCGAGCGCGTCGGCGGCGATCGTCGCGACCAGGGCCGAGTCGATGCCGCCGGACAGGCCGAGGACCACCGAGCGGAAGCCGTTCTTGCGCACGTAGTCGCGGGTGCCGGTCACCAGCGCCGCGTAGACCTCCGCCTCGGCGGGCAGCCGCGGGGCCAGCCCGGCGACCGCCGGCGGGTAGGCCGGCAACGGCTCGCCCGACACGGTGGCCCGCTCCACCACCATCGAGGTGCCGTCCGCCGCGTCGATCGAGCCGACCCGGTCGTCGGTGCCGAGCGGCAGGTCGAGGTCGGCGACGAGCAGGCCCTCCTCGAACTGGGGCGCCCGGGCGCGCAGCCGGCCGGTGGCGTCGACGATGAGCGAGTCGCCGTCGAAGACCAGCTCGTCCTGGCCGCCGACCAGGTTGACGTAGGCGAGCGTGACCCCGGCCGAGCTGGCCCGGCGCCGGGCCAGCTGGAGCCGGAAGTCGTCCTTGTCCCGCTCGTACGGCGAGCCGTTGATCGTCACCACCAGACCGGCGCCGGCCCGACCGGCCACCGCCACCGGGCCGCCGTCCTGCCACAGGTCCTCGCAGATCGTCAGCGCCACGTCGATGCCGTGCAGGCGCACCACCGGCAGCCGGTCGCCACGGACGAAGTAGCGGAACTCGTCGAACACCCCGGAGTTGGGCAGGTGGTGCTTCGCGTAGCGGGCGACGACCCGACCGTCGCAGAGCATGGCCGCGGCGTTCTGCGGCTCGCCATGGGGCCGGCCGAGCCGCTCGGCCGCCGGGCCGGCCGAGCCCAGGTAGCCGACGACGACCGCGAGGTGGCCCAGCCGTTCGTCCCGCAGCCGGGCGGCCAGCCGCTCCAGCCCGGCCACCGAGGCGGCGACGAACGACGACCGCAGCACCAGGTCTTCCGGCGGGTAGCCGGTCAGCGCCATCTCCGGGAACGCCACCAGGTGCGCACCCTGCTCGGCGGCGTGCCGGGTCCAGCGCACCACGAGCTCCGCGTTGCCGTCGAGGTCGCCGACCGTCGTATCGATCTGGGCCAGCGCCACCCGCAGCTGCGCCACCGTGCTCCTCCCGGCTCGGGCTTGCCGTTCCAGCCTATGCCGGCAGCGGCCTCAGCCGATCTCCGCAGGCGACTCGTGGTCCGCCGACCGTCCGGTCGCGAGCTCATGCCGGCCGGCGGCCTCGTTGGGCTCCGCGTCGGTGGAGCTGCCGGACGGTTTGACGTCGGTGTCGTAGGGCGCGGTGACGGTCCAGGCCGCGGCGTACAGCACGAACCGGGACACCAGGTTGATCCAGATCAGCACGCCGAAGCCGGCGGCCAGCGCCGCTCCGTAGAGTCGGCTGCCGGCGCTGGTGAACTGGTTGAGGTAGTAGATGCCGCCGAACTTCAGCAGCTCGAGACCGACCGCGCCGAAGACCGTGCCGCGCAACACGCGACGCAGCGGTTCGGCGACCCTGGGCAGCCACAGGAAGATGTAGGCGAGCAGCGCGACGTCGGTGACGACCGCCAGCAGCAGCGCCACCAGGCTGAGCAGGACGTGCGCTGCCGGGTTGCCCGGATTGAGGCCGAGCAGGTCGAGCCCGGTTCGGGCATAGGAGGTGCCGAGGCTGGTGACGGCCAACGAGGCGACGACCGTCGCGCCCAGGCCCCCGAGGATCCCCAGGTCCTTGACCTTCTTCTTGAGGATGCTGCCGGTCACCGGCTCCTGGTGCCACACCGAGCGGATGGACTCGCGCAGCGTGTCGACCCAGCCGAGCCCGGCGAAGGCCAGCCCCACGAGCCCGATGACGCCGGTCTTGCCGGCGTTGTTCGAGATAATGTGCACCAGCGTGCCGGCCAGCTCTCCCGGCACGTAGCTGCCGATGTTGGCCAGCAGCCGCTGTTCGCGGACCGGGTTCCCGCGCACCACGTAGCCGACGACGCTCGCGGCCAGGACCAGCAGCGGGAACACCATGAGGAAGCCGTAGTAGGTGATCGCTGCCGCCAGCCGGTCGCTGCTGTCGGCGATGTAGCGGACGAATGCGCGCACCAGGTGGTCGAGCGGTGGCGCGGCAAGGCGCAGCCGGCTGAACCACCCGGGTCGCGGTGTCGGCGTCATCCGCGGGCGATACCCGCTTCGGCGCTCGGCCACGACCGCCGGCGGGTTACCGTCGCAGCGTGACCCCGGAGCAGGCTCTCGCCGTCGCGGCCGAGACCGTACGCCGTGATCTGTGGCGCACCGGAGCCTGGTCCCCGGCGGCGGCGGCCGCGCTGGCCGCGGCGTTGGAGCATCGACGCTGGTGGCTGACCGTCTGGCCGCACGGCGCGGAGCACGTGCCCGGGCTGGTGGCGCAGGACGTGCAGGAGGCGGTCCACGGCGCGGTCGACCCGGGGTGGCCGACCTGCGCCGAGCACGGTGACCACGCGCTGTTCGTCGAGCCCGACCTCGGTCCCGACCCGTTCTGGGTGTGTCACCGCAGCGGGCTGCCGGTGGCCGCCGTCGGTGGCCTCTAGCGCCCTGCGCCCAGATCGGCGACGGCTAGCATCCCGGCGCATGGGACAGCCTCCGCCGACCGGTGCGGCCCTCGACCCGGCCGAGCTGACGGCCCGCGCGCGGGCGGCGTACGGCCCGGACGGCCGGCCGGCACTGCCCGAGTCGGCGGGCTGGGACATCTTCCCCTTCGAGGGCGCGCTGCTGGTCAAGCCGCTCGCCGACCCGGTGCTCCCCGAGCCGGTGCGGGCCGGCGCGGACCCCGCCTCGTGCCCGGCCTGCACCTCGGCCGACGCGAGCTACCTATGGACCGACGAGCGGTGGCGGCTCGACCAGCCGGCGGAGCCGGCCGGCGTACCGGCGTTCCTGCTGTGGCCGCGGGCGCACCTCGACCTCGGCGACCTCGACGACCGGTACGCCGCCGAGCTCGGTCGGCTCGTCGTGCGCATCGAGCGGGCGATCGCGGCGGTCGAGGGGGTCGCGCGGGTCCATGTCAACCGGTGGGGCGACGGCGGGGCGCACCTGCACGTCTGGTTCCTGGCCCGCCCGGCCGGGATGGTGCAGCTGCGCGGCTCGTCGCTGCCGGACTGGCTCGACATCCTGCCGCCGCTGCCGGCGCGCCAGTGGCGGGCGATCGGTCGCCAGGTGGCGGCCACGCTCGCGGCGTCCGGCGGTCGCGCGATCGACGCTCCGGCGGGCGGCTCCGACCCGCACGGGCGCTAGCCGAGGGCCCCCGGCCCCGCGTCCTGTCCGTCCGCGGCCGCCCGGCGCTCCGCGCCCGTCTCGCCGGCCGAGCCGACGTCCTGCCCGGCGACCCGGCCCACGAAATCGCTCGGCGTCGGGCCGGTCGTGCTGCCCTGATCCTCGGCGTCCGGGTCGGGTACGCCGCCGGTCGCCCGGGACACTGCCACCTTCTCGTCGCTGGCCACGTCGCTCTCGCGCGGATCGTGCTGGCTGCGCATGCTGTCTCCGATCGGGTCACGGGCGGGGTGCTGCGAGGGTGCTACCCGCCGGTCGGAGGTTCCAGCCCGCGCCGGAGCGGCGTGATCGATAGCGACGAAGCCGCGCCAGCCGCGGCTCACTCGCTATGGATCACCTGGCGGAACGGACCGCGTCAGCCGCTGGAGCCGATGTAACCGATCAGGCTCTCGCGCTCGGACTCGAGCTCGCTCATCCGGGTCTTCACCACGTCACCGATGCTGACGATCCCGGCGAGCCGGCCGTCGGTGACGATCGGGACGTGCCGGATCCGGCGTTCGGTCATCACCTGCATGATCACGTCCACCGACGCATCCGCCGTGCCGGTCGTGACGTCGCCGGTCATGATCTCGGCAACCAGTGCGTCCAGCAGGTCGGTCCCGCGCGCGTTCAACGCCCGGACGACGTCGCGTTCGGAGACCACGCCGCTGACGCTGACCCCGTCGCTGGACACGACGAGTGCGCCGACGTTGTGCTCGGCGAGTGCCTTCAGCAGGTCGCGAACCTTGGCGTCGCCAGGGATCGTGGCGACGTTGGCACCCTTGCCGCGGAGCACGTCCCGAACGAGCATCGAACCTCCCGGCTGGCGGCCGCTGCCCCGCCAGGAGCGGCCATCGGCGCAGCGCACGTGAGCGTCACGGTACCGTCGCGAACCGCCCCGCGCGAGAGAGCAACGGCTTGGCTAGCGTGTCGGAATGGCCAGCGTGTCGGTGCGTCCGTCCGTCGTTGCGGCTGCTGGGCTCGTCGGCGGTTTCGCCGCGGCCCGCTACACCAAGCGCCGGGACGTCGGGGGGCTGGTGTTCGCGGCGGCCGGTGCCTGGTGCGGTCGGGAGTGGTCGCGATCCTCCGGTACGGCGACCGCCGCCGGCCTGGGCGCGCTCTACACCGCGGCCATGGGCGGTGCGCATTCGCTGGCCCGGGCGATCGGCCCCTGGCCGTCGGTGCTCGTGGTGGCGGGCGCCACCGCCGCCGCCGCCGAGGTTCTCACCCGCCGGCGACCGGCGCCGCGTTCGCCGCTGGGCTGACCGCTCGGCGGACCTGGGAGGATCCGTCGTATGGACAAACAGCAGGAGTTCGTCCTGCGCACCCTCGAGGAGCGTGACATCCGGTTCGTCCGGCTGTGGTTCACCGACGTCCTCGGTTTCCTCAAGTCGGTGGCGGTGGCGCCGGCCGAGCTCGAGGGCGCGTTCTCCGAGG
>JBBSHH010000098.1:0-9389 GCA_038253225.1 Mycobacteriales bacterium | reverse complement strand
GTTGGGCGCCGAGACGTTGAGCAGCAGCAGCCCGGTCGCGGCGCAGACGGCCAGCAGCACCGCGCCGCGCTGGGCGGCTTCGTCCGGCGCTGCGGCCGGCGGGCTGGCCGGCGGCGTGCGGGTCACCGTGGTCACGGGTGAGTCTCCTTCGGGGCGGGGCCGGGGGGCGGCCCGGCCCCGATCAGGTCGCGGCGGTCCTCGGTGATCCTCGGCGACAAGGCGGCACCCGCCCTCGCTGTTCCCCGCCCGGACCCGCCCGGGACCCGCCGGCCGCTCGCTGACCGGCGGATCGGCCGACGCGATCCGGGGTACGGCGCCGGGGTGGGCGACGGGGACGGTTGGGTGCGCTGCGCCGCGGGGCACCGGCACTGGGGGCGGTTCGGCGCGGCCGGCCTGCTGCTGCTGCGGCACCGGGATGCCGCCGCGACCCGCTGGGTGCTGCTGCAGCACCGGATCGCGTGGAGCCACCACGGCGACACCTGGGGCATCCCGGGCGGCGCTCGCGACAGCGACGAGAACGCGCGGCAGGCGGCGCTGCGGGAGGCGGCCGAGGAGACCGGGCTGGACCCGCGGCAGGTGCGGGTGCGGACGACGTACGTCGACGACCACGGCGGCTGGTCCTACACGACTGTGCTGGCCGACGCCGACCGGCTGCTGCCCGCGGCCGCCAGCCGGGAGAGCCAGCAGGTGCGCTGGGTGCCCGAGAGCGAGGTCGACCGGCTGCCGCTGCACCCGGGCTTCGCCGCCACCTGGCCGGTGCTGGCGCTGCGGTGATGGTCGGCGCGGAATCCATCCGGGCCCGGCCCGGTTCGCACCGGTTGATGAAGGTCTACGCGATCCATGAGAACCCCGACTGGTTCCCCGTCTTCGCCGCCGCCCTGGCCGAGGAGGACGTGCCCTACGAGGAGTGGTTGCTCGGCTCCGGCTCCCTCGACCTCACCCGTCCCCCGCCGCCGGGGGTCTTCTGGTCCCGGATGAGCGCCTCGTCGCACACCCGCGGGCATCCGTACGCGAAGGACCACACCCGCGGGGTGCTGTCCTGGCTCGAGGCGCACGGTCGGCGGGTGGTCAACGGCCGCTCGGTGCTCGAGCTGGAGATGAGCAAGGTCGAGCAGCTGGTGGCGTTGCAGGCGGCCGGTTTCGACGTGCCGCGGACCGTGGCGGTCGCCGGAACCGACGGCCTGCTCGCCGCCGCCGCGAGGCTGCCGACGCCGTTCATCAGCAAGCACAACCAGGGCGGAAAGGGCCTCGGCGTACGCCGGTTCGACACCCTCGAGGCGTTCGCCGGTTACCTCACCGGACCGGAGTTCGACCCGCCGGTGGACGGCATCACGCTGCTGCAGGAGTACGTCGAGCCGGCGGAGCCGTTCATCACCCGGGTGGAGATCGTCGGCGGGGAGTTCCTCTACGCGCTGGCGGCGGACACCCGCGGCGGTTTCGAGCTCTGCCCGGCCGACGCCTGCGCGGTCGACGAGGCGTTCTGCCCCGCCGACGGCGCTGCGCCCACCGGGTTGTTCTCGCTGCGCAAGGACTTCAGCCCGCCGCTGCTGCCGGCGTACCTCGACTTCGCCCGCGCGCACGGCATCGAGATCGCCGGGTTCGAGTACATCGAGACCGCCGACGGGCGGCTGGTGACCTACGACATCAACACCAACACCAACTACAACCCGGACGTCGAGGCGCAGGCCGAGCGGTCCGGACCGCGCGAGGTGGCCCGCTTCTTGCGCCGGCTGCTCGACGAGGAGGCGGCCCGCTGATGAGGTTCGGCTACTGGATGCCGGTGTTCGGCGGCTGGCTGCGCAACGTCCCCGACGAGGGCATGAGCATCGACTGGCCCTACCTGCGGGAGCTGTCGGTGGCGAGCGAACGGGCCGGCTTCGACCTGACGCTGATCGCCGAGCTGAATCTCAACGACATCAAGGGTCACCGGGCGCCGTCGCTGGACGCGTGGACGCTCGCACCCGCCGTCGCGGCGGTCACCGAGGCCCTCGAGCTGATGCTCGCGGTGCGCCCCAACTACCACAGCCCGGCGCTGACAGCGAAGGCGATCTCCACCCTCGACGTGATCGCCCCCGGCCGGGTCAGCCTCAACGTCGTCTCCTCCTGGTGGAAGGACGAGGCCGCCCAGTACGGCGCCCCGTTCGACGTCCACGACGCGCGCTACGACCGCACCGAGGAGTGGCTCGAGATCGTCTCCCGGCTGTTGAGCGAGGACACGGTCGAGCACACCGGGCCGCTCTACGCCCTGCACGCAACGGTGCTCGAGCCGAAGCCGGCCGCGCCGGTGACCGTGTACATGGGCGGGGAGTCAGCCCGGGCGAAGCAGGTCATCGCCGCCCGGGGCGGGGCGTACGTGATGCACGGCGACTCGCCGGAGGTCATCGCGGACAAGGTCGCCGACATGCGGGACCGCCGCGAGGCCGCCGGCGGCGCGCCGTTGCGATTCGGGCTGTCCGGCTTCGTCATCTGCCGGGACACCGAGGCCGAGGCGCGGAGCGAGCTCGGGCGGGTGCTCGACGTCCGGTCCTCGCCGGCGGCGTACGCCTCCTACCAAGACTTCGTCGCCGGCTCGCAGCTGGAGTCGCAGGTGTCGCTGGAGGAGTACTCGGTGTCCAACCGGGGGCTGCGGGCCGGCCTGGTGGGCACGCCCGCACAGATCGCCGACCGGATCCGCGCCTACGAGGCGGCCGGCGTCGACCTGATGCTGCTGCAGTTCTCTCCACAGCTCGAGGAGATGGCCCGGTTCGGCCGGGAGGTCATCGCCGGCTACCCGCGCTGACGCCGGACCCCTGTCAAGCCTGCCCCCCCGAAGGAGCCCTCGTGTCCGAGCTGTTCGACCCCCTGACCCTGCGCGGCACGACGTTCCGGAACCGGGTGTGGGTGAGCCCGATGTGCCAGTACTCCTCGACCGACGGCCGACCCGACGACTGGCACCTGGTGCACCTGGGCAGCCTCGCCCGCGGTGGCGCCGGGCTGGTGCTCACCGAAGCTACCGCCGTATCGCCGGAGGGCCGGATCAGCCCGGCCGACGCCGGCATCTGGACCGACGAGCAGGCCGCGGGGCTCGGCCGGATCACCCGGTTCGTCCACTCCCAGGGCGCCCAGGCCGGCATTCAGCTCGCGCACGCCGGCCGCAAGGCCTCCACGGCGCCCCCGTTCGGTCCGGGTAGCGGGTACGTCGGGCCGGCCGACGGTGGCTGGGCCACGGTCGCCGCCTCCGCGCTGCCCTTCGGCCGGCTGCCGGCACCGCACGCGCTCACGGCCGCGGAGATCGCCGGTGTCGTGGCCGACTTCGCCGCGGCGACCCGCCGGGCGCTCGCCGCCGGCTTCGACGTCGTCGAGCTGCACGCGGCGCACGGGTACCTGCTGCACGGCTTCCTCTCCCCGCTCGCGAACCGTCGCAGCGACTCCTACGGCGGGTCGTTCGAGAACCGGCTGCGCTTCCCGCTGGAGGTGGTCGACGCGGTCCGGGCCGCCTGGCCGGCCGACCGGCCGCTGTTCGTCAGGGTGTCGGCCAGTGACTGGGCCGACGGCGGCTGGACCCTGGCCGACACGATCGAGCTGGCCCGGCGGCTGCGGGAGCACGGCGTCGACCTGCTCGACTGCTCCTCCGGCGGCGCCGTCCCGGACGCCCGGATCGAGGTCGGTCCGGGCTACCAGGTGCCCTTCGCCGCGGCCGTACGCCGCGAGAGCGGGCTGCCGACCGGCGCGGTGGGAATGATCACCGAGGTGAAGCAGGCGGCCGACATCATCGCGACCGGCGAGGCCGACGCCGTGCTGCTGGCCCGGGCGCTGCTGCGCGACCCGCACTGGCCGCTGCACGCCGCCGCCGAGCTCGGCGGCGACCTCCGCTGGCCCGATCAGTACCTGCGGGCCCGCGACTGACCCCCCTCACGCCGCCCGCTCGCGCCACCATCAGGCGAGCCGGGGGGAACCTCCGGGTTCAGCTCCGCAGGTAGGACGCGCCGTTGACGTCGAGGATCGCGCCGGTGGCGAAGCGAGCCTCGTCGGAGGCGAGGAACAGCACGGCGGCGGCCACCTCCGCGGTGGTCGCGACCCGGCCGAGCGGGCTCTGCGCGCGAATCTCGTCGCCGCCGGCGCCTTCCAGGTGCGCTCTGGCCATGTCGGTCTCGACGAAGCCGGGCGCCACCGTCGCGACCGTCACCCCGTGCGGGCCGAGCGCCTGGGCCATGCTCTGGCCGAAGGCGTTGAGGCCGGCCTTGCTGGCGGCGTACGCCGGGGCGTCGGGCTCCCCCCGGAACGCGCCCCGACTCGAGACGTTGACGACGCGGCCACCCCCCGCCGAGACCATGTGCCGCGCCGCGGCGTAGGTGAGCCAGGCGGGTCCGAGCAGGTTGGTCTCCAGCGTCTGGTGCCAGTGCCGCTGCCAGTCGTCGAAGTCGACGGCCAGCGGCGGGGCGGAGAGGAACACCCCGGCGTTGTTGACCAGGACGTCCAGCCGGCCCACCACCTCGACGACGTCGTCGACGAGCCGGCTCGCCGCCGCCGGGTCGCGCAGGTCCGCCGGCATCGCCCGGTGGCCGGTGCCGGCCAGCGAGGTGAGGGTGGCCTCGGCCGCGGCCGCGTCGGCCCGGTAGTGCACCACGACCCGGGCCCCGGCGGCGGCGAACGCCACGGCGATCGCGCGGCCGATGCCGCGGGAGGCGCCGGTGACCAGGGCGGAGCGGCCGGTGAAGTCCATGGCGCGCATCCTGCCCGGCCCGCCGGCACCGACGTGCCGGCCGGCCGGCGATGCCCGAGGATGGGCTGGTGCAGCCCGAGCCGATCACCCCGACCGCGCCCCGGACCGTCCGGACCGCGGTGTTCACCCAGGCCTGGACCCGGCTGACCTCGCTGCACTGGCCGTACCCGCCCGAGGCGGTCCGGCCGCTGCTGCCGCCCGGCATCGAGCCGGACGTCTTCGACCGGCGGACCTGGGTCGGGCTGATCCCGTTCGCGATGCGCGAGGTCGCGGTGCTGGGCGTCCGCCCGCCGTACGTGTCGAACTTCCTCGAGACGAACGTGCGGCTCTACGGCGTCGACGGCCGCGGCCGGCGCGGGGTGGTGTTCCGGTCGCTCGACGCCAGCCGGCTGGTGCCGGTGCTGGCCGCCCGGGCCAGCTACCGGCTGCCCTACGAGTGGTCGAGCATGCGGCTGCACGCCCGCGGGAACGAGGTGACCTACACCTGCCGCCGGCTCTGGCCGGACGCCGTAGGCAGCCGCAGCCGCATCCGGGTCCGCATCGGGGACCCGGTGGCCCAGCTGAGCGAGCTCGACCACTTCCACAGCGCCCGGTGGGCTTTGCACATGCGGTGGGGGGCGTCGGCGGCGTACGCCGAGGTGACGCACGCCAGCTGGCGGCTACACGCCGCCGAGGTGCTCGAGCTCGACGACCAGCTGGTCACGGCGGCCGGGCTCCCGCCCCCGGTCGGCCCCCCGCTGGTCCGCTACTTCCCCGGCGTCCGGGTCCGGATCGGGCCGCCACAGCTGCCCTAGCGGCTAGCCGCGGGTCGCCTTCTTCATGGCCTGCTTGTGCTCCCGCACCCGCGCGATCGAAGCGGCGTCGGTGACGTCGGCGATCGAGTGGTACACCCCGTCGGCGCCGTACCCGCCGGCCGCCTTCCGCCACCCAGGGGGGCGGACGCCGAGCTGCTTGCCGAGCAGGGCAAGGAAGATCTGCGCCTTCTGCTGACCGAAGCCGGGCAGCGCCGTCAGCCGCCCGAGCAGCTCCTCGCCACTGCCGACGGTCGCCCACAGCCCGGCCGCATCCCCGTCGTACTCGGCGGCGACCACCCGGCAGAGCTCCTGCACCCGCTTCGCCATCGAGCCCGGGAACCGGTGCACCGCCGGCGGCCCGGCCATCACCGCGACAAACCGTTCCGGGTCGTAGGACGCGATGTCGGCCGCGTCCAGCGGACCGCCGAGCCGTTCGGCGAGCACCGCCGGGCCACGGAACGCCTTCTCCATCGGGATCTGCTGATCGAGCAGCATGCCGATCAGCAGGGCCAGCGGGTCGTGGCTGAGCAGCTCGTCGGCGTCGAGGTCGCCGGTGAGCCGGAGGCGTCGGCTCGTGGTCATGCTGGCAGCATCCCAGCCGGGCGGCGGCGAAGCGAGGGCCGCCGCCACCAGCCGGAGCCGGAAGGGGCTGCGAATGGCAGCGAACGGGGTCGCGCTCGGGCTGCTGGTCGGGCTCGCGGTGCTCGTCGTGGTCTCCGTCGTGCTGGTGGCCCGCGGGCGGCGGCCCCGCCCACCCGGCACGTTGCCCGACCCCTACCGGGTCCGTGGCCGGAGCATGGCCGGCTGGCAGCGGTCGGCGATCCGGGAGATCCGCCGGGCCGGTCGGCAGAGCGGCCGTCGCACCCGGCGCCGCCGCTGACCGGGCCGTAGGGTGGCCGAACCGCCCCGGTCGGAAGCGGCACCCGCCCCCCCGGGCGCACCCGGGCGGCCCACACCTTCGAGAGGACCCCATGGTCACCGTCGGACTGCTCGTCACGCTCACGGCCAAGCCGGGCAAGGAGGAGGAGCTCGCCGCGTTCCTCGCTGGCGCGTTGCCGCTGGCGCAGGACGAGCCGGACACCACGGCCTGGTTCGCGATCCGGATCGACCAGTCCACCTACGGCATCTTCGACGTCTTCCCGGACGACGCCGGCCGCCAGGCCCATCTCGACGGCCGGATCGCCGCGGCGTTGATGGCGAAGGCCGATGAACTGCTCGCCTCGCCACCGGACATGAAGCCCATCGACGTGCTGGCCGCGAAGCTGCCGGCCTGACGAGGTGTCGGCACCGAGCGAGCCGGCCGGTCCCGCCGGGGCCGGCCGGCTGCACGCCGAGTGGCGTGGCTCGGGCCGGCCGCTGCTGCTGGTGCACGGGCTGGGTTCGACCTGGCGGAGCTGGGACCGGGTGCTGCCCGGCCTGGCCGCGCGCCGCGAGGTCATCGCCGTCGACCTGCCCGGGTTCGGGGCGAGCCCGCCGCTCGCCGGGGAGGTGTCGATCGCGACGCTCTGCGACGCCGTCGCCGACTTCATGACCGCGCAGGGGCTGCCCGACGTCGACCTGGTGGGCAGCTCGATGGGCGCCCGGATCGTGCTCGAACTGGCTCGGCGGGGGCTCGGCGGCGCGACGGTGGCCCTGGACCCCGGCGGCTTCTGGACCGACGGACAGCGCCGGTTCTTCGGGGCCACCATCACGGCGTCGATCGCGCTGGTACGCCGGCTGCAGCCGCTGCTGCCGGCGCTGAGCGCCCACCCGGCCGGTCGCACCGCACTGCTCGCGCAGTTCTCCGCCCGCCCGTGGAGCCTGCCGGCCGAGCTGGTGCTCACCGAGCTGCGCAGCTACGGCGCCTCGCCGTCCCTCGACGCGGCGCTGCACGCCCTCGTCCACGGCCCGAAGCAGCAGGGAGCGCCGGCCGGGACCCGGCCCGGCCGGCTCGTGATCGGCTGGGGCCGCCAGGACCATGTGCTGCTGCCGAGCCAGGCCCGGCGGGCGGTGGAGCTGTTCCCCGACGCCGAGCTGCACTGGTTCGACCACTGCGGCCACTTCCCGCAGTGGGACCAGCCGGAGCAGACCGTCGAGCTGGTCCTGGAGGTCGCCGGCTGACCGTCGGCGCTCGACGGTCCCGACCCGGCGTGGCAGGGCGGCCGCAGCGAGCTGAGCCACCCGGAGGGATCATGAGCGAGGTCTCCGAGTACGCCGGAGACGGGCTTCTACACCCTGGCCCGACTCCGGAAGCGCAACGCGGCTGGCATCTTCGACCTGCCGCCGGAGATGCAGGCGCGGGGCGTGACACGGAGCTGGACGACATACATCTCGGTGGCCAGCGCGGACGACGTCGCCGCCCGGATCACCGCAGCCGGCGGCCGCGTGCTCAGCGAGCCGTTCGACGTCATGGAGCAGGCCCGGATGGCGGTGGCGGCCGACCCGGGCGGCTCCCTGAACGCTTCCCACCCGCCGCCTAAACCCTCCCCACCCGCCATGATCCATAGCGAATGAGCCGCGCCTGCCGCGGCTGATCCGCTATGGATCACCGCGCGCGGCCGCGGGCGCCGTCCGGTTCGTCAGCTGCCGGGCGGCTCACGGACTCGGGCGTGTCCGGGTCCGCGTCCGCCGACCCACCGCCGCCGAAGCCGTCGTACGTCGTGTCGTCGAGCGCGGCCTCCATGGCCGGCACGCTCTCCTCCATCGATTCGACCACCGGCTCGCCGTGGCGACGCAGTTGCGCGGCCATCGTCTGCTCGTCGGGGGTCAGTTCGTCGGTCATCCTGCGCCTCCGCGGTGGGTGGTGAGCCTGGGCGGAATCTTGCTCCGTCCCGGAGCCGAGCACGTAGAAAGCCACGGCCGCGGCCGCGGCGATGTTGAGCGAGTCCACCCCACGCCGCATCGGAATCCGGACCGCTACGTCGGCGGCGGCGAGCGTGGTAGGGGTCAGCCCGGAGCCCTCGGCCCCGAGCAGCACCGCTGCGGGTTCCTCCGGGCGCAGCCCCAGTCGGTCCAGCGGCACCGCCGCCGGGTCCGGGGTGAGGGCCAACAGCCGGAAGCCGGCGTCCCGGACCTCGCCGAGAGCGGCCGGCCAGGGCTCGAGGCGGGCGTAGGGAATCGCGAAGACCTCGCCCATCGAGACCCGCAGGGCCCGGCGGTACAGCGGGTCGGCGCATCGCGGGCTGAGCAGCACCGCATCGACGCCAAGACCGGCGGCGCAACGGAACACCGCGCCCAGGTTGGTCGGGTTGCTCAGGTCCTCCAGGACCGCGACCAGACGGGCCCCGGCCAGCACCGCGGCGGGGGTCGGCACCGGCCGGCGGCCGAAGGATGCGAGCGCTCCACGATGCACGTGGAAACCGGTCAGCGCCTGGAGCAGCGGACCGCTAGCGAGGTAGACGGGCGCCTCGCACGGCTCGGGAACACGGTTGGCGGGACCGTCGGCGGGACCGGTGAGGGTGAGGTCGTCCGAGCGGCCGGCCGACTCCGCCGCGAGCAGCAGCGACCGCAGCGGATAGCCGGCCCGCAGCGCGCGGCCGATGACGAGCCGACCCTCGGCGATGAACAGCCCGTGCTCGGGCTCGAGCCGGCGGCGCAGCGTCGGATCGTTGAGCCGGACATAGTCAGCGACCCGGGGGTCTCCCGGGTCGCTGATGACCTGCTGCGGCGACACGCCGCGATGATGCCGGACCGGCGGTGGCTAACCGGTGGCGAGGCGGTGGCGAGGCGGTGGCTAGGCGCCGCCGGCGGTGGCGATGCCGACCGGGCAGGTCAGCCCCGTCCCGCCGATGCCGCAGTAACCGTTCGGGACCTTGGCGAGGTACTGCTGGTGATAGTCCTCGGCGAAGTAGAACGGACCGACCGGCGCGATCTCGGTGGTGATGGGCCCGTAGCCGCCGCTGGTCAGCACCCGC
>JBBSHH010000097.1:0-9397 GCA_038253225.1 Mycobacteriales bacterium | reverse complement strand
GTCCCCCACTACAACCCGCACGCCGGGCCCGCCGGCCCGAGCTACCGCACCGGATACCTGAAGCCCTCCACCACCGCAGAGGAGGACGGCGTCCCCGTCGGGCTCGCCGCGGGCGACCTTGTGCTCGTCACCCGCAACGACCCCCGGCGCGGGCTGTACAACGGCACGCGCGCCCACCTCCTCACCGTCGGTCGAGAGCAGCTGGAGCTGCAGACCCAGGACGGCGCGTTCGTCACCGTCCCAGTTGCGTGGGCCGTCGGCCGGCTGCGCCACGCGTACGCGCTCACCGTGCACAAAGCCCAAGGCCTCACCGCCCGAACCTGCCTGCTGTACGGGACGGCAGCGCTGTGCCGACAAGCGGGCTACGTCGCGCTGTCGCGCGGCCGGGAGGAGAACCACCTATACACGACGGCGGCCGCACTCGACCGCGACGCGGCGGGCGTCCGTGTCGACCCCTCGCCGCGGTTCCAGCGGCTCGGCGGCCCTGACCCCGCGGACGTCCTCCACGCGCTCACCGAGCTGCTGTCCCGGGGTGACTCACACACCCTCGCGAGCGACCAGCACCCCGAGCCGCGACGGGAGCCCGCCGCACTCGACCGGCGACGCGACTACGGGCTGGTGCGGTGACTCCGGCCCTGCGCACCGTGCCCGACCCCGCGGACGGGCGGAAGGACCGGGCGACCACAGCCGACCCGGTGGACCTGTTCACGATCGCCGAGGCGGCGGCGTCCCTACGTGTGCCGGAGGGCTGGCTGCGCAAGAAGGTGACCGCGGGCGCGGTGCCGCACACCCGGCTGGGCAAGCACGTCCGGTTCACCGCCGAGCACCTGCGCCGCATCGTCAGCGACGGCGAGGCCGTGCCCTGCCACGCCCCGCCACCGCCCGGGCAGGGACTGAGCGTCCGCGCTCGCCGCCGCGGGCCCGCCGCCTGAGCAGCCCGCTCAGCCGGCGTTCTCCTCCGCGAGCAGCTCGGCGGCCTGCACGGCGCCTCGCCGCGTCGGGGTCACGACCTGCCGGCCGCCGAGCGCCCGCTCGACGGCGAGGTCGGCGACCTCGTGGGTCTGGAAGAGCAGCCCGCCGTAGACGTCGACGGTGATCTGGATGCTCTTGTGGCCGAGCCGCTTCTGGATCACCGGCAGCGGGACGCCGGCGGAGATCAGCCAGGCGGCGTGCGTGTGGCGCAAATCGTGGAATCGCGGCGTCTTCGCGAGACCCTTCGCCTGCGCCCCCTTGATGGCCCGCTGCCAGCGGCTCTCGTACCAGTTCCCCTGGTCGAGGCGGCCACCGCGGGGAGCACCGAACGCCAGCTCGTCGGGTCCTCGACCGTCGGTCGCGGCGCAGCGCGGCGACCACGAGCGGGGCGAGGGTGATCCGGCGCCGCGACTCGCGGGTCTTCGGCTTGCCGAGGTAGAGCCGACCGTGCTGTTCGAGGGCGAACTCGCCGCGACCGTTGCTCTTCCACGCGCGGCGAACCGTCAGCGTCGCCGGCGTGTCGTCGAGGTGCAGGTCCTTCACCTTAAGCGCCGTGAGCTCACCCCACCGCAAGCCGGTGCCGACCGCGACGGTCAGGAAGTCGCGGTCCGACTCGTGCATGCACTCGTGAAGGAGCGCGAACTCGCGCTCGGTGAGGAAAGTCTTCTCGTCGTCGTCCTCCGTGTCGTCGTCGATCGGCGGCAGCTTCACGCCCTCGCACGGGTTGCGCGTGACCAAGCCCTTCTCCACCGCGCTCTTGAACACCGCCGCGAGCAGGCCGTGATAGTTGGCGATCGTCTTGGGGCTCGCGCCGGCCCTGCGCCGGGCCACGATCCAGTCCCGGTCGTCGTCGCCGGTGAGGTTCTCCACCGTCGGCGGGACGCCCTTGATGCGGGTGAGCCAGTCGGTCAGGAACGCCAGCTGCTGGACGTACTTCGTCTGGGTGTCCGGCCCGGCGCTGGTGAGCCGGCGCACGTACGCCGTGCCGAACTCCAGCAGCGGATGCTCCACCGCCGGCTCGACGTCGTCAGGCGCCGTCGCGAAGCCGATGCCCTTGGCCCACCCCTCGGGCCAGCGCTGCGCGCTCGCGTCGACGAGCGCCTGGAACTTCAAAGCCGCGCGGCGGTCGGCGAAGGTCTCCGACTGCCAGGGCGCCCCGCGGCGCCCGCCGAGCACGAACTGCACCTTGTAGGTGCGGTCGCCGTTCTTGTGCGTGCGCGTGACGACGCTCGCCATGGCGCCCCTCCAAGATCAACCGTTATGCCTCGGTTATGCCTCGGAAGCGACGCTAGAGGGGTCCACCGACAGAAACTGCAGGTCAACCAGCATCTGCAAGGGGTGGGCGAGGGGGGAGTTGAACCCCCACGTCCTTACGGACACACGGACCTGAACCGTGCGCGTCTGCCATTCCGCCACTCGCCCAGTGACCGGCGAACGCTACCACTGGGGCCTGCACCGGCCGCCGGAGTATCGGTCGGGACGACCGGCCGGGAGCCGGTCGGCGGATACGATCCATCGGAGCCGGGAAGGGAGGCGGCGTGGGAGTCCTGCAGCGCTTCGAGCGCCGTCTCGAAGGTCTGGTCTCGGGTGCCTTCGGGCGCGCCTTCAAGGCCCAGGTCGAGCCGGTCGAGATCGCCGCCGCGCTGCAGCGCGAGACCGACGACCGTCGGGCGGTCGTCGGCGAGGGCCGGATCCTGGTGCCCAACGACTTCGTCGTCGAGCTAGGGACCAGCGACTTCGCCCGGCTCTCGCCGTATGCCGAGGCTCTCGGCGAGGAGCTTGCCGACATGGTCTCCGAGCACGCGGCCGGACACGGCTACAGTTTCGTCGGCCCGGTGCGTGTGGCGTTCGACCACGTCGCGGAGCTCGACACCGGCTTTTTCCGGCTACGCGGCGGGGTCAGTGCCGGACCCGAACCCGAACCGCTCGTCGCGGCAGCCGCGGACGCCATGCTCACCCCCGCGCCGCCGGCCGCCCGGCGACACGCCTCGCCCAACGACCCGACGATGGTCACGGCGCCGCCGCCACCGGCCGGCCCACACCTGGTGGTCTCCACCCGGGATGCCGGGGCACCCGGTACGCCGACCACGCCCGCCGTGCAGCGACGCATCGTGCTGACCGGCCGGCCGATGCTGATCGGCCGCGAGGCGGACGCCGATATCAAGCTCGAGGACACGGGGGTGTCCCGCCGGCACGCCGAGATCCGCGTCGATGACGACGCGTTCGAGCTCGTCGAGCTGGGTTCCACCAACGGGACAACGGTGAACGGCCGACCGATTGCCAGGCACCATCTCGTCAACGGTGACCGGGTCGTCATGGGCCGAACGACCTTGGTCTTCCGCGACGGGGACGCGGACTGAATGCAGGAGCTGCTCCTCGTCGTCCTGCGCATCGGCTTCCTCGTGCTGCTGTGGGCGTTCGTGCTGGCCGCCGTCCGGGTCGTGCGCAGTGACCTGTTCGGCTCTCGGGCGGGGCCGGCCACGTCGACCGCTCCGGTCCGGCGGCCGGCCGCCGGCGGCAGCGCGGCGTCCGACGCCCAGCAGAGCCGCACCGAACGCCGGGCCGAGCGCCGCAGCCAGGCGCGCAAGCTCGTCGTCGTGGACGGCACGCTGCGCGGCACCAGCGTGTCGCTCGGCGACGGTCCGGTCACCCTTGGCCGGGCACACGGCTCGACGCTGGTGCTCACCGACGACTACGCCTCCAACCACCACGCCCGGCTGTTCCCAAGCGACGGGGCGTGGCTGGTCGAGGACCTCGGATCCACCAACGGCACGTTCCTGGACCGCACCAAGGTCAGCGAGCCGACACCGGTGCCGCTCGGCGTCCCGATCCGGATCGGGAAGACCGTGATGGAGCTCCGGCGGTGAGCCTCGCGCTGCGCTACGCGGCCCGCTCCGACGTCGGGTTGCTCCGCGACATCAACGAGGACTCCGTGTACGCCGGCCCGCGGCTGCTCGCCGTCGCGGACGGCATGGGCGGCCACGCCGCCGGCGAGGTCGCCAGCGCGGTGACGATCGCCAGCCTGGCGCCGCTCGACGAGGACGCGCCCGGGGCGGACCTGCTGGCCGCGCTGCGCGGGGCGGTGGACACCGCGCAGGCGCACCTGCGCGAGATGGTCGCCGCCGACAACGCCCTGGACGGGATGGGCACCACGCTCACCGCGCTGCTCTGGGCCGGGTCCAGGCTCGGGCTGGCCCACGTCGGGGACTCCCGCGCGTACCTGTTCCGGGACGGGGAGCTGCACCAGATCACCCACGACCACACGCTGGTCCAGCTGATGGTCGACGAGGGTCGGATCACCCCGGACGAGGCGGGGTCGCACCCGCAGCGGTCGCTGATCACCCGGGCGCTCGACGGGCGCGGCGAGGTCGAGCCCGACCTCTCGGTGAGAGACGCCCGCGTCGGCGACCGCTACCTGCTCTGCACCGACGGGCTCTCCGGCGTGGTGACGCAGACCACGATGCAGGAGGCGTTGGGGATAGCGGACCCCGAGCAGGTGGTCGAGCGGCTCGTCGAGCTCGCGCTGCGCGGGGGCGGCCCGGACAACGTCACCTGCATTGTGGCGGACGTCGTCGAGGCGGCCCGGCCGGGAGACGACGCCGTGGTGGTCGCCGGCGCCGCCGCCGCCGACCGGTCTGAGGCGGCACCGTCGGCCGAGACGGCCGCCGGCCGTGCCGCGCTGTTCAAAGGCCGCCGGGACCGGGGGCGCCAGACCCGATCGGCGCGCTGGGCCCGCTCCGATCGCGGCCGTGTCGAGCGGCCGCGTCGTAGCCGGCGCCGGCCGCTGCTGGCCGCGCTGGCCGCGGTGGTGACCCTGACCGCCGTCGCGGTCGGCGCGCTGCTGTGGATGCGGTCGCAGTACTACGTCGGCGTCGACCACGCGAACGTGGCGATCTTCCAGGGTCTGTCCGGCTCGGTCGCCGGGCTGGAGCTGTCCTCGCTGCACGAGCGGCTGCCGGTCGCGGTGGCAGCGCTGCCGCCGTTCGAGCGTGACCGGGTGCGGGCCGGCATCTCCGCTGGCGGCCTGAGCGAGGCCCGGCGCATCACGGACCGGTTGCGCTCGGAGCAACGGTCGGCCGGCTGTCCCACCCCGGCAGCAAGCCCGAGCGACACCACGACCCCCAGCCCCACGCCCGTCCCGAGCTGCCCCCCCGGCGCGACCCCGTGACCGTGTCGCCGACCGCCCTGCGCGGCCGCACCCGCCGCGGAGTCGAGCTCGCCATGATCGCGTTCGCGGTGCTGATCGTGATCGCTGCCTACGTCGCGGTCGGCTACGCGCACGGCGCCCAGGTGCCGGCCGACACGGCGCGGTACGCCGCCGGGCTGGCGGCGCTGTTCGGGGTCGCGCACCTCGTCGTCCGCCGGTTCGCGCCGTACGCCGACCCGCTGCTGCTCCCTGCTGTGGGGTTGCTCAACGGGTTGGGTCTGGTGATCATCCATCGCCTCGACCTGGCCGAGGGCGACCGAGCCCGTCAGCTCGGCCGGTCGCTGCCCCGGCCGGACGCCCCGCTGCAGCTGGCCTGGACGACCATCGGGGTCGTCGCTTTCCTGACCGTGCTGGTCGTCGTCCGCGACCACCGGGAGCTGCAGCGCTACACCTACACCGCGGCCGCGGTAGGGCTGCTGCTGCTGCTGGTCCCGGCGGTGCTGCCGGCCCGGTTCAGCGAGGTCAACGGGGCTCGGATCTGGGTCCGGTTCGCCGGCCTGTCCTTCCAGCCCAGCGAGGTCGCGAAGCTGCTGCTCGAGCTGTTCTTCGCCGGCTACCTGGTCACCAAGCGCGAGCTGCTGGCGCTGGCGAACCGCCGGATCCTGGGCGTCGACCTGCCCCGCGGCCGCGACCTGGGGCCGGTGCTGGTGGCATGGCTAGCCAGCGTCGCGGTGCTGGTCCGGGAGCGCGACCTCGGCACGTCACTGCTGTTCTTCGGCATCTTCATCGTCATGCTCTACGTCGCCACCGAACGGACCTCGTGGCTGGTCATCGGCGTCGGACTGTTCCTCGGCGGCGCCTACGCGGCCTACCAGCTCTTCGGTCACGTGCAAGAACGGGTGGACATCTGGCTGCACCCGTTCCGGGACGCCTCCGGATCGGGGTACCAGCTGGTGCAGGGGCTGTTCGGACTGGCGACCGGCGGCGTCGGTGGGACCGGGCTCGGCCGGGGCCGTCCCGACACGGTGCCGTTTGCGAAGTCGGACTTCATCACCGCGACGATCGGCGAGGAGCTTGGGCTAGCCGGGCTGATGGCTGTGCTGGTGCTGTTCTTCCTGATCGTCGAGCGGGGGCTGCGGGCCGGGCTGATGGTGCGCGACAGTTTCGGCAAGCTGCTCGCGGCCGGGCTCGCGTTCGGCTTCGCGCTGCAGGTGTTCATCGTCGTCGGCGGCGTCACCCGGCTGATCCCGCTGACCGGGCTGACTTTGCCGTTCCTGTCCTACGGCGGGTCGTCGTTGGTGGCGAACTGGGCGTTGATCGGGCTGCTGCTGCGGATCAGCGACGCCGGCCGGCGACCGGCGGCCGAGATCGCGACCCCGCAACCCGTGGCGGTCAGCGACGCCCCGACCCAGGTGGTGCGCCGGTGAACCGGCCGCTGCGCCGGGTCGCGGTCGCGGTGATGGTGCTGTTCGGCCTGCTGCTGGCCAACGCGAACTACGTCCAGGTCGTGCAGGCGCACAGCCTCAAGAACAACCCGCACAACGGACGGGTGCTGCTCAACGCCTACGAGCGCAAGCGGGGCCCGATCCTGGCCGGTCGGGCCGAGCTGGCCTGGTCCGTGCCGACCGGGGACCGGCTGAAGTACCTCCGCCGCTACGCCGCGCCGGGCCGGTTCGCCCACGTCACCGGCTTCTTCTCACTCGTCTACGGCGCGACCGCGATCGAGCGGGAAGAGAACAGCCTGCTCTCCGGCGACGACGACCGGCTGTTCGTCCGGCGGATCGGGGACCTGTTCACCGGCCGCGCCCCGGAGGGCGGCGCGGTCGTGCTCACGCTGAACCCCGCCATGCAGGCCGCCGCGGACCAGGCGCTGGGCGCCCACCGAGGCGCGGTGGTGGCGCTGAACCCGCGCACCGGCGCGATCCTCGCCATGGTCAGCCACCCGTCCTATGACCCGAACACGCTGACCTCGCACGACCCGGCGGCGATCCGGGCCGCCTACCAGCGGCTGTCCGGGGACCCGGCCGCACCGCTGCTCGACCGGGCGATCGCGCAGACCTACCCCCCGGGGTCACTGTTCAAGGTGGTGACGGTCTCCGCCGGGCTCGCCAGCGGCCGGTACCGGCCGGAGAGCCAGGTGCCGGCGCCGAACCGGCTCACCCTGCCGCAGACCACCCGGACGCTGGGCAACTTCGGCGGCGAGACCTGCGGCAACGGCCAGACCGACACGCTCGTGCACGCCTTCCAGATCTCCTGCAACACCACGTTCGCCGCGATGGGGCTGGCGCTCGGTGCCGACGCCCTACGCCGGCAGGCGGAGGGGTTCGGTTTCGACGCCCCGCTGGCGGTGCCGATGCCGGTGGCGCAGAGCCGGTTCCCCGCCAACCCCGACCGGCCGCAGACCGCGTTCTCAGCGATCGGCCAGTTCGACGTGCGGCTTACCCCGCTGCAGGCGGCTCTGCTCGCCGCCGGCATCGCCAACGGCGGCTCGGTGATGCGGCCTTACCTCGTCCAGTCGCTGCAGGCGCCCGACCTGGCCACGCTGGGCCAGGCGAAGCCCGAGGAGCTGCGACGGGCCACCTCCCGTACGGTCGCCGACGAGGTGACCACGCTCATGGAGGCGGTGGTCCGCAGCGGCACCGGCACCCGGGCGCAGATCGCCGGCGTGCCCGTGGCGGGCAAGACCGGCACCGCCCAGAACGCCCCCGGCAAGGCGCCACACGCCTGGTTCATCGGCTTCGCACCGGCCAACGACCCGCAGGTCGCGGTGGCCGTGCTGGTCGAGAACGGCGGCAGCGCCGGCTCGGAGGCCACCGGCGGCCGGGTGGCGGCGCCCATCGCCCGGGCCGTGATGATGGCGGGGCTGGCGCGGTGACCCTCACCCCTGAGCTGGCGCTCGCCGACCGCTACCGGCTGGTGGCCCGGATCGCGGTCGGTGGCATGGGCGAGGTGTGGCGGGCCGAGGACCTGCTGCTCGGCCGACCGGTCGCGGTCAAGGTGCTGCGCGGCGAGTACGCCGAGGACCCCACGTTCCTGGCCCGGTTCCGGGCCGAGGCCCGGCACACCGCGATGCTGTCTCATCCGGGCATCGCCGGGGTCTACGACTACGGGGAGATCGGCGGCACGGCGTACCTCGTCATGGAGCTCGTCGAGGGCGAGCCGCTCTCCGACCTGCTGGCCCGCGAGGGCCCACTACCGGCTGAGCGCACCCTCGACGTGGTCGGTCAGACCGGGCTGGCGCTGGCCGCCGCGCACGCCGCCGGCGTCGTGCACCGCGACGTCAAGCCGGGCAACCTCATGGTGCGCCCGGACGGGGTGGTCAAGGTCACCGACTTCGGGATCGCCCGGGCCATGGACGCGGCCCCGATCACTGCGACGGGGCTGGTCGTCGGCACCGCCTACTACCTCTCGCCCGAACAGGCCACCGGCCGGCCGGTCACCCCCGCCAGCGACGTCTACTCCCTCGGTGTGGTCGCCTACGAGTGCCTGAGCGGACGGCGCCCGTTCGTCGGCGAGAGCGCGATGGCGGTGACCCGGGCGCATCTCTACGACGAGCCGCCGCCGCTGCCGGCCGATGTGCCGGCGCCGGTCGTCACGCTGGTCGAGCAGGCGATGGCCAAGGACCCGGCCCGCCGGCCGGGTGGCGCCGGGGAGTTCGGCCGGACGGCGCTGGGGCTACGGGCGGCGCTGACCGGGGAGGCGCTTTCGGGGGAGGCGCTGACCGGCCCGCCGGCGACCGGCGGAAGCGGCGACCGGCCCGCCGGCTCGTTCGCCGGCGCCACCCGGGTCACCACCGCAGCGACCGCACTGCTCCCGCCGGTTCGAGCCGAGCGGCGTCGGCGGCTCACCAGCCGACGGGCCGGTGCGCTGCTGCTGAGCCTGCTCGCGATCCTGGCGGCAACGCTGGCGGTGCGGATGTGGCTGCCGGGCCGGGCGGGCGACCGGGCCGCTGGTTCACGACCGAGCTCGACCGGACCGGCGGCCGGCCCCTCACCCTCGGCCGCACCGCGGGTCGCCGTCGACCCCACGGCCCTGATCGGGCGCCCGGTCGCCGAGGTTGCAGCGCGGTTGACCGCGCTGGGGCTGCGGGTCCGGCGCACCACGGCGGTCGGCCGCACCCCCGGTAGCGTGCTGAGTGTGACGCCGACCGGGCAGCTGCTGCGGGGCAGCACGGTGACCGTGACCGTCGCCGTCGCTGCTCCCGCGACCAGCACCCGGTCCACCGGCACCGCCGGCGATGGCAAGGGCAAGGGCGGCAAGGGCAAGGGCGGCAAGGGC
>JBBSHH010000096.1:0-9661 GCA_038253225.1 Mycobacteriales bacterium | reverse complement strand
GGGGGCGGCGGGCGGTCAGCCGGAGCGCAGCTCCGCGGCGACCAGCTCGGCGATCTGCGCGGTGTTGAGCGCCGCCCCCTTGCGCAGGTTGTCACCGGAGACGAACAGTTCGAGCGAGCGGGGATCGTCGAGGGACCGGCGGACCCGGCCCACCCAGGTGGGGTCGGTGCCGACGACGTCTGCGGGGGTGGGGAACTCCCCGCCGGCCGGGTCGTCGCAGAGCAGCACGCCCGGGGCGTCGCGCAGCAGCGCCTGCGCTGCGCCGGCGTCGACGTCCCGACCGAACGTCGCGTGCACCACCAGCGAGTGCGCGGTGATCACGGGGACCCGGACGCAGGTCACCGCCACCGGCAGCCGCGGCAGGCCCAGGATCTTGCGCGACTCGTCCCGGACCTTCATCTCCTCCGACGACCAGCCCGCCGACCGCAGCGAACCGGCCCACGGCACGACGTTGAGAGCCAGCGGTGCCGGGAACGGGCCGGGGTCGCCGACGACCCGGCGGACGTCCCCGGGCCGGGTGCCGAGGGACCGGTCGCCGGCCACCTTCTCGAGCTGGTCACGCAGCGTGTCGATGCCGGCCTGGCCGGCGCCGGAGGCCGCCTGGTAGGAGGCGACGACGAGCGCCTCCAGCCCGTACGCCGCGTGCAGGGCGCCGATCGCGACGATCATGGACAGCGTGGTGCAGTTCGGGTTCGCGATGATGCCGCGCGGCCGGGACCGGGCGGCCCCGGCGTTGACCTCCGGCACGACCAGCGGCACGTCGTCGTCCATGCGGAAGGCGCCGGAGTTGTCGACGACGACCGCCCCGCGGGCCGCGGCCACCGGCGCCCACTGCGCCGAGACCTCGTCGGGGACGTCGAACATCGCCACGTCGACGCCGTCGAAGACCTCCGGCGTCAGCGCCTGGACGACCACCGGCTGGCCGCGCAGGTTCAGCCGCCGGCCGGCCGAGCGCGCGGAGGCGACCAGCCGGATCTCCCCCCAGACGTCGGCGCGGGAGCTGAGCAGGTCGAGCATGACCGTGCCGACCGCGCCGGTCGCCCCCACTACCGCGAGGGTCGGGCTGCGGTGAGGGCTCACCGGCCGGTCCCGCCGTAGACCTCGGCCCGCGCGTCCTCGTCGCCGAGGTCGAACGCGCGGTGCACGGCTGCGACCGCGGCCGGTACGTCGTCCTCGCGGCAGACCACCGAGATCCGGATCTCCGAGGTGGAGATGATCTCGACGTTGACACCGGCGTCGGCCAGCGCGCCGAAGAACGTCGCGGACACCCCGGGGTGCGAGCGCATCCCGGCGCCGACGAGGGACACCTTGCCGACCGCGTCGTCGTACTGCAGGGACTCGAAGCCGACCTGGTCGCGGATCTTCCCGAGGGCCGCCATCGCCGGAACACCGTCGGTCTTGGGCAGCGTGAAGGAGATGTCCGTGCGGCCGGTGGCGGCGGCCGAGATGTTCTGGACGATCATGTCGATGTTGATCTCGGCGCCGGCCAGCGCCGAGAAGATCGCCGCTGCCTCCCCGGGCTTGTCCGGGACGCCGACCACGGTCACCTTGGCCTCGCTGCGGTCGTGGGCGACGCCGGAGATGATCGCCTGCTCCATCTGCTCCTCCTCGGGCACGTGGGTGACCCAGGTGCCGGTGCTGTTGCTGAACGAGGAACGCACGTGTACCGGCATCGAGTGCCGGCGGGCGTACTCCACGCAGCGCAGCATCAACACCTTCGCGCCGCAGGCGGCCATCTCGAGCATCTCCTCGTAGGAGATCCGGTCGAGCTTGCGGGCGTCCGGGACCAGCCTGGGGTCGGCGGTGTAGACCCCGTCGACGTCGGTGTAGATCTCGCAGACCTCGGCCCGCAGCGCGGCCGCGAGCGCGACCGCTGTCGTGTCCGAGCCGCCGCGCCCCAGCGTCGTGATGTCCTTGGTGTCCTGGCTGACCCCTTGGAAGCCGGCCACGATCGCGATGTGGCCGGCGTCGAGCGCCGCGCGGATCCGCCCCGGGGTCACATCGATGATCCGGGCCCGGCCGTGGCTCGAGTCGGTGATGACCCCGGCCTGGCTGCCGGTGAAGGACCGGGCGGACAGGCCGAGATTCGCGATGGCCATCGCGAGCAGCGCCATCGAGATGCGCTCGCCGGCGGTGAGCAGCATGTCGAGCTCCCGGCCGGCCGGCAGCGGGGAAACCTGCTCGGCGAGGTCGAGCAGCTCGTCGGTGCTGTCCCCCATCGCGGAGACGACGACGCACACGTCGTGCCCGGCCTTGCGGGTCGCGACGATCCGCTGCGCGACGCGCTTGATGCATTCGGCGTCGGCAACCGACGAGCCGCCGTACTTCTGCACGACGAGTGCCATGGGGCCCCTTTCAGCTACGGCGCGCGCCGGTCGACGTCCGCCGGAAGTCTACGGACCCACCCAGGGGGCCCCGGCCGCGCACGCACGAACCGTGCCGTCGTGCGAGGATCAGCGTGTGATCGCCCGGACACGTACCGTCCTCGTCGCGGCGCTGGCTGCCGCCGCCGGCCTCACCACCGCCTGTTCGGGCGGGTCGAGCACCGCCGCGCGCGACGTCACCGCGACCGCCCAGCCCCGGCCGAGCGCCGCGGCCAGCCTCACGCCGGCGTCCCAGCTCGTCGCGCTGGCCCGGGCCGGCAACGCCCGGCGCTATTCGGCGGTCTACGTCGTGCACGGCAAGGCCGCGGCCGGCGTCCCGGTGTCGCTGACGGTCTTCCGGGCACCGCCGGCGTACCGGGTGGACATCACCAGCCGCGGTGCGACCGCGCAGCTGATCGGCACCCCCGCCGGTGCGGTGGCCTGCCGGCTGTCGAAGGCGGCGCGGGCCTGCTTCGCGGTCGGCGGCCCCGGTCAACCCGGCCGGCCGCTGTTCGACGCGGGCGTCCAACGCGTGTTCACCAGCTACCTCGCCGTACTGGCGACCCGACCGGACCTGTACACGGTGGCGGCCCGCGGGGTGACGCCGCCTCGCGGCGCGCTGCCGGGCGGTCGCTGCTTCGCGGTCGCGGCGCGCACCGGCGCGACCACCCAGGTGGCGAGCGGGATGTACTGCTTCGCCAGCACCGGCGTGGTGGTCAAGATCTCTTACCCGTCCGGGGAGATGCTGCTGAGCCGGCTGGCCGGCGCGCCGAACCCGGTGGCGTTCCGGCCGGTGATCTCCCCGAGTCCGCTGCCGCACTGACCGCCCGGCTCAGACGTCGAGCAGCCGGCGACCCTCGAACGCGCGGCCCAGCGTGACCTCGTCGGCGTACTCGAGGTCGCCGCCGACCGGCAGGCCGCTGGCCAGCCGGGTGACCCGCAGCTGCATCGGCTTGACCAGCCGGGCCAGGTACGTCGCGGTCGCCTCGCCCTCCAGGTTGGGGTCGGTGGCGAGGATCAGCTCGGAGACGGTGCCGTCCGCGAGCCGGGTCATCAGCTCCCGGACCCGCAGGTCGTCCGGGCCGACGCCCTCGATCGGGCTGATCGCCCCGCCCAGCACGTGATAGCGACCGCGGAACTCGCGGGTTTTCTCGATCGCGACGACGTCCTTGGGTTCCTCCACAACACACAGCACGGTGCGGTCCCGCCGCGGGTCCCGGCAGATCCGGCACTCCACCGCCTCGGCGACGTTCCCGCAGGTGCGGCAGAACCGGACCTTGTCCTTGACCTCGGTCAGCGCGTGCACCAACCGGCGTACGTCGGCCGGGTCGCTGGCCAGCAGGTGGAACGCGATCCGCTGCGCCCCCTTGGGCCCCACCCCGGGCAGCCGCCCGAGCTCGTCGATCAGGTCCTGGACGGCTCCTTCGTACAACCGCTGTCCCCTACATCCCCGGCAGGGCGAGCCCGCCGCCCAGCCCACCGGCGAGCGGCCCCATCCGCTGGGCGGCCAGGTCGCTGGCCTCCCGGGAGGCGTCCCGGACCGCGGCGACGACGAGATCGGCGAGGGTCTCCGGGTCCTGCGGGTCGATCGCCCGCGGGTCGATCGTCAGCGCGAGCAGCTCGCCGGTGCCGTTCACCGTGGCGGTCACCAACCCGCCGCCGGCGGTACCGGACACCTCGACCGCCGCCAGCTCGTCCTGCGCCGCCATCAGCCGCTGCTGCATCTGCTGCGCCTGCTGCATCAGCTGATCGAAGTTGGGCGGACCACCGGGCATCACCGACGTTCGGTCCTCTCATCGCGGGATGCGGCGAGCGTACGCCGCGGCGGTCGCCGACAACCGGGGAGAGCGGTGCCGGCCGGCCGGCGTGTTTCCCGGCACTGACCGCCGCTCGGTCAGCCCGCGTCGACCTCGCCGATGACCTTCGCTCCGAGCCCCGCCTGCAGCAGCGCCATCACGCCCTGCGGGCCGGTGCGCGCCGGGTCGTCCGGGTCCGGCTCGTCGTCGGTGGCCCCGTCACCCGGTGCGAACCCGTCGACCGGTGCGGCGCTGCCCTGGCCAGGACCGACCGGACCGGCCGCGCCGGCCGCCGCGACCGGGGCGGACGCTGCGGTCACCGGCTCGGCGCCGGAGAGCACCGCGACGACTCGCCAGTCGACGCCGAGCACCTCGCGCAGCGCCTCCCGCAGGGCGTCGGCGTTGACGCCGTCGTCGAGGCTGCGGGCGTGGAAGCCGTGGCGGAAGCTCAGCGTCAGCGTGGCCGCCCCGACGTCGTGCACCTGGGCGTCGCGCAGCAACGCCTCGGCCGTCCGCTTCTGCCGCTTGACCGCGTCGAGGATCTCCGGCCAGACCCGCCGTACCGCGGCAGCATCGATCTCGCCGGCGGCCGCCGGGGCGGCCGGGGCGGCCGGTGCGGCCGGCGCCGACGCGGCCGCAACGATCGGGGTCGAGGTCAGGGCCGGGCCGGGCGCGGTCGAACCCGCGGACCCGATCGCGAACCGGCGCTCGAGCCGCTCCAGGCGGGTCAGCACGCTGGCCGGATCGCTGGCGGCGGCCGGCAGCAGCAGCCGGGCACAGACCAGCTCGAGCAGCAGCCGGGGGGCCGTCGTACCCCGCATCTCGGTCAGCGCCGCGTGCAGGACGTCGGCGGCGCGCGACAGCTCGGCCGGGCCGGTCCGGGCCGCCTGCGCCGCCATCCGCTCGAGCTGGTCGGCCGGGGCGTCGAGCAGTCCGTTCCGGCCGGCGTCGGGCACCGCGGCCAGCACCACGAGGTCTCGGTAGCGCTCCAGCAGGTCGGCGGTGAACCGGCGCGGGTCGTGGCCGCCCTCGATGACCCGGTCGACGGCCTCGAACACCGCGGCGCCGTCGCCGGCGGCGATCGCGTCGACCACCTCGTCCAGCAGCGACGAGTCGGTGTAGCCGAGCAGCGCCAGCGCGGCGGCGTACGTCACCCCGTCCGGGCCGGCGCCGGCGATCAGCTGGTCGAGCACGGACAGCGCGTCGCGCGCGGACCCGGCGCCGGCCCGCACCACCACCGGGAGCACTAGCGGGTCCACCGCGATCCCCTCGGCGGCGCAGACCTCGACCAGGTGCGCCTGCAGCACCCGGGGCGGGATGAGCCGGAACGGATAGGAGTGCGTCCGGGACCGGATCGTGGCGATGACCTTGTCCGGCTCAGTGGTCGCGAAGACGAACTTCAGGTGCGGCGGCGGCTCCTCCACCAGCTTGAGCAGGGCGTTGAAGCCGTCCTTGGAGACCATGTGGGCCTCGTCGATGATGTAGATCTTGTATCGCGAGGAGACCGGCGCGTAGAACGCCCGTTCGCGCAGGTCGCGCGCGTCGTCGACGCCGCCGTGCGAGGCCGCGTCGATCTCGATGACGTCAAGGCTGCCCGGACCGTTGGGGGCCAGCGCGACGCAGGAGTCGCAGCGCCCGCACGGCGTCGGCGTCGGGCCCTCGGCGCAGTTCAGCGACCGGGCGAGGATCCGCGCGCAGGAGGTCTTGCCGCAGCCACGGGGACCGCTGAACAGGTAGGCGTGATGCACCCGGCCGTTGCGCAGCGCCTGCATCAGCGGCTCGGTCACGTGCTCCTGACCGTAGACCTCGGCGAAGCGCCCGGGCCGGTACTTGCGGTACAGCGCCAGACTCATGCGCGCTCCTCCCCGGCGAGAAGGACCCCCCGCGCACCCGGCAGAGCCGGCTTACCCTTGCTGCCTTCCGGCCCTGGGGGAGTTCACGGGATGCACGCCGCGCGAGGGGTCTGGCGGCGACTGTACCCGGCGGCCCGCGACGCCGGTTCGGCTATCCTCGCCGTCGGAGGATTCGCCTAGTTGGCCTAGGGCGCACGCTTGGAAAGCGTGTTGGGGGCAACCCCTCGCGAGTTCGAATCTCGCATCCTCCGCTCAACCGGCCGGCGCGCCCGGGGCGGGGCCGGCGGCCATCACCGCGGTGGGCGTCCGCGGCAGCCGGACGCGAAACGTGCTGCCGCGCCCGGGCGTACTGCTCACCTCGACCGTGCCACCATGCGCGCGGACGAAGTGGCGGACGAGGGACAGCCCGATGCCGACCCCCCCGACCGCGCGGGTGGTGCTGCCGTCGGCCTGGTAGAACCGGTCGAAGATCTTGGACAGCTGCTCCGGCTCGATGCCGATCCCGACGTCGGTGACCTCGATGCACACCGAGCTCTCGTCGCAGCCGAGCCGCAGCCGGATCGGTGCCGCCGAGGCGCTGAACTTGGCGGCGTTGCCGAGCAGGTTGGCCACGATCCGCTCCACCTTCGCCGGGTCGGCCAGGCTGTGCACCTCATCGGCCGGCAGCTCGACCTCGACGCTTCGGCCGGAGTCCTCCTCGAACGCCGTGACCCAGCGCGTCAGCGTGGTGCGCCAGTCCACCGTAATCAGCGCCAGCCGGACCGACCCGGCCGCGGCGGTCGCCTCGGCGAGCAGCGACTCGACCAGTTCGGCGAGCTCGGTGGAGCGCAGCCGCAGGTGCTCCAGCGTGCTGTGCACCTGCGCCTCGTCGAGGGAGTTCCAGCCGATCGAGAGCACCTGTGCGGCCAGCCGGATCGAGGTCAGCGGTGTCCGCAGCTCATGGGAGACGTTCGCGAGAAACTCGTCCTTGCGCCGGTTGAGCTCCTGAAGCTCCACGGCGAGCTTGACCTCCTGCTGGAACGCCCGCATCGAGCCCAGCGCCAGCCCGACCTGCTCGGCGATCCGGCTCATCCGGTGCAGCTCCGGTACCGAGTCGTCGGCGGCGTCGGAGAAGGCGACCACGAGGGCACCGATCACCTCGTCCCGGTAGCGGATCGGCAGGCCGAGGAGGCGGTGCGACGGCGGGCTCAGGCCGCTGTCCAACGGCAGCACCGCGACGCCGGTCGCCCGGGCCGCCCTACCACCGTCGAGCACCGCGGCGACGACCGCGCCGTACGGCGTGCCGAGGTCGGCCACAGCCGCCGTCAGCGGGGCCGGCTCGGTGCCCCGGATCGCCACCAGCCGCGGGACCGGTCCGTCCCGCACGACGACCGCACCGATGTCCCCCTCGAGCAGCCGCAGCGCGGCCGCCAGCCCCCGGCTGGCCAGCTCGCCGCCAGCCGGATCTGCAGTCGCCGCCGCCACAACCTCGTGCAAGGTGTCGCTGCGGGCCAGCGCGTCGCGCAGCACCCGGGCGATCTCGCTGGCCAGCCGGGCGACGACCACGTAACCGACGAGGTGCTGCAGCAGCCCCTCGACCGGGGCGCTGCCGAACGCCTGCAGCACGCCGTACTGGATCAGCGCGGCGCCCACCGCGAAGCCGTAGCGCAGCCAACCCTCGACGAACACCGCGGCGAAGAACACCGGCAGCAGCCCGAAGATCTCGTCGAGGGAGCGGGTGCCACCGTCGGGGCTCAGCGGCACGGCGATCAGTGCGCAGTACCCCAGCAGGATGGTCAGCAACAGCCACGCCGGCGCGTGCGCGAGCACCCGGGACCGGTCGATCACCACGGTCAGCGCCAGACCGGCGGCGATGAGTGCCACCAGGGTCGTCCAGCGGTGGCTCAGGTCCGGCCCGACCAGCCCCACGGCGGCGTACGCGCAGCACCCGAGCACCGCCAGCCGCGGGATCAGCGACCGCATCGTGGCGTCCGCCTGCGGGTCCTCGAACAGTCGCCTCGGCATGTGCCCGGCCGGCCCCCCGATGCCGCGACGCCCTGCGGTCCCGACGGCGCGGCCTCCCGCGGGACCGAACCAGTCTGCCGGTCGACGCCGGTTGGCTCCGAACGGAGCAACCCGGCTGCACCGTTCGCGCACCGGCCCGCGCCCAGCCGAGTGAGATCGGGCTAGATCGCTACCCACTGTCAGCTACACAACCCAGGCTGTAGCGAGCGTCCCTCTCGAGCTCGGAGCCCCTCGTGCGCAGGATCATCGTTGCGACCCTCCTTCCCGCGGCCGTAGCGGCGGCGCTGGCCGGCTCCGCGGCTCCCGCCGCCGCCTCCCCGCTGCGCTATCCCGGCACGGTGGCGGCCACCCCCACCGCTTCCTGGGGGACCGACGGAACCGTCTACAGCATGGTCAGCATCGGCAACACGCTGGTCCTCGGCGGCGACTTCCACAACCTGGTCGATCCCCGCACCTCCCAGCAGGTTCCGGCGAGCAACCTGGCGGCGCTCGACCGGCGCACCGGCACCCCGGTCCCCGGCTGGTCGGCCGGGACCGACGGTGTCGTCTACGCCCTCGCCGCCGCCCCGGACGGGTCGGCCTTCTACGCCGGCGGCGACTTCCTCACCGCCGACGGCGCGGCGCACCAGCGGGTGGCCGCCTTCGTGCCCGACAGCGGCGCTGTCACCGGCTGGGCCGCCGGTGCCGGGCAGTCCGTGCGGGCCCTGGTGGCGACCAACGGGCGGGTCTACCTCGGCGGCGACTTCCGGACCGTGGACGGGGCGCCGGCCGAGCACGTCGCCGCGGTGGACCCGGTCGCCGGGGATCCGGTGGTGGGCTGGACGGGCGCGACGGACGACCGGGTCCAGGCGCTGGCGCTCTCCCCCGACGGCAGCCGGCTCTACGTCGGCGGCCCGTTCACGGTCGTCGGCGGACTGACCAGGCCCGGTGCCGCCGCGCTGTCGAGCGCGGAGGGCTCGGTCGACGCCCGGTTCGCCCCGGCGTACGTCGTGGGAGCCAACCGGACCGGCACGAGCACGCTCGGGTTCGCCGCCCGCGTGCCCGGTCACCTCTACGTCGCCGGCGGGGGTGGTGAGAACTTCCTCGACGACCTCGACCCGGTCACCGGTCGGCGGCACTGGCGGGACACCGCCGACGGTGACGTGCAGTCCGTCACGGTGGTCGGTCACGCCGTCTACGCCGGCGGCCACTTCGACTCGATGTTCCGCGACGCGGCCGGGCGCTCGGTCGCTCCGATGCACCTCGTGCGGGTCGGGCTCGTCACCGGTCGGGTGGACCAGAGCTGGCTGCCCCGGCTGAACCCGATGGTCGCGCCGTACTACTACGGCTGCTGGTCGTTGGTGACCGACGGCCACTCCCTCTACGCCGGCGGGGTGTTCCAGAGCGTCAACAGCGTTCCGCACCCCTCGGTGGCGATCTTCCCGCCGGCGTAACCGGCAGGGGCGAAGCGCAGAACCCCCGGGCGGCGGCTAAGGGAATGCTCGCCGCAGGCCGACAGTTCGGGACAGGTGCTGGTCCGCATCATGGCCCCCGGTCCCACATCCGTCGCTACGAGCGACACCGCGCCGTGAGGCGACCTGGCGGGCCGGCACCGACGAAGGCCCCGGGAGCGATCCCGGGGCCTTCGTCATCGGCGGTCCCGCTC
>JBBSHH010000095.1:0-9705 GCA_038253225.1 Mycobacteriales bacterium | reverse complement strand
CGGGTTCGACCCGACGGAGTGGCGGGCGCACCACCAGGGCGGTCCCACCGGCTACGAGCCGCGGGACCGGCTGGCCACCGCCGCCTCCACCGAGGTGGTCGAGGCGGCACAGGCCTTCGCTTGGAACCCCAGCGCCGCTCCGGGGGTGAAGTCCGAGGACACCGTGCTGGCGCGCACCGCCGGCGTCGAGGTGCTGACGGTGGACCCGCGCTGGCCGACCCAGCTCGTCGCCGGCCTGCGCCGCCCGCTGATCTGGGAGCGCTGACGCGGGCTGGCCCCGTACGTCCCGCCACCAGCGGTGGCTGATCTTCTGGTGCTTGGCCACTCGCCGCAGCAGGCGAGCACCAGATGATCGGCGGATGAGGGCGGTCGGGGCCGGTGGCAGCGCCTGGGTCAGTGCCGGGTCAGTGCCGGCGACGCCGGACGGTGAACACGATCGCGGCCAGGGCCAGCAGTGCGGCCAGCGCCGGTGCCAGTCGTTTGGCGACCGGTGCACCGGCCGCACCGAGCAGGTCGATGGTGTCGGCGGTCGGCCGGGGCCGGGGCTGGGCGGCGGCGGTGGGCTGGCCGGCGGCGGCCGCGGGAGTGGTCGCTTCGGTGGCGCCCGCCGGAGCGGCGGGGGGTGCCGACGACGGTTCCGAGTCCCCCACCGCGCCGACCGCGCCGGCCGGTGCGGTTCCGCCGTCGGCTGCCGGGCCGGTGTCCGTGGCCGCCCCGGTCGTCGGGCCGGCGAGTTCGCCCGCGAGGCAGTCGGCGAACTGGCCGATCAGCTTTCCACCGACGTCGGCCATGACGCCGCGGCCGAACTGCGCCGGCTTCCCGGTGATCGCCAGGTCGGTGCGGACGTCGACCCGGGTGCTCGTCCCCTCATCGGCGAGCCGGGCGGTGATCGTCGCCTTCGCCGTACCCGAGCCTCGGGTCTCCTTCGCGCGTGCCTCTATCACCGCGTGGTGCTCGACCTCGTCCACCGTGACGAAGCTGGCCTTGCCGGTGTAGGTGACGGTGATCGGACCCACCTTGACCTTCACCTTGCCGGTGAAGTCCCTGCCGTCGACGGACTCGATGGTCGCTCCCGGCATGCAGGGCGCGATCCGCTCGATGTCCAGCAGCACCCGCCACGCCTCGTCCACCGGCACCGGAACCGAAAACGTGTGCTCGAGCTCCATCTCACTCCTCCAGTCCGGCGGTCACCGCGGCGAGGTCGGCCGCCGTGTCGACGTCGTCCGGGGCGCCGGTGCCGTCGCAGTCGACCGGCGTCACCAGCTCCGGGTGTGCCCGCAGCCACCCCCGAGCCCCGCTGTCCCCGACGGCGGCTGCCGACACGCCGGCCCAGGTCGACCGGTCGAACAGGACCGGGTTGCGGGCCGCGCCGTCGTACGTCGCCACCGCGACGACCGCACCACCCTGCCACGCGGCGACCAGCCGGTGTACGGCGGCCGCGCCGACCAGCGGCTGGTCGGCCAGCGCGACCACCGCCGCGGCCGCGTCCCCCGGCCCCAGGTGGGCCAGCGCGACCCGCAGCGACGAGCCCATGCCGCTCGCCCAGCCCGGGTTGAGGACCACCTGCGCCCCCGGCAGGGCGGCGCGGCGCCGGACCTGTGCGGCGGCGGCGCCGAGCACGACGACCACGGGCGTGCAGCCGCCGTCGGCCAGCAGCCGCCGGCCGCGCTCGACCAGCAGCTCGCCGCCGAGGCTCACCAGCGCCTTGGGCCGGCCGAGCCGGCTGCCGGAGCCGGCGGCGAGCAGGACTCCGGCCACCGGCCGGTCCGCCGGCGGCCGCGGGCTGCTCCGGGGGCTGGTGTCCCCCGTCATGCCCTGGCGTGGTGGATGGTGCCGTCGGTTGCTGTCAGCGGCCGGCCAGTCCCGCCCCACCGGTGCGAGATGATCTCCGCGGCGATCGACACCGCGGTCTCCTCCGGGGTACGGGCGCCGATGTCCAGGCCGATCGGCGAGTGCAGCCGGGCCAGCTCGGGGTCGGTGAGTCCGACCTCGCGGAGCCGGGCCAGCCGGTCGTCGTGGGTGCGCCGGCTGCCCATCGCGCCGACGTACGCCGCGTCCGTGCGCAGCGCCACCTCGAGTAGCGGCACGTCGAACTTCGGGTCGTGGGTGAGCACGCAGATCACGGTCCGGCGGTCGGCGCCGACGCGGCTCAGGTAGCGGTGCGGCCACTCGACGACGACCTCGTCGGCGTCCGGGAAGCGCTTGCGAGTCGCGAACACCGGCCGTGCGTCGCAGACCGTCACCGCGTAGCCGAGGAACTTGCCGGCGCGGGCCACCGCCGCGGCGAAGTCGATCGCCCCGAAGACCAGCATCCGGGGCGGCGGCGCGAAGGACTCGACGAACACCGTCACCTCGTCCTGGCGACGCTCTCCGTGCGGGCCGTAGTGCCGCTGCCCGGTGGCGCCCTGGAAGAGCAGCCCCCGGGCGTCGGCGGTCACGGCGACATCGAGACCGACGGTCCCCAGCGTGCCGACCACCCGGTCGGCCCAGACCGCGAGCTTGGCGCCGAGCAGCGCCGGACCGGCGATCACGGTGGCCACCGCCACCGGTTCGGCCGCCGCGATCGAGGCCAGCACCGGGGCAAGCTCCGGCCTGGCCTGCACCCCGGCCGGCTCGACGAACAGCGTGATGATCCCGCCGCAGGTCAGGCCGACGGCGAACGCGTCGTCGTCGCTGTAGCCGTAGGTCTCCAGTACCGGTACGCCGGTCTGCAGCACGGATTGGGCCAGCTCGAAGACGGCCCCCTCGACGCAGCCCCCCGAGACCGAGCCGACGACCTCGTCGGCCGGTCCGACGGCCATCGTCGCGCCCGGCTGGCGCGGGGCGCTGCGGCTCACCCCCACCACGGTGGCCAGCCCGAACGGCGACCCGTCGGCGTACCAGCGCCGCAGCGCCGGCAGCACGTCACGCATGACCGGCCACCACCGCGGCGAGCCGTTCCAGCGCGGCCAGGCTGTGTCCCTCCACGAAGTCGTCAACGTGCGGCAGCGCCGCCGCCATCCCGGCGGCCAGCGGGGCGTACCCGGGGCGGGCCTTGCGCGGGTTGGCCCACACCACCCGGTGCGCGAGCCGACGCAGCCGAGCCATCTGCGCGCCGAGCAGTCCTGCGTCGCCGCGCTCCCAGCCGTCGGAGAGCACGACGACGATCGCGCCGCGGGCCAGGCCGCGCTGCCCCCAGCGGTCCAGGAATGCCTTGAGCAGCTCGCCCAGCCGGGTGCCACCGCTCCAGTCCGGCACCGCCAGGCCGACCGCCGCGATGGCCGTGTCCGGGTCGCGGTGCGAGAGCTCACGGGTCACCCGGGTCAGTCGGGTGCCGATCGTGAACACCTCCAGCGGCGCGGCCGAGCCGCGGGCGGCGGCGTGCGCGAAGCGCAGCAGCGCGTCGGCGTAGGAGCTCATCGAGCCGCTGACGTCGACGAGCAGCACCACCCGCCGGGGCCGGTCGCGGTGCCGGCGGTGCCGCAGGGCGGCCGGCTCGCCGCCGCGGCGGAGCAGCTCACGGGTGGTCCGGGCGGCGTCGATCGGACCCCGGCCGGCGGGTCGCCAGCGCCGCGAGCGGCGCAGCTCGCCGGGCAGTGCGAACGCGGCCAGCAGCCGGCGCAGCGCCTCTCGTTCGGCGGCGGAGAGCCGGGCGATGTCCTTGTGCCGCAGCACCTCCGTGCCGCTGGCGAGGGCGGCGACCGGCGGCGCGGGCTCCCCGTCGTCGGCCGGCGCGGGCGGGCTGGCCGAGACGTCGACGGCCGGTACCGGCCGCGGCACCGGCAGGCGCTGCCGGCGTAGGGCGGCGGGCCGCTCGCCGCCGAAGTACGCCGAGAAGACCCGGTCGAAGCGCGGCAGGTCGTCCGGGTCGGCGCACAGGGTCAGCCGCGCGGCCCAGTACACCTGGCCGCGGGAGGTGGCGTCGAGCGCGCCGATCGCCTCGACGGTGGCCTGCACCCGGGTCGGGGACGCGGCCACCCCGGCCGCCCGCAGGGTGCGCGCCAGCCCGACGATGGTCGGGACCGGGTCGAGCGCCGGTTCGTCGGGGCGGGCGGGCACCGCCGGATCAGCCGCCGCCGACCGCGGCCGCGACCAGCGCGCCGACGTCGAGCCGGCGGGCCTGCTCGAGGTCCTCGCGGTACTTCAGCACCGCGCCGAGGGTGGCGGTGGCGAGCTCGGCGTCGAGGGTCTGGGCGCCAAGCGCGACCAGCGCCTCGGTCCAGTCCAGGGTCTCGGCGACTCCCGGCGGCTTGAGCAGGTCCACCGAGCGCAGCCGCTGCACCACCCGGGTCACCTGCTCCGCGAGCTGCGCCGAGGCGGCCGGCTGCCGGAGCCGGATGATCGCCACCTCGCGGTCGAAGTCCGGGTGCTCGAGCCAGTGGTAGAGGCAGCGGCGCTTGAGCGCGTCGTGCACCTCCCGGGTCCGGTTCGAGGTCACCACGACGACCGGCGGCACCTCGGCGTGCAGCGTGCCGAGCTCGGGCACGGTGATGGTGAAGTCGGAGAGGACCTCGAGCAGGAACGCCTCGAACTCGTCGTCGGCCCGGTCGATCTCGTCGACGAGCAGCACGCTGGGGGTGGTCTCCAGCGCGGCCAGCAGCGGCCGGGCGAGCAGGAACCGCCGCGAGTAGAGGTCGGCCTCCATCCCCGCCAGGTCGCGGACACCGGCGGCCTCCGCGGCCCGCAGGTGCAGCAGCTGGCGGGGGAAGTCCCAGTCGTAGAGCGCCTGGGTGGCGTCGATGCCCTCGTAGCACTGCAGCCGGATCAGCGGCGCGCCGACCAGCCGGGCCAGCGTCTTGGCGAGCTCGGTCTTGCCCACGCCGGCCTCACCCTCGAGGAACAGCGGGCGGTGCAGCCGCAGGGCCAGGTAGCTGGCCGTGGCCAGCCCGTCGTCGGCCAGGTAGCCCAGGTCGGCGAGCAGGGGCCGCAGCTCGGCCGGCCCGGTGACCCCGGCCGGCAGCAGCCCCTGCGTCATGCCGACAGGCCGGCCGCCGCCCGCACCGCCCGCCCGGTCAGGACCCGGGCCAGGTGCCGGCGGTAGTCCGGCTGGGCGCTGAGGTCCCCGCTCGGCGAGGTGCCCTCGGCGGCCTGCTCGGCGGCCGCCCGGACCGCGTCCACCGATGCGGCGGCGCCGCGCAGAGCCGCCTCGGTCGCGGTCGCTCGAAGCGGTGTCGTCCCCATGTTGGTCAGCCCGATCCGCGCCTCCGCGATCGAGCCGTTCTCGCGGCGTACGGCGCACGCCACGCCGACGATCGCCCATGCCTGCGCGACCCGGTGGAACTTCTCGTACCGGTAACCCCACGCCCCGTCGGGCTTGGGGAAGCGCACCTCGACGAGCAGCTCCCCGGGCTCGATGGCGGTCTCGAGGTAGTCGCGGAAGAACTCTCGGGCCGGCACGGTCCGCCGCCCGGAGGCCCCGGCCACGACCAGCTGCGCGTCGAGGGCGAGGGCGACCGCCGGGAGGTCGCCGGCCGGGTCGGCGTGGGCGAGCGCACCGCCGAGCGTGCCGCGGTGCCGGACCGCCGGGTCCGCCACGGTCGCGGTCGCCTCCACCAGCAGCCCGACGTACTCGCGGACCAGCGGGTCGTGCAGCACCTCGTAGTGGGTGGTCATCGCGCCGACGACGACGGCGTCGCCGTCGTCGCGGACGCCGCGCAGCTCGCCCACCTTGCCGAGGTCGACCACCACCGAGGGGTAGGCGAGCCGCAGCCGCAGCAGCGGCAGCAGGCTCTGCCCGCCGGCCAGCACCTTGGCGTCCTCACCGGCCGCGGACAACGCTCGGAGCGCCTCGTCCAGCGATGTCGGGGCGGCGTAGTCGAACGACGCGGGGATCACTGCGCACCTCCGGCGGTGGTCGCGGTCTGCGCGCCGCCGTAGGCGACGGTGCCCCCGGCGGCCCGGTCGCCGCCGTCCGAGCCGTCCTGCAGCGCCCGCCACACCCGTTCCGGCGTGCAGGGCATCCGGACGTCGGTGACGCCGAGATGGCGGATCGCGTCGATGACCGCGTTGACCACCGCGGGGGTGGCGGCGATCGCCCCGGCCTCCCCGGCGCCCTTGACGCCGAGCGGGTTCGACGTCGCCGGGGTCTCGGTGCGGTCGGTGACGAACGACGGCAGGTCGGCCGCGCTGGGCACGAGGTAGTCGACCATCGTGCCGGTCACCAGGTTGCCGGCGGCGTCGTAGATCGCCTCCTCGAACAGCGCCTGCCCGATGCCCTGCGCGATGCCGCCGTGGATCTGGCCCTCGACGATCATCGGGTTGATGACCGTGCCGACGTCGTCGACGCAGACGTAGCTGCGGATCGTGGGGAACCCGGTCTCGGTGTCGACCTCGACCGCGCACAGGTGGGTGCCGTGCGGGTAGGAGAAGTTCTCCGGGTCGTACACGTAGTCGGCGTTGATGTTGGGCTCGAAGTCGGTCGGGAAGTCGTGCGCCGCGAACGTCGCCAGCGCGAGCTCCTGGATGGTCTTGGTCGCCTCCGGCGAGCCCTTCACCCGGAACGTGCCCTTGTCGAACTCGATGTCGTCCTCGCTGGCCTCCAGCAGGTGCGCCGCCATTGTCCGGGCCTTCTCGATCACCCGCTCGGCGGCCTTGTGCACCGCGACGCCGCCGACCGAGACGGAGCGGGAGCCGTAGGTGTCCCACCCCATCGGCGAGGACCGGGTGTCGCCGTGGATGACCTCGACGTCCTCGAAGGGCACCCCGAGCGCGTCCGCGGCGATCTGGCTCCAGCACGTGACGTGGCCCTGCCCGTGCGGGGTGGTGCCGGTGACGACCTCGACCTTGCCGGTCGGCAGCATCCGGATCGACGCCCGCTCCCAGCCGCCGCCGGCGTAGGACAGCGACCCGAGGATGCGCGAGGGCGCCCAGCCGCAGGCCTCGGTGTAGGTCGACACCCCGATGCCGAGCTGCACCGGATCACGCCGGTCGCGCCGCTGCTGCTGCTCGCGGCGCAGCCCGTCGTAGTCGAACAGCGCCAGCGCCTTGTCGGTGGCGGCCTCGTAGTCCCCGGTGTCGTAGGTGTGCCCGGCGATCGTCGTGTACGGGAACTCCTCGTGCCGGATCCAGTTGCGCCGGCGCAGCTCGACCGGGTCCATCCCCAGCTCGACCGCGAGCTCGTCCATGATCCGCTCGATCGCGAACGTCGCCTCCGGCCGGCCGGCGCCCCGGTAGGCGTCGGTCGGTGTCTTGGTGGTGAACACGCCGGTGCAGGTGAAGCGGTAGGCGTCCATCTTGTAGATGCCGGGGAACATCTGCGCGCCGAGCAGCGGGATGCCGGGGGTGATCAGCTGCAGGTAGGCGCCCATGTCGGCCTTGATGTCGACCTTGAGCCCGCGGATCCGCCCGTCCCGGTCGGCGGCGATCGCGATGTCCTGGATCTGGTCCCGGCCGTGGATCGTGGTCTGGTAGCCCTCGCTGCGGGACTCGGTCCACTTGACCGGCCGGCCGAGCCGCTTGGCGAGGATCATCGCGATGACCTCTTCGGCGTACACGTCGAGCTTGGAGCCGAAGCCGCCGCCGACGTCGGGCGCCACCACCCGGATCTTCTGCTCGGGGATGCCGGTGGTCAGGGCGAGCATCACCCGCAGCACGTGCGGGATCTGCGTCGCGGAGTACAGCGTGAACTCCTCGGCGGCGGCGATCGGGGCCACCACCACCGCCCGGGGCTCCATCGCGGTCGGGATCAGCCGCTGCTGGATGAACCGGCGCTGGACGACGACCGGGGCGCCGTCGAAGGCGGCGTCGACTTCGCCGGACTCCATCGGCCAGACGAAGCACCGGTTGGTGCCCTTGTCGGCGTGGACCAGCACCTCGTCCTTGAGCGCCTCCTCCATGTCGGTGACCGCGGGCAGCGGGTCGTAGTCGACCTCGATCGCCTCCAGGGCGTCCGCGGCGGCGTACCGGTCGCGGGCGACGACCACGGCCACGGCATCGCCGACGTAGCGCACCTCGTCGGTGGCGATCGGCGGGTGCGCCGGGGCGACCATGTCGGTCGTGACCGGCCAGGCGCACGGCAGCGACCCCAGCTCGGCGGCCAGGTCGGCTCCGGAGAACGCCGCGTGTACGCCGGGGCGGTCCAGCGCCGGGCGCACGTCCACCCGGGAGATCCGGGCGTGCGCCATCGGGCTGCGCAGCACGGCGAAGTGCAGCATGCCGGGGAACATGATGTTGTCGGTCCAGGTGGTCTGGCCGGTGACGAGCTTCGCGTCTTCCTTGCGCTTACGGCCCTGACCGATCTGCGGGCTGGCGTCCGGCGTTCCCAGCTCACCGCTGTCGATGACCTGGTCCTCGATGCCGCTGGTGTCAACCTTCTCGGTCATGCCTGGGTCCCCATCTCGGCGGCCGCCGTCCGGACGGCGGTGACGATGTTCTGGTAGCCCGTGCACCGGCAGAGGTTGCCCTCGAGGCCGTGCCGGATCTCCTCGTCCGACGGGGTGGGATTCTCCTGCAGCAGGTCGACCGCGGCCAGAATCATGCCGGGCGTGCAGTAGCCGCACTGCAGCGCGTGCGTCTCCTTGAACGCCTGTTGCATCGGGTGCCACTCCCCGTCGGCCAGTCCCTGGATCGTCGTGATCTGCGCGCCGTCAGCCTGGACCGCGAGCACCGTGCAGCTCTTCGCGCTCCGCTTGTCGAGCAGCACCGTGCACGACCCGCAGTTGGAGGTGTCGCAGCCGACCGGCGTTCCGACCAGCCCGAGCCGGTCCCGCAGGTAGTGCACCAGCAACAGCCGGGGTTCGACCTCGTCGTCGTAGCGGATGCCGTCCACTGTCATCTGGACGCGGGCCATGGGCACTCCTCGTGGGCCGGCAGCGATGGGGCGCCTCAATCTAGGACTGCCGCGCTCGGGCCGGGTAGGGGGCCGCCGACGGCATCGATTTAGTGGCCCCGTCGCGATGATCGATAGCGGCTCGGCCGCGGTATGCGCGGCTCGGTCGCTATGGATCACTCCCGGCGGGGTCGGCGGGGTCGGCGGGTCGGCGGGGTCGGGCGGCGTCGCCTACGCTGCGTCCTCGTGCCGGACCTCGAGCCTTCGCTGCGCGCGCTGCTGGCCGAACGGCTCGGCGTACCCGCGGCCGGTGTCTCCGCCGACACGCTGCTGCTGGAGGACCTCGGCGTGGACTCGCTCGCACTCATCGAGCTGACGATGGCGGTCGAGGCCAGGTACGGCGTCACCCTGCCCGACGACCGGATGGCGCGGGTGCACTCGGTCGCCGACCTCGCGGCCCTGCTCGCCGGCGCGACCGCCAGCCGGTAGCGGGTCCCCAGCCCGCTCAGGCCCGGGCGAGCAGCAGGCAGGCGTCGTGGCCGCCGAACCCGAAGCTGTTGCTCATCACCAGGTCGACCGCCGCCGCCCTGGCCACCTGCGCCACGATGTCGAGGCGGATCGAGGGGTCCGGCTGCTCCGCGTTGATCGTCGGCGGCAGCCACCCGGTGCGCAGTACCTGGACGCAGACCAGCGCCTCCAGGGCGCCGGCCGCCCCCATCAGATGCCCAGTCATCGACTTGGTCGAGGAGACCGGTACGCCGGCGGGCAGCACCTCCAGCAGCGCGCAGGCCTCGACCGCGTCGTTGGCGACCGTGGACGTGCCGTGGGCGTTGACGTAGCCGACGTCGGCGGGTGCGCGGCCGGCGGCGGCCAGCGCAAGGCGCATCACCTCGGCCGCGCCGGCGCCGTCCGGGCGGGGCGCGGTCACGTGGTAGGCGTCGCTGGCCGCGGCGTAGCCG
>JBBSHH010000094.1:0-9783 GCA_038253225.1 Mycobacteriales bacterium | reverse complement strand
CTGCGGCGCGCGGCACCGGTGTCCACTCGCACAGCAACTCCCATTTAGGGCGTCCTAAATCACCGGGCCCGCTCGGGTCGCCGGACTAGTGATGTGGTGGTCTGCCATTCCGACGGTCGACCGCCATGAATGTCGTCGATACAGTCGGTTATGCTTGCCTGGTCGCATGCTCTGGCCGCGCCGCACGTCGACGCAGGTTGAAGGATGCGACTTGATATTTGCGCCCGGCGTCGGTTAGCGACTCGTCTCTCGTGTGGTCTGGGCGGCCAACCATCACCGTAGGCCGTGCCGGTGAAAAAGGTTCTTACAACTGTCTTGCTTCGGTGACTGGTGCTAACCGAACAGGCGCGGCAGCGTCGACTCGTACGCCGCGCGCAGCTCCACCATCGACACCGCGAACAGGTCGGCGAACTCCAGCCGGCCGCCGCCGACGACTCCGATCCGGGTGACTGGGACGCCGGCCGCGGCGCACAGGTCGGTGAAACGCTGTTCCTCGACCACCGGCAAAGCCACCACCGCCCGGCCGCTCGACTCGGCGAATAACGCCACGAACGGGTCGAGATCCGCGGGCAGCACCACCCGTGCGCCGAGCCCACCGGACAGGCAGCACTCCACCAGCGCCGGCCCGAGGCCGCCGTCGGCGAGGTCGTGGGCCGCCGAGAGCCACCGGTCCCGAGAACCGCCGACGAGCACCTCGGCGAGCGCCCGCTCACCGGCGAGGTCGACGCGCGGTGGTGTCCCGCCGAGGTGCCGGTGCGTCACCCAGGCCCACTCGGAGCCGCCGAACTCCTCGGCGGTGCGGCCCAGCAGCAGCAGCACCTCACCGGCGGTGGCGGACCCGGGCGGGGTGCGGCGGGTGACGTCGTCGAGCACCCCGAGCACGCCCACGACCGGGGTCGGGTGGATCGCGGTGGCGCCGGTGGAGTTGTAGAAGCTCACGTTGCCGCCGGTCACCGGGGTGCCGAGGGTGTGGCACCCGTCGGCGAGCCCGCGGACCGCCTCGGCGAACTGCCACATCACCTCGGGGTCCTCGGGGCTGCCGAAGTTCAGGCAGTTCGTGACCGCGACCGGCCGGGCGCCGGTGACCGCGACGTTGCGGAAGGCCTCGGCGAGGGCGAGCTGCGCGCCGGCGTACGGGTCCAGGGCGGCGTACCGGCCGTTCCCGTCGGTGGCCAGCGCGACCCCGAGCCCGCTCCGCTCGTCGATGCGGACGACGCCGGCGTCGGCAGGCATCGCCAGCACGGTGTTGCCCTGCACGTACCGGTCGTACTGTTCGGTGACCCAGCGGCGCGAGCACAGGTTCGGGCTCGCCACCATCCGCAGCAGGGTCTCCCGGAGCTCCGGCCCGGTCCGCGGCCGCGGCAGCGCCGCCGGCCCGTCGGCCTGCCGCGCGTCGAGCCCGGCCGGTCGGCGCAGCGGCCGGGTGTAGACCGGGCCGTCGTCGGCGAGCGACGCGGGCGGTACGTCGACGACCAGCTCGCCGCGCCAGCGGACCTGCAGCCGGCCGGTGTCGGTCACCACCCCGAGCCCGGTCGCGAGCACCCCCCAGCGGGCCGCCGTCTCCAGCACGGCCTCGACGTCCGCGGGCGCGACGATCGCGAGCATCCGCTCCTGCGACTCGCTGGTGAGCACCTCGAGCGGGTCCATCGACGCCTCGCGCAGCGGCACCCGGTCGAGGTCGATCGCCATGCCGCTGCCGCCGTGGGAGGCGGTCTCCGAGAGCCCGCAGGTCAGCCCCGCGCCGCCGAGGTCCTGGATGCCGGTCACGAGCCGGCGGTCGAAGAGCTCCAGGCAGCACTCGATGAGCAGCTTCTCGGTGAACGGGTCCCCGACCTGGACGCTCGGCCGCTTCGCCGGTCCGCCGGCGGCGTCGAACGTCGCGCTGGCCAACACGCTGACCCCGCCGATGCCGTCCCGGCCGGTCTTCGCACCGAGCAGCACCACCGCGTTGCCCGCGCCGGTCGCCCGGGCCAGCTGGATCCGGTCGACCGGCAGCACACCGACGCAGAGCGCGTTGACCAGCGGGTTGCCGGCGTAGGACGGGTCGAAGATCAGCTCGCCGCCGATGTTCGGCAGCCCCAGACAGTTCCCGTAGCCGCCGACGCCGGCGACCACGCCGGGCAGCACCCGGCGGGTGTCCGTGGCTTCGGCGTCGCCGAAGCGCAGCGAGTCCATCACCGCGACCGGTCGGGCGCCCATGGTCAGGATGTCGCGCACGATCCCGCCGACGCCGGTCGCGGCGCCCTGATAGGGCTCGACGAAGCTCGGGTGGTTGTGGCTCTCGACCTTGAACGTCACCGCCAGCCCGCCGCCGACGTCGACCACGCCGGCGTTCTCGCCCATCCCGACGAGAATCCGGTCGCTGGCCGGGGCCTGCTCGGCGAACCGCCGCAGCTGCACCTTCGAGCTCTTGTAGGAGCAGTGCTCGCTCCACATGACGCTGTACATCGCGAGCTCCGTCGCGGTCGGCCGTCGGCCGAGCAGGTCGCGGATCCGGGCGTACTCGTCGGCGCGCAGCCCGAGCTCGGCATGCGGCTGCGCGGCGTCCGGGTCCCTGGCCGCGAGCTGCACGGTGTCGGTCATGTCACCGGCGCCAGCGCCCGCAGCACCGAGGCGAACACGTCGAGGCCGTCGACCCCGGGACCGGTCAGCGCGTCCACCGCGTGTTCCGGGTGCGGCATGAGCCCCACCACGTTGCCGCCAGCGTTGCTGATCCCGGCGATGTCGGCGGCCGCGCCGGTGGGGTTCCCGCCGACGTACCGGAACACCACCAGACCCTCCTGCTCCAGCCGCCGCAGCGTGTCGGGGTCCGCGACGTAGCGACCCTCCCCGTTCTTCACCGGCACGGTGATCTCCGCGCCGGCGGCGTACGCGCCGGTCCAGGCCGTCCGGGTGCTCTCCACCCGCAGCCGCTGGTCGCGGCAGACGAAGTGCAGGCCGGCGTTGCGGACCAGCGCGCCGGGCAGCAGGTGCGACTCGCAGAGCACCTGGAAGCCGTTGCAGATGCCGAGCACCGGCAGGCCGGCGTGCGCGGCGGCGACGACCGAGTCCATCACCGGCGAGAAGCGCGCGATCGCGCCGCACCGCAGGTAGTCGCCGTAGGAGAAGCCGCCGGGCAGCACCACTGCGTCAACCCCGCGCAGGTCGGCGCTGCCGTGCCAGAGCGGGACGGGCTCGGCACCGGCCAGCCGGACCGCCCGCTGCGCGTCGCGGTCGTCGAGCGAGCCGGGGAAGGTGACGACGCCGATCCGGTGGCCCGCGACCGTCATGACCGGGAGACTAGCCGAGCGGCTGGTCCCGCTCGGTGGCCGGCGTGATCTGCTCCTGGCGCGCCCATGGGCCGCTGTGCGTGGCGCTGTTGCTCGCCAGCCGGCGTACCGGCGCACCCTCGTGCCAACTGAGCTGCTTCTCCAGATGCACGACCGTGCCGCTCTCCACCCGGGTCTCGAACCGGGCCGAGTCCATCAGCGCGCGGATCAGCTGGATGCCCCGACCCTGCTCGGCGCCCGGGTCGGCATCGGCGTGCCCCACCTGGTCGCTGTGGAAGCCGCGGCCGGTGTCGACGATCTCGATGACGCAGATGTCCTCGTCGATGCCGGCGGAGACCTCGTACTCGTCGCCGCTCGCGGCGTGGTCCAGCACATTGGTGCACGCCTCGGTGATCGCCACCTCGATGTCCTCGGTGCAGCTCCGGGCGACGCCGAGGACGTCGAGGGTGCGAGTGAGGATGCGGCGCACCACGGGAATGCTCAGCTCGTCCCGCGGCAAGGCAAGCGTGAGCTTGAACTCCACGACGAGCCTCCGTCCCGGTGACGTCTTCGGGTGGCCCGTTCCCCCTCCGGCGGCGCCGTAACGCCAACGGTCAGTCGCTGTAGGAGATCGTGAACGTCTCGATGACCGGGTTGGCCAGCAGTGTCCCGGCGATCTGCTCGACCCGCTGCCGGCCGCGGTCGTCGACGGGATCGTCGAGCTCGATCTCGAACCGCTTGCCCTGCCGCACCGACCGGACGCCGGTGAAACCCAGGCGGGGCAGCGCGCCGGCGATCGCCTGCCCCTGCGGGTCGAGGATCTCCGGCTTGAGCATCACGTCGACGACGACCCGGGTTCCGGCTGGCTCCACGCTCGGCTGCCCCCTCTGGTTCCGGTTTGGTTCTCTCGGTGGCTCTCGCTGCGCCGATCCTGCCCGAATGGCTGCTCGGGTACGGCGTGTCGGGATCCGAGCGGCACGCTCAGCACGTGAACGGCTCGCCGGTGAGCCGCTGGTAGGCCTCGACGTATCGGGCCCGGGTCGCGGCGACCACGTCGGGCGGTAGCGGCGGCGGCGGCCCGGCCCGGTCCCAGCCCGACTCCGTGGTCAGCCAGTCGCGCAAGTGTTGCTTGTCGTACGACGGCTGCGCCCGGCCGGGGGACCAGCCGGCCGCCGGCCACAACCGCGACGAGTCAGGCGTGAGCACCTCATCGCCCAGCACGAGGCGCCCGCCCGGCGCCCGCCCGAACTCCAGCTTGGTGTCGGCCAGCAGGATGCCGCGCGCCGCCGCGAGGTCGGCGGCGCGCCGGTAGATGGTCAGGGTCAGCCGGCGCAGCTCCGCCGCCGGCTCGGCGCCGACCGCTGCGACCACCGCGTCGTAGTCGACGTTCTCGTCGTGGCCGTGCGCCGCCTTGGTCGCCGGGGTGAAGATCGGCTCCGGCAGCCGGTCGCCTTCGACCAGCCCGGCCGGCAGCCGCACCCCGCACACCGTCCCGCTCGCCCGGTATTCGAGCCAGCCGGAACCGGCCAGGTAGCCGCGGCCGACGCACTCCACCGGCAGCATCTCCAGCCGCCGGCAGAGCATGGACCGCCCGCGCAGCGCGTCGGCGTAGGGCGTCAGCTCGGCCGGGTAGTCGGCGACCGAGGCGGTGATGAGGTGGTTGGGCACCAGGTCGGCGAGCCGGTCGAACCACCACAGCGACAGGGCGGTCAGCACCGACCCCTTGTCCGGGATCTCGGTGGGCAGCACCACGTCGTAGGCCGAGATCCGGTCGGTGGCGACCAGCAGGATCGCGTCCGGGCCGACGGCGTAGAGCTCGCGGACCTTCCCGGAGCCGAGGTGGCGGCCGGCCAGGCCGGCCAGCGCGCCGGGCCCGAGCCGGCTCACTGCAGCGCCGCCAGCCGGTCGAACACCGGCCCGAGCCGGGCCAGGTAGCGCTCCGGCCGGCACACCGCGTCCAGCCGGTCCTCGTCGAGTTGCCGCCCCGCCGTCGCGGCGTGCCGGCGCAGCGTCTCCCGGAACGGCGTCCCCTCCGCCCAGGTCTGCATCGCTGCCGCCTGGGTCAGCGCGTAGGCCGCCTCCCGGGACATGCCGGCCTCGACCAGCTCGAGCAGCACCGCCGAGGTGTAGATCAGACCGCCGGTGGCGTCGAGGTTGGCCCGCATCCGGTCGGCGTCGACGACCAGCCCCCGCACCAGCCGGAGCGTGAGGTGCAGCAGGTAGTCGGTGCCGATGGCGGCGTCGGGCAACGCGATCCGCTCCACCGAGGAGTGCGAGATGTCCCGCTCGTGCCACAGCGGGATGCCCTCCAGCACCGGCACGACCTGCGCGCGCACCACCCGGGCGAGCCCGCAGATCCGCTCGGACAGGATGGGGTTGCGCTTGTGCGGCATCGCCGAGGAGCCCTTCTGGCCGCTGCCGAACGGCTCGGCCAGCTCCCGCACCTCGGTGCGCTGGCCGTGCCGCACCTCCAGCGCCACCGCCTCGCAGACCGTCGCGAGCACGGCGAGGGCGCTCACCCACTCCGAGATGCCGTCCCGCAGCACGACCTGGGTGGCCACCTCGGCCGGGCGCAGCCCGAGCGCGGCGGCCACCTGCGACTCGACCGCCGGGTCGATGTTGGAGTAGGTGCCGACCGCCCCGGAGATCTTCGCCACGGCCACCGCGTCCGCCGCCCGCCGGAGCCGGTCCCGGCAGCGGGCGACCCCGAACGCGAAGTCCGCGACCCGGTGCCCGAACGTGTCCGGCTCCGCGTGCACCCCGTGGGTGCGGCCGACCCGGACCGTGTCCCGGTGCGCCAGCCCCAGGTCACGCAGCGCCCCGACCAGCGTGTCCGCCGTGGCCAGCAGCAGCGCCGAGGCCTCCCCGAGCTGCACCGCCAGCGCGGTGTCGAGCAGGTCGGAAGAGGTCATCCCGAAGTGGACGTACGCCGCGGCGCTGCGCGGCTCGGTGCGGTCCGCCCACGCCGAGAGAAACGCGATGACGTCGTGCTGGGTGACCGCCTCGATCGCCGCGACCGCGGCCGGGGTCGGCGCAGGCGCCGCCCGCACCGGCTCGACCGCGACGGCCGGGACGACCCCGGCGGCCGCGTGCGCCTCGAGCACCAGCGTCTCCACCCGCGCCCACAGCTCGTACTTGTGCGCCTCGGACCAGACCCGGCCCATCTCCGGGCGCGTGTACCGCTCGATCACGGGGACGCCTTCCCCTCGAGCCCCTCGAGCGGCTGCTGCGGTACGACGACCTCGCCGCGGACGGCCCGCAGCGCGATGTCCGACCGGACCTGCGCGCCCTCGAGCCGCAGCTGCGCCACCGCGGCGTACGCCGAGACCCGGGCGGCCGCGAGGTCCGAGCCCACACCGGTGACCGAGAGCACCCGGCCGCCGGCGCTGACCAGCCGTCCGTGCTCGAGGCGGGTGCCGGCGTGCAGCACCGCCGCACCGGGCGGCAGGTCGGCGGGCAGCCGCACCGGGTCGCCGGTCCGCGGGGCGGCCGGGTCCCCGGCCGCCGCCAGCACCACGGTGACCGCGGCGCCGGCCCGCCAGCGCAGCGCCGGATGCTCGGCCAGCCGGCCGGTCGCCGCCGCGCGGAGCAGGCCGCCGAGCGGCGTCTCGAGCAGCGCCAGCAGCGCCTGCGTCTCCGGGTCGCCGAAGCGGGCGTTGAACTCGATGACCTGCGGGCCAGCGGTGGTCAGCACCAGCCCGGCGTAGAGCAGGCCCGCGAACGGCGTCCCGCGCCGCCGCATCTCCGCGACGGTGGGCTCGAGCACCCGGCGGCAGACGTCCCCGACGATCCCCGGCGGCGCCCAGGGCAACGGCGCGTAGGCGCCCATCCCGCCGGTGTTCGGGCCGCGGTCGCCGTCGAGCAGGCGCTTGAAGTCCTGCGCGGGCAGCATCGGCAACACCGTGGTGCCGTCGGTGACCGCGAACAGCGACACCTCCGGCCCGGTCAGGAACTCCTCCAGCACCACCCGGGCGCCGCCGGCCGTCGCCAGGCGCACCGCGGCAACCGCCGCCTCCCGGTCGGCGGTGACGGTCACGCCCTTGCCGGCGGCCAACCCGTCGCACTTGACGACGTACGGCGGGCCGAACTCGTCGAGGTCCGCGAGCGCCGCCTCGACGACGTCGTGGTCGCGGGACCGAGCGGCCGGCACCCCCGCGGCGGCCAGCACCGACTTCGCGAACGCCTTCGACCCCTCCAGCCGGGCAGCCGCGGCCGACGGCCCGAAGCAGTCGACGCCCCGGCTGCGGACGACGTCCGCGGCGCCGGCGACCAGCGGCGCCTCCGGCCCGATCACCACGAGATCGGCGGCCACCGCGACGGCCAGGTCAGCCACCGCCTCCGGGTCGGTGAGGTCGAGCGGGCGGGTGTCGGCGAGGGCCGCGATGCCCGGGTTGCCGGGGGCAGCGACGACCGAGCCGACCACGGGGTCGGCGACCAGGGCGCTGACCAGCGCGTGCTCCCGCGCCCCCGAACCCACCACGAGCACCCGCATGTTGCCCCCGGCCGCCGTCACACCAGCGGTCGCAGCTGCAGGGTCTGCTCCCGCCCCGGGCCGACACCGACCGCCGAGACCGGCGCGCCGGAGAGCTCCTCGAGCGCCTGCACGTACGCGCGGGCGGTCTTGGGCAGCTCCTCGAGCGACCGGCAGCCGGTGATGTCCTCGGTCCAACCGGGCAGCTGCTCATACACCGGCCTGGCGTGGTGGAAGTCGGTCTGGGTCATCGGCATCTCCTCGCAGCGCCGGCCCTCGACCTCGTAGGCCACGCACACCGGGATCCGTTCCCAGCCCGTGAGCACGTCGAGCTTGGTGAGGAACAGGTCGGTCAGCCCGTTGACCCGGACCGCGTAGCGGGCGATGACCGCGTCGTACCAGCCGGTCCGCCGGGACCGCCCGGTCGTCACACCGAACTCCGCGCCGACGCTGCGCAGCCGCTCACCGTCCGCGTCGTCGAGCTCGGTCGGGAACGGGCCGGCGCCGACCCGGGTGGTGTAGGCCTTCACGATGCCGATCACCCGGCTGAGCCGGGTCGGGCCGATGCCGGAGCCGGCGCAGGCGCCTCCCGCGGTCGGGTTCGAGGACGTCACGAACGGATAGGTGCCGTGGTCGACGTCGAGCAGCGTGCCCTGCGAGCCCTCGAGCAGCACCACCTGGCCGCGGTCCAGCGCGGTGTTGAGGACCAGCCCGGTGTCGGCGACGTGCCGGGTCAGTCGGGCGGCGTAGCCCAGGTACTCCGCCACGACCGCGTCGAGCTCGATGGCCTTGCGGTTGTAGACCTTGAGCAGGACCTGGTTCTTCTCCCGCAGGGCCGACTCCAGCTTCTGCCGCAGGATCCCCGGGTCGAGCAGGTCCTGCACCCGGATCCCGGCCCGGGCCACCTTGTCGCCGTACGCCGGGCCGATGCCGCGTCCGGTGGTGCCGATCCGGGACGAACCGAGGAACCGCTCGGTGACCCGGTCGAGCGCCCGGTGGTGCGGCATGATCAAGTGCGCGTTCGCCGAGATCAGCAGCCGGTCGGTGGACACCCCGCGGGCCTCGAGTCCGGCCATCTCCGCGAGCAGCACCCCGGGGTCGATGACCACGCCGTTCCCGATGACCGGCACGACCTCGGGGGAGAGGATCCCGGACGGCACCAGGTGCAGCGCGTAGGACTCCCCCGAGGGCACCACCACGGTGTGGCCGGCGTTGTTCCCGCCCTGGTAGCGGACGACGTAGTCGACCGAGCCGCCGAGCAGGTCGGTGGCCTTGCCCTTCCCTTCGTCGCCCCACTGGGCGCCGACGAGGACGAGTGCGGGCATGGGCCTCCGTCCGGACGGCAGCGGCCCCGGAGTGCAAGCGCACACCGGGGCCTCTTGCGGGCAGAGCCTAGCCGATCTAGCCGCCGAGGGCGGCCGCCGCCGCCGGGTCGCTGTCGCGCAGGAACGTCCGGCAGCGGTCCGCCTCCGGCGCCTCCCCGATCGCGGCCGCGGCCCGGCCGAGCGCGTGCAGCGACCGCAGAAAGCCCCGGTTCGGCTCGTGCTCCCACGGCACCGGGCCGTGGCCCTTCCAGCCGCTGCGGCGCAGCGCGTCCAGGCCGCGGTGGTAGCCGACCCGGGCGTAGGCGTAGGACTCGACGACGGCCCCGGCGGCGTACGCGCGGTCGGCGAGCTCGCCCCAGGCGCCGGAGTACGCCGGGAACCGGGCGGCGACCTCGGCCGGGTCGGCGCCGCTCGCGAGGGCGTCCCGCGGCTCGGCTTCGGTGGGCAGCAGGGTGGGCGGCGGACCGCCGAAGAGGTTGTCGGAGAGACTCATGCGGCCATCCTGCCCGGTCGGGACTGTTATCTGTCTCAGACCGGGCCGACCGAGAGGAGAACCGATGCCGACCGAGGACGCCGGTGCGGGACGGTCCGTCGCCGTCCACGACACCCACCTCTACGTGGTGGAGCGCGGCGCGCCGGACGCGTTGCCAGTGCTCGTGCTGCACGGCGGGCCGGGTCTTGACCACCACGAGTTCGGGCACTACCTCGACCCGTTGACCGACGGCGGCCGCTACCGGCT
>JBBSHH010000093.1:0-9802 GCA_038253225.1 Mycobacteriales bacterium | reverse complement strand
GCTGGTGGCCGACGCGGAGGGCGCCACGAAGGAGATCCGGGTCGCGGTCAGCGGCGCGGCCAGCGAGGACGAGGCGGTCGAGGTCGGTCGCAGCGTCGCCCGCAGCAACCTGCTCAAGTGCGCGGTCACCGGCGCGGACCCGAACTGGGGGCGGGTGCTCGCCGCGGTCGGTACGACCACCGCCCGCTTCGACCCGGACCGGCTCGACGTCGCCTTCAACGCCGTGGTGCTCTGCCGGGACGGCGCCGGCGTGGAGCCGGCGCCGCCGGTCGACCTCACCGGCCCGCTGGTGACGATCGCGATCGAGCTGCACGAGGGCGACAAGACGGCGGTGGTCCGCACCACCGACCTGACCGCGGCCTACGTCCACGAGAACTCGGCGTACCCGACGTGAGCGCGGCGCTGGCGTCGCCGCCGGTCGCGACCGACCCGGCGCTGCGGCGGCTGGCCGGCCGGGTCGTGGTGGTCAAGTACGGCGGCGCCCCGATGAGCGCCGCGGCGATGCGGCACGCCGTCGCGACCGAGGTGGCGACGCTCGCCGCCGCCGGCGTCCGGCCGGTGGTCGTGCACGGCGGCGGACCGCAGATCACCGCCGAGCTCGACCGGCAGGGGGTGCCCACGGTCTTCGCCGGCGGCCTGCGGGTGACCACGCCGGAGACCATGCGGGTGGTCCGGACGGTGCTCGTCGAGCAGGTCAACCGCGGCCTGGTCGAGCTGCTGGCGGCCTGCGGCGCGCACCCGGTCGGCGTCAGCGGGGACGACGGGCTGCTGACCGCGACCCGGCGCCGGGTCGCGGTGGACGGCACGCCGGTCGAGCTGGGCCAGGTCGGCGACGTCGCCGCCGTCGCGCCGGCCCGGATCGCGCCGCTGCTCGCCGCCGGCCGGGTCCCGGTGGTGGCCACCGTCGCTCGCGGCGCGGACGGTCTGCTCTACAACGTCAACGCCGACACCGCCGCCGCCGCGCTGGCGGTCGCCCTGGGTGCCGCCCGGCTGGTCGTGCTGAGCGACGTCGCCGGGCTCTACGCCGACTGGCCGGCCTGCACCGAGCTGCTGCCCACCCTGGACGCCGCCGAGCTCACCCGGCGGCTGCCCGGGTTGGACAGCGGGATGGCACCGAAGATGGAGGCCTGCCTGCGGGCCGTGCACGGCGGTGTGTCGCGGGCGCACGTCGCCGACGGCCGGCGTCCGGGCGCGCTGCTCGCCGCGCTCGCCGGCGCCTCCGGCGGCACCACGGTGACGCCGTGACGCTCGCGGACCGGTGGTCCAAGACGCTGCTGCCGACCTACGCCGTCCCGCCGCTGACCCTGGTCCGCGGCGCCGGGACCACGGTGTGGGACGACCGCGGGCAGAGCTACCTCGACCTGGTCGCCGGCATCGCGGTCACCGCCCTCGGGCACGCGCACCCGGCGGTGGTCGCGGCGGTGACCCGGCAGCTGTCGACGCTCGGGCACGTCTCGAACCTCTACGTCACCGAGCCCGCCGTCCAGCTCGCCGAGCGCCTGCAGGGGCTGCTCGGCGCGCCGGACGCGCGGGTGTTCTTCGCCAACTCCGGCGCCGAGGCCGTCGAGGCCGCGGTGAAGATCGCCCGGCGGTGGGGGAGCGGCGAGCGGACCCGGATCGTGGCGGCGGAGGGCTCGTTCCACGGCCGCACGCTGGGCGCGCTCGCGGTCACCGGGCAGCCGGCCAAGCGGGCCCCGTTCGAGCCGTTGCCCGGGCCGGTGACGTTCGTCCCGTACGACGACGAGACGGCCCTCGCGGCGGCGGTGGACCGGCAGACCGCGGCGGTGTTCCTCGAACCAGTCCTGGGCGAGGGTGGTGTGCGACCGGCGTCACCCGGCTACCTGCAGGCCGCTCGCCGCATCACCTCCGCCGCCGGGGCGCTGCTGGTGCTCGACGAGGTGCAGACGGGCATCGGCCGGACCGGCGCCTGGTTCGCCCACACCGCCGCGGGTGTCACCCCGGACGTCGTGACGCTGGCCAAGGCGCTCGGCGGCGGCCTGCCGATCGGCGCCTGCATCGCGCTCGGCCCGGCCGCGCAGACGCTCGAGCCCGGCCAGCACGGCAGCACCTTCGGCGGCAACCCGGTGTGCTGCGCGGCGGCGCTCGCCGTCCTCGACACGATCGAGCAGGAGGCGTTGCTCGACCGGGTGGTGCCGACCGGGAACCGACTCGTCGACCTCGAGGGACATCCGCTGCTGGCGGGCTCCCGCGGCATCGGCCTGCTGCGGGCCCTGCTGCTCACCGCCCCGGCGGCGGCGGCGGTCGAGGCGGCGGCCCGCGGCGCCGGGCTCCTGGTCAACGCGATCGCGCCGGACGTGGTCCGACTGGCGCCGCCGCTGGTGCTGACGCTGGGCGAGGTGGACCGCTTCCGGGCCGCCCTGCCGTCGGTACTGTCCCAGGCGACGGAGGTCGTTAGTGTCGTCGGGTGATCTCGCCTGCCCCGAACGGCTCGACCGGGAAACCGACGTGAGCAAGCACGTCCTCGTCGTCGAGGACGATCCCAGCGTGCGCGGGCTGCTCCAGACGCTGCTGGTCAGCGAGGGCTACGAGGTGGCCACCGCCGACGACGGTCTGGCCGGTCTGGTGAAGGCCAGCAGCCAACGCCCGGCGCTGATCCTGCTCGACCTGATGATGCCCGACCTCGGCGGCGTACGAGTTCTGGAGGAGCTGCGCGGCGACCCGGCCCTGTCCTCCGTGCCGGTGATCGTGGTGACCGGCAAGGTCGACACGATCGCCGGGCTGCAGCACGTCCTCGGCCCGGCGAACGTCTTCGCCAAGCCGTTCGGCGTGGCCGAGCTGCTCGCCCGGGTGGACGAGATCACCGGCGGGTCCGCCGACGAGCCCGACCGACCGGCTTCCTGACGGACGAAGGAGCCCCTCGCCATGCCGCGCCACTTCCTCATCGACGACGACCTGAGCCCCACCGAGCTCGAAGCGGTCCTCGATGACGCCGACCGCCGCAAGAAGGACCCGTACGCCGACCAGCCGCTCGCCGGCCCGCGGTCGGTCGCGGTGATCTTCGAAAAGCCGTCCACCCGGACCCGGCTGTCGTTCGAGGCCGGCATCGCGCAGCTCGGCGGCCATCCGATCATCCTCGACGCCCGCAGCACCCAACTGGGCCGCGGCGAGACGATCGAGGACACCGCCGCGGTGCTCTCGCGCTACGTCAGCGCGATCGTTCTCCGCACCTTCGGTCAGGATCGGATCGAGGCGCTGGCCGCGGCCGCCGGAGTGCCGGTCGTCAACGCGCTCACCGACCTGGCCCACCCGTGCCAGGCCCTCGCCGACCTGCAGACCATCCGGGAGAGCAAGGGCACCCTGGCCGGGCTGACCTTGACCTACGTCGGCGACGGCAACAATATGGCGCACTCGCTGCTGCTCGCCGGCGCGAGTGCGGGGCTGCACGTCCGGGTCGCCGCGCCGGTCGGCTTCCAGCCCGACCCGGCGGTGGTCGAGCGGGCCGTCGCGATCGGCGCCGGCACCGGTGGCAGCGCGACGGTCGGCACCGACCCGCTGGCGGCGGCCGAGCGAGCCGATGTGCTCTACACCGACGTCTGGGCCTCGATGGGCCAGGAGGCCGACGCAAAGCGCACGGCGCTGGTGTTCGCCGCGTACACGCTGGACGAGCGGTTGGTGGACGCCGCGGCGCCCGACGTGATCGTGATGCACTGCCTGCCGGCCCACCGCGGCGAGGAGATCACCGCCGCGGTCATCGACGGCCCGCACAGCGTGGTGTTCGACCAGGCCGAGAACCGGTTGCCCGCGCAGAAGGCGCTGCTGGCCTTCCTGCTCGCCGAGAGCTCGGGCCGATGACGCCCGCCGGTACCGCGCTCGCCGGCGCGCCGTTGACCAAGACCGCCCGGCAGGCCAGGATCGCGGCGCTGCTGGCCGGTGCCGCCGTCCGCTCCCAGACCGACCTCGCCCGGCTGCTGCGCGCCGACGGGGTGGTGGTCAACCAGGCCACGCTCTCCCGGGACCTCGAGGAGCTCGGCGCGGGAAAGGTGCGCCGGCCCGACGGGACGCTGGCCTACGCCGTACCGGAGCAGGGCGCCGGCCCGACTCCGCTCGACGCGGCCGAGCGGCTGGCCCGCCGGCTCGCCGAGCTGCTGGTCTCCGCCGAGGGCGCCCACAACCTCGCCGTGTTGCGCACCCCGCCGGGCGGCGCGCACCTGCTCGGTGCGGCGCTGGACCGGGCCGGTCTGGCCGAGGTGATGGGCACGGTCGCCGGTGACGACACCGTGCTCGTCGTGTGCCGGGCGGCGACCGGGGCTCCGGCGCTGGCCGAGCGGCTCCGCCGGCTCGCCGAGAACCGTCCCTGATCGCACCCCGAGGAGCTCTCATGTCCGAACGCGTCGTGCTGGCCTACTCCGGTGGGCTGGACACCTCCGTGGCGATCGGCTGGATCCGCGCCGAGACCGGTGCGGAGGTCGTCGCCGTCGCCGCCGACGTCGGTCAGGGCGAGGACCTCGAGGTGGTGCGGGAACGGGCGCTGACCTGCGGGGCGGTCGAGTCGGTGGTGGTCGACGCCCGGACCGAGTTCGCCGAGCAGTTCGTGGCACCGGCGATCTGCGCGAACGCCCTCTACCAGGACCGCTACCCGCTGGTCTCCTCGCTGTCCCGGCCGCTGATCGCCAAGCACCTCGTCGCCGCCGCCCGCGAGTACGGCGCCACGGCGGTGGCGCACGGCTGCACCGGCAAGGGCAACGACCAGGTCCGGTTCGAGGTCTCGGTCGGTGCGCTCGCCCCCGACCTGGCGGTGCAGGCGCCGGTGCGCGACTCCGGGATGACCCGGGACAAGGCCATCGCGTTCGCCGAGGAGCACGGGCTGCCCATCGACGTCAGCCGCCGCTCGCCGTACTCGATCGACCAGAACCTGTGGGGGCGCACCGCCGAGTGCGGGGTGTTGGAGAACCCGTGGACCACTCCGCCGGAGGAGGTCTTCGCCTACACCGCGGACCCGACCGTCGCGCGGGCCCCGGACACCGTCACGATCACGTTCACCGACGGGGTGCCGACCGGGTTGGACGGCACCGCGATGGCGCTGGCCGAGCTGGTCGCCGACCTCAACGTGCGCGCCGGCGCGCACGGGGTCGGGCGGGTCGACCTGATCGAGGACCGGCTGGTCGGCATCAAGAGCCGGGAGATCTACGAGTGCCCGGCGGCGCTCACCCTGCTCGTCGCGCACCGCGACCTGGAGGACCTCACGGTCGAGCGCGACCTGGCCCGGTTCAAGCGCGGGGTCGACCAGCGCTGGGCCGAGCTGGTGTACGACGGGCTGTGGTACAGCCCGCTGCGGCGCAGCCTCGACGCCTTTGTCTACGACGCCTCGCAGCACGTCACCGGAGAGGTCCGGGTGCGGCTGCACGGCGGGCTCGCCCAGGTCGTCGGCCGTCGCAGCGACACCTCGCTGTACGACTTCGAGCTGGCCACCTACGACGCGGCAGACCGCTTCGACCAGCGGCGGGCGAAGGGCTTCGTCGAGCTGTGGGGGCTACCGACGAAGGTGTGGGCGGCCCGGCAGGCCCGGCTGGGCACGCCGGAGTGACCGAGGGCCCCGCGGCGGCTACCGCAGCGCCGAGCGGCCGGCTGTGGGGCGGCCGCTTCGCCGGGGGTACGGCGGACGCCGTCGCGGCGCTGTCGGCCAGCGTGCACTTCGACTGGCGGCTGGCGCCCTACGACCTGCGCGCCTCGCGCGCGCACGCCCGGGTGCTGCACCGCGCCGGGCTGCTGACGCCGGCGGACCTCGACCGGCTGCTGGCCGGCCTGGATGACCTCGATGCCGCGGTTCGCAGTGGCGCGTTCCGACCGGACGCCGCCGACGAGGACGTGCACAGCGCGCTGGAGCGGGGGCTGGTGGAACGCCTCGGGGAGCTCGGCGGTCGGCTGCGGGCGGGGCGGAGCCGCAACGACCAGGTCGCCACCGACCTGCGGCTCTACCTGCGGGACGCCGGGCGGTCGGTCGCGGCCGGGCTGGTGGAGCTGGAGACGGCGCTGGTCGACCAGGCCGCAGATCATCTCGACACGCCCGCGCCGGGCCTGACCCACCTCCAGCACGCGCAGCCGATCCTGCTCGCGCACCAGCTGCTCGCCCACGTGCAGGCGTTCAGCCGCGACATCGACCGGCTCCAGGACTGCGCCCGCCGGGCGGACGTCTCCCCGCTCGGGGCCGGCGCGCTGGCCGGCTCGTCGCTGCCGCTGGACCCGACGGCGACCGCCACCGAGCTGGGCTTCGCCCGCGCCGCCGCGAACTCGATCGACGCGGTCAGCGACCGCGACTTCGCCGCCGAGTTCCTTTTCGTCGCGGCGCTGCTCGGGGTGCACCTGTCCCGGCTGGGCGAGGAGCTGGTGCTCTGGACCAGCCGCGAGTTCGGCTGGGCGGTGCTGGACGACGCGTACGCCACCGGCAGCTCGATCATGCCGCAGAAGAAGAACCCCGACGTCGCCGAGCTCGCCCGGGGCAAGTCCGGGCGGCTGATCGGCGGCCTCGCGGGCTTCCTCGTCACGCTCAAGGGCCTGCCGCTGGCCTACGACCGGGACCTGCAGGAGGACAAGGAGCCGGTCTTCGACGCCGTCGACACGCTGCTGCTGGTGCTGCCCGCGCTGGCCGGTCTGGTGACCACGCTGCGTTTCGACCGCGACCGGCTCGCCGCGGCCGCACCGGCCGGTTTCGCGCTCGCCACCGATGTCGCCGAGTCGCTGGTGCGGGCCGGGGTCCCGTTCCCCGCCGCGCACGAGGCCGTCGGCCGGCTGGTGCGCTGGTGCGACCAGCGCGGCGTCGAGCTGGCCGACGTAGCCGACGCCGAGCTGGCCGGCATCAGCCCCCACCTGACCCCCGCGGTCCGGACCGTTCTCACCGTCGAGGGGGCGCTGGCGGCCCGGGCGGCGTACGGCGGAACCGCGCCGGCGCGGGTGGCCGAGCAGCTCGCCCAGCTGCGGGCCGATCTCCGCGCGCAGCGGCGCTGGAGCACGGCCGGCCCGCCGGAATGACGCTGCCGGCGGCGTTCTACGACCGCCCGGTGCTGACGGTGGCGAGGGACCTGCTCGGCGCGGTCATTACCCGGACGACCGACGCCGGGACGGTCGCCGTCCGGCTGTCCGAGGTCGAGGCCTACGACGGCGAGTCCGATCCCGGCTCACACGCCTACCGCGGTCGGACCGCACGCAACGCGACCATGTTCGGGCCGCCCGGGCACGCCTACGTCTACTTCACCTACGGCATGCACCACTGCATGAACCTCGTCTGCGGACCGGTCGGGGTCGCCGCCGCCGTGCTGCTGCGGGCCGGCGAGGTCGTCGTGGGCGCGGATCTGGCTCGCGAGCGGCGCCCCGGCGCCCCCGACCGCGACCTCGCGCGGGGGCCGGCCCGGTTGACCATCGCGCTCGCGGTGGACCGGGCGCTGGACGGCGCCAGCGTCTTCGACGCGGCGTCCCCGCTACGGGTCTGCGCCGGCGTACCGGTGCCGGCGGAGCTGGTGCGCAGCAGCGCCCGAACCGGCGTGGCCGGTGCGGGCGCGACCGCGGCCTGGCGGTTCTCCCTCGCGGCGGACCCGACGGTGTCCCCGTACCGCCCGGCCGGGCCGAGACGGCGCCGGTGATCTCCGGGGCGGCGCCCCGCATCTGGGAAACTCCGACCATGCCCGCCGCTCCGCTGCGTCCCGCCGCCGACAGCTCGGCGGCCGGCGTCCCCGACCTGCCGCCCGAGCTCGCCGCGCAGCACGACCTGCTCACCGCCGGGGCGGCCGCCGTGCTGCCCGTCGGCGGGCTGGCCGAGCGTCTGCTGGCCGCCGCCCGGGTCGGTCGGCCGCTGCGGGTCAAGCTCGGCATCGACCCCTCCGGCACCGACCTCACGCTCGGCCACGCGGTGGTGCTGCGCAAGCTTCGGCAGTTCCAGGACCTCGGTCACCTCGCGGTGCTGATCGTCGGGGACTTCACCGGCATGGTCGGGGACCCCAGCGGCAAGTCGACGGTCCGCCCGGCGCTGAGCAGCGGGCAGACCGCTGCCAACAGCGCCTCCTATCTCGACCAGGTGCTCCGGATCCTCGACACCGACCGGGTCGAGGTCCGGCGCAACTCCGAGTGGCTCGCCCCGATGACCATGGCCGACGTCATCCGCGAGGCTCGGGAGCTCACCGTGGCGCAGCTGCTCGAACGCGACGACTTCGCCCGCCGCTTCGGGTCCGGCCGGCCGATCTCGCTGGTCGAGTTCCTCTACCCGCTGCTGCAGGGCTACGACTCGGTCGCGGTCTCCGCGGACGTCGAGCTCGGCGGCACCGACCAGACCTACAACCTCCACGTCGGCCGCGACCTGCAGCGCGCGCATGGGCAGGCACCCCAGGTCGTGCTCACGCTGCCGCTGCTGGAGGGGCTGGACGGTCAGGTCAAGATGAGCAAGTCGCTCGGCAACTACGTCGCGATCACCGAGCCGCCGGCCGAGCAGTTCGGCAAGCTGATGTCGATCCCGGACCGACTCGTCGGCCGGTACGCGCTGCTCGCCGGTGGGTTCGCCGCCAGCGAGGTCGACTCCCTCCAGGCCGCGGCCGGCGCCGGTGGGCCGGGCGCCGCCACGGCCAAGCGCCGGGTCGCCGGCGAGGTGGTGCGGCTCTACCACGGCCCGGCGGCCGCAACCGCGGCGGAGACCGCGTTCGACGAGCGGTTCCGGGACCGCGCGGTGCCGACCGATGCGCCGGATTTCCGGCTGCCGGCCGCCGATCCCGTTCACCTGCCGGCGCTGCTCAAGGCGGCCGCCCTGTGCGCCTCCACCAGCGAGGCGCGTCGGCTCGTCGACGCCGGCGCGGTCCGGGTCGACGGGGAGCCGTTGCCCGCTGGCCGGTACGACCTTGCTCGCGACCGGCTGGTCGGGCGGGTGCTGCAGTGCGGCCGCCGCCGGGCGGCGCGCCTCGTCGACTGACCCCGCCGGGCCCGCCAAGGGTTGCATGGGCTTGACCGCCCCCGGCGCGACACCTATCGTTGATCACGTCCACCGGGACCCGGGCGCTGCCTCGATGTAGCGGTCGGCCGGTGGTACCTGCTTGCGGCCCAGGCGCCCTGCGGCGATCTTCGCGGTGGTGCCCGTGCGTGCGTAGGGCGTGGCCCACGCCGCTTTGACAGTGAGCCGGGCCGCACACTATGTTTGACCGGTTGCCCCGAGTTGGGCCGAGAGGCCTTCACCGGTGTGCGTCCGCTCCTTGAGAACTCAACAGCGTGCCAAAAGTCAGTGCCAAAAAACCCCGTCTATGACGGGTCGGCGGCCGTTCCGGCCGGTGTCCCGGATTAGCGGATTCCTTTGGTGACGACAGGCGACTTCGGTCGCCTGTCCGAGCTGTTTTAAACTCGCTCCCCGTCTCGCCAGTCGGGGGGCACATCCAATGTCACCTTTCCGGCTCACGCCGGAGTGGTATATAGACATTTACGGAGAGTTTGATCCTGGCTCAGGACGAACGCTGGCGGCGTGCTTAACACATGCAAGTCGAGCGAGGCCCTCCTTCGGGAGGTGTCCTAGCGGCGAACGGGTGAGTAACACGTGGGCAACCTGCCCCTAGCACTGGGATAACCCCGGGAAACCGGGGCTAATACCGGATACGACCTCGAGCGGCATCTTTCGAGGTGGAAAGTTTCGGCGGCTAGGGATGGGCCCGCGGCCTATCAGCTTGTTGGTGGGGTCACGGCCCACCAAGGCGACGACGGGTAGCCGGCCTGAGAGGGCGACCGGCCACACTGGGACTGAGACACGGCCCAGACTCCTACGGGAGGCAGCAGTGGGGAATATTGCGCAATGGGCGAAAGCCTGACGCAGCGACGCCGC
>JBBSHH010000092.1:0-9860 GCA_038253225.1 Mycobacteriales bacterium | reverse complement strand
GATGTGACGTTGCTCCGCGCCGGCGGACGTCGGCTCGTTCCTCGCCTGGGCGTCCGGCGCGTTAGCCGGTGCCGGTGGGCGTGCGCAAGAGGGATTGCCGCCACAGCGGCAGCGTGCTGTCCCCCTCGCCGGCAAGGGTGCGCCCGCGGTGAACCTCGTCGCGGAACAGCCGCCATCCAACCTGGAACAGCACGCCGGCGAGCGGCAGCTCGACTAGGACGGCGGCAGCGAGGCTCTGCATGGCGTCTCCCCGACCCGCCGCCGTGGTCAGGTCGAACCAGGCGTCGCACACCAGGAGTGTGGCTGTCGCCGTGGCCGTGAGGACGAACAGCTGGGTACGCCGCCAGGCCGTCCACGCTGTCAGCGCGAGAGACAGCCCAAGGACGCCGTCGAAGCCGACCCAGGTCAGGTTCCAGTGCCCGCTGGTGTAGTGAGCGGGCAGCCGGACCGCCAGCAGCACCACCCACGGAACCAGGACCAGGCAGCAGGCGACCAGGGCGTACACGAACCGGCGGCGCTCGACCGCCTCGCCGGCGCTGAAGATGTCCCGGCCGTCGACGGCGGCCAACCGGGCCACCAGCGCCGCCCGCTCGGCCACGGTGAGGCTCGACAGTTCGGCATCGGTGAGCACAGGTCACCTTCTCTCCCGCAGGTCCCTACCGGCGGAATAGCCGGGAGCCGGCACAATCGTTCCCGCGATACAGCTCGAATACCAGCGCCCCGAGCGCTCCTGGAGCGGGAGTAGGAGGCGGTAGCCGTCGCAGGACGTCGCGAACAAAGGAGGCTTGCCTGTCCACCCACTCGACCATCTGGGCCACGGCCGATGGATCACCGGACCTCGCCAGAAGGCCGCCTACGCCGCGTAGGCGAGAGCGCCCAAGCTTGGCCGCGAGGACGCGGACGGGTCCGATCCGCAGCTCGCCACACGCGAAGCCTCGCCCGCCCTCGATGGCCGCACGGAGGCGCTCGTCGCCGGGGCCTGCACCTCGAACAGCGGAAGCGTCCGCTCGGCGCAGGCCGCGGCCCACATGGCGAGCAGACGACGGTCAGCACGTTCAGCGCCACGGCGCCGGCGTGAGGTTCCAGCTGCCTGATCCGCGTCGCGTGTCACTGATTCACGGGCCGGCGTGCCGGCGGCACGCGTCACCGGATCCTCCAGCGAGAGGAGGTTGCCGTGCCAGACGGCTCCAAGCCGGAAGGACATGCTGGGGCGTGGTGGATCGACTGGCCGGAACGGCGCGGTGGGCCGCGGCGGCGCGGGCGCTACTCCCTCGGCACGCGGCAACGGTTGGGCATTGCCGCGGCGCTGCTGAAGGACCCGGAAACCGCCGACCAGGACAGCCGGCGGTCTCGGGCGACCCGAGCGGGCTCACGTTCACCTTGCGTCGATCGACCGGGTCGGTGCCCAACTCTGGCCCTGCGGCCTCGGCACGGGTACGCCGCAGACCTTCCCCGTGACCTCCCTGCCGCGGCGATAACACGGCCCGGGGGTCGCCCACCGACCTCTGTCGGGGGCGGGCACCGCCGACCAGCCCACATCCAGCACGTTCGAGCATCCTTGAGGGGCATTACGACGCTGGTTCCTTACGGACACCTTCCGGTCTCGCTCACCGGGCCCCGGGCCGTCTGGCAGTACCGACACCGTCCCGTCTTCGTCGGGGCTGCGTCCCACCCTTTCCGGCGTCTCCCGGGTCGGGCTGCCCCCAGCTTCGCCAGCCCGCTGCGACGGGACGGCGGCGGAGTCCTCTCACCTCGGCTCGACAACCAGGCGCCTCGTGGCGCCCCTATCGCAGATACCACTGTGTGCACAAGATCATCTCGCTCAGGATGGCCACGGCGAGAAGGCTTGCCGGGGCGCGGGGACCCAAGTTCGCTGCGACGGGCTCGGGAGGTGCAGAAGTCGTTCAGTAGGTGGGGCCGGCAACCGAGAGAGCTGGGTGCGGGCCGACCCAGGCGCGCAACCCGCCAGTCCACGGGTGGCCTGAGCCGGCTTCCCCGTAGACAGCCCAGAGGAGGCCCGGCACCGCGAGGTCGGCAAGCCGTCCCAGCCCGTTGAGCCCGTCATAGAGCACCTGCCGGAGCGCGTCGTCGAAGGGACCGAGGCGGAGATGACGGCGTCGCAGGAGCACCAGCCGCTGAGGACCGCGGCGCCGTCCCGGAGGTTCGCGGCGGCAGTGTCCGGGAACGGTGCGACGCTCCGGCCGACACGGCGCCCGGTCCGCTCGAGGGAGCGATGCCCACAGCGCGCAGCGGCGTTGTCCACAACATTGCCGCCATGATCTCCGGCCGGACGGAGCCGGCGACAACCTGGGCGGCAAGGAACAGCCACACGCTGGCGGGACGCAGCGCCTCGAGGGCGCCGCGCCTGACACGAGGAGGTCACCCATGACCCGCGAGGAGCTGCTCGCCCTGCCGCCGATCGTGGACCTACCGACCGCCGCCCGGGCGCTCGGCGTAAGCCGAAGCGTCGCCTACGAGCTGGTCAGGAGCGACCGCTGGCCGACGCCGGTGGTCCGGCTCGGCCGGTTCATCCGGGTGCCGAGCGGCCCGCTACTCGACCTGCTCTCGGTGCGTGCCGGCCCCGCCGGCAACTGAGGTGCGCGGGCACGTCTACCGGCGCGGGCCCACCTGGACCGTCGTCTGGGACCTCGAACGGGATTCCCGCGGCAAGCGGCGGCAACGGTCCATCGGCGGGTTCGCGACCCGGCGGGAGGCCGGGCGAGCGCTCGCGCGGGAGCTGGCCCGGCTCCAGGCGGCCGTCCGGGTGGAGCCGGTGCGGATCACGCTGGGCGAGTTCCTGACCGGGCGGTGGCTGCCTTCGCTGCTCGACCTGGCGCCGAACACCCGGACCTCCTATGCGCAGATCGTCCGCCGGCACCTCGTGCCCGCGCTCGGCGACATCCGGCTGACCCGGCTGACGGCCGGCGATGTCGAGCGCTGCTACGCCGACGTTCGAGACGGCACGACCATCAACGGCTACCCGATGGCGCCGGCCAGCATCCGACGGATCCACGCCACCCTGCATGCAGCGCTCAACGCGGCCGTCGCGCAGGACCTCGTGCCGCGCAACGTGGCCAGCCGGATCCGGCTCCCCCGCGCCGCCCGGCCCCAGCTGTCGGTGTGGAGCACCGGAGAGCTGCGCCGGTTCCTCGAGCACGCCCAGGTCGAGCGGCTGTTCCCGCTCTTCCTGCTGCTCGCGACCACCGGCCTGCGCCGCGGCGAGGCGCTGGCGCTGGCCTGGGAGCACGTCGACCTCGAGCGCCAGGTGCTGGCGGTGCGCCGGGCGCTGCTGTCCATCGGGTACGAGGTGCAGCTCGGCGCCCCGAAGACCCGCTACGGCGAGCGCACCGTCGACTTCGACGACGCGACCGCGGCGGTGCTCCGCCGGCTGCAGGGCGACCAGCGGGGCGAGTACGCCCGGCTCGGGTTGCCATGGAGCCGGGAAACCCTGCTGTTCACCCGCGCCGACGGTAGCCGGTGGCATCCCGAGAGCGTCTCCGACCGGTTCGTCCGGGTCGCCCGGCACGCCGGCGTCCCGGTTATCCGGCTTCATGATCTTCGACACACCCACGCCAGCCTCGCGCTGGCCTGCGGCGTGCACCTCAAGGTCGTCCAGGAGCGGCTCGGCCACTCCTCGATCGCTGTGACCAGCGACCTCTACAGCCACGTCACGCCCGCATCCAGCGGGCCGCGGCCAACGCCGTGGCGCGGGCGGCGCTCGGCGGCTGGACCCCGCGTTAGCAAATCCGTTAGCACATGGCCCCAAGGAAACCCTGGTGGCGATCTTCCCGAGAGCAAAAGCCCTGGTCAGGCGTGGAGCCGCCTTGGAGAATCGAACTCCAGACCTGCTCATTACGAGTGAGCCGCTCTGCCGACTGAGCTAAGGCGGCGGACGCCACGGAGAGCGGCGGTGCCGACGCCAGCCTAGCCGATGCCGCTATCCGCAGGTCGTGCCGGCCGCCGGGAGCCGCAGCGCCAGCAGGTAGCCGTTGACCGCGTCGTCCACGCAGCCGCTGCCCTTTCTGTACGCCGTATGCCCGACCCCCCGGTAGGTCAGCAGCACGCCCGAGTGGAGCTGTCCGGCCAGCGCCTGCGCCCAGCGGTACGGCGTCGCGGGGTCGTGCGTCGTACCCAGGACGAGCAGCGGCGGGGCACCGACGGCCCGGATGGGCGCCGGAGCGGCGACCGGCGGCACCGGCCAGTAGGCGCAGGTGAGGCTGCTGTAGGCGATCGCCGGGCCGAAGTGGGGTGCGACCAGGCGGTCGGCGGCGGCCGCAGCGGCCACCGCCGGAAGGCTGGCCGGCCACGGCCGGTCGACGCAGTTCGCGGCGTAGTACGCGGCGTTGAGGTTGGTGTAGTGGCCGTGCGCGTCGCGGCCGGCGAACTGGTCGGACATCTCCAGCAGCGGGCGCCCGTCGCCGTTGAGCGCCGCCCGCAGCACGCTCCGTAGCGTCGGCCAGCTCGTCCGGCTGTACAGCCCGTAGGCGATCGCTCCGAACGCCGCGCCCGCGCCGGCGGTCCGGTTGCCGGAACCGGGCAGCGGCTGACGGTCGATCCGGTCGAGCAGGTGGTCCAGCGCAGCGGTGGCGTCGCTCACCGACCCGGACCCCAGCGGGCAGTCGGTGCCGCCGACACAGTCGGTGAGAAAGTCCCGCAGGTCGGTCTCGAACCCGACCGCCTGGTCGGTGTTGGCCTGCCCACCCGACAGGACGGGGTTGATGGCACCGTCGAGGACCATGGCCCGAACCCGGCGGGGGAACAGCTCGGCGTAGACGGCCCCGAGGTAGGTGCCGTAGCTCTTGCCGAGGTAGGTCAGCCGCGGTTCGCCGAGCGCGGCGCGGAGCACGTCCATGTCGCGGGCGACGTCGCGGGTGCCGACGTGCGGGAGCAGTTCGCGGCTGCGCGCGACGCAACCGGCGACGAACTGCCGGGTGCCGCGCACGACCTCGGCGGTCTCCGCCGGTGTCTCAGGTACCGGCGGCTCCTGCAGCAGCGCGTCGAGCTGCCGGTCGCTCACGCAGCTCACCGGGGTGCTGGCGCCGACCCCGCGCGGGTCGAAGCCGACGATGTCGAACCGGTCCCGGATCCGCTGCGGGTAGAGGTAGCGGGCGTAGCGGGCGTAGTCGACGCCGGAGACCCCCGGGCCGCCGGGATTGATCACCAGCGCGCCGATCCGGTGCGTCGGCTGGGCCGCGGGAAGCCGGACCACCGCGACGGAGATCAGCCGGGCGGTGGGGGCGGCGTAGTCGAGCGGCACCCGCAGGGTGGAGCAGGAGTAGCCGTCGCCACACCCCCGCCACGCCAGCCGCTGCCGGTAGTACGCCGGCTGGGCGGCGGGGCTGGGGGTGCGGGCGGTGCCGGTCGCGCCTGCGGTCGCCGACACCGACGGGGGCGAGGCCACCGGGTGCCGTGCCGCCCGACCGGAGCAGCCGGCGGCCGTGACGGTCAGGCTGAGGGCCAGCGCGACGAGGGTCGCCCCGTCCGGGCGCTGCCGGCGGATCAGGGGGCCACCCCGGTGTCGGCCTCCGCCGTACGTCGCAGGCCACCGCTGCTGCGGGCGCCGTCGTAGGCCTGCCGGGAGCCGCAGACGCTGGCCTTGGAGCAGGCGCAGCGGCGACCGCTGTCGTTGACCCGGACGACCACGGTCTCGGCGGGGACGTTGTATCCGACCACCCGCCCCTCGCCGTCGGGTGACGTGACCGCGGCGCCCAGCGGCGGGGCGTCGGCCTTGAACTCCTGGTAGAGCGGGTGCTCGTACTTCAGGCAGCACATCAGTCGGCCGCAGGCGCCGGAGATCTTCAGCGGGTTCAGCGGCAAGTCCTGGTCTTTGGCCATCCGGATCGACACCGGCTCGAAGTCCTTGAGGAACGTCGCGCAGCACAGGTCCCGTCCGCACGGGCCGATCCCGCCCTGCACCCGTGCCTCGTCCCGGGCGCCCAGCTGGCGCAGCTCGATCCGCGCGGACAGCGCCCGGGCCAGGTCACGGACCAGCTCGCGGAAGTCCACCCGCTGCGGCGCGGAGAAATAAATCGTGATCCGGTCTCCCGGGGTGTCGACGTAGTCGACCGCGACCACCTTCATCGGCAGCGCGTGTTGGCGGATCAGCGTCTTGGCCGTGCTGCGGGCGGCGGCCCGGCGACGCCGGTTACGCTCGTCCCGGTCGAGGTCCGCTTCGCTGGCCAGACCCGCCAGCACCGGCAGGCCGCCGATGTCCTCGGGGACCTCCTGCGGCGCCCATACGCACTCGGCCACCTCCGGGCCGTCCTCGGTGGGCACCAGCACCCTGTCACCGACGCGGGGCGCGTGCTGACCGGGGTCGAGGTAGTACAGCCGCCCGTAGCGCTCGAAGCTCACCGCGCACACCTGAGACATTCGGCAACGGTACGCCGCTCAGCCGGCGTTCAAGGCCAACGTCATCGCCTCCACCGCGAGCAGCGGGGCGACGTTGGCCTCGATCGCCTCCCGACAGCGCAGCGTCGCCTCGATCCGGCGCAGGGTCGCCTCCGCCGTCGAGCGGGCCGCGAGCCGGTGGACGTCCTCATCGAGGTCGGCGTTGGTCAGCTCGACATCGGCGCCGAGCTGGACCGCCAGCACGTCCCGGTAGAACGTGGCCAGGTCTCCGAGACCCCGGTCGAGTGCATCCCGCTGGCTGCGGGTGCCACGCGAGCGCTGCCGACGTTCGAGGTCCTTGACCGCCCCGGCGCTGCCGCGCGGGAGCACCCCGGTGCCGGTGTCGCCCAGCGCGCCGCGCAGCGCGGTGGTCTCCGCGGCGTCGAGGGCGCCGGTGATCCGGCCGGCCTCCTCCCGGGTGGCGCCCACGAGCACGTCGGCGGCGCCGAACGCGGCCGGCACCGAGGTCACTGCGGTCGGGATGCGCAACACCTCCCGGCGCCGCCGCTGCGCCTCCGGGTCGGTGGCCAGCCGGCGGGCCCGGCCGACGTGGCCCTGAGCCGCCCGGGCGGCGAAGGCGGCGATCTCCGCCGGTACGCCGTCACGGCGTTCCAGGACCGCGGCGACCGCGGCGGTCGGGGGGGTGCGCAGCGAGACCAGCCGGCAGCGAGATCGGATCGTCGGCAGCATGTCCTCGGCGGAGGGGGCGCAGAGCAGCAGCACCGACCGCGGCGGCGGCTCCTCGACGATCTTCAACAGGGTGTTCGAGGTGCGTTCCTCGAGCCGGTCGGCGTCCTCGATGACCGTCACGAACCAGGGGCCCACCGACGGCGCCTGGGCGGCCCGGCGGACGATGTCCCGCGCCTCCGCGATCAGCAGGTGCAGCCCCTCCGGCACGACCACGTTGACGTCGGCGTGGGTGCCGGCGAGGGCGGTCCGGCAGGCCAGGCACCCACCGCAGCCGGCGGTGGGGCACACCAGCCCGGCCGCGAACGCGCGGGCGGCCACCGAGCGACCGGACCCGGGCGGGCCGGTGAACAGCCACGCGTGGGTCATCCCGACGGAGGGCTCACCGCGCACGGCGGCCGCGGCGGCCTGTGCCGCCGCGGTCAGCTCCGCGGCTGCGGCGTCCTGCCCGACCAGGTCCGCGAAGACGCTCACCGGTCCGCCGTGGGCAGCGTGACCCCGGTCGGGTCCGCCGCCCGCTCCGCGGAATCGGCGAACTCGGCGGACTCGGCGGCCGGCGCGGTCAGTAGCGTCCGCAGCCGATGCTTGATCTGCCGGTGCACCTCCGCGGCCGGCTGGGCGGCGTCGACGATGAGATACCGCCGCGGGTGTCGCTCGGCGAGGTCGCGGAAGCCGGTCCGGACCCGTTCGTGGAACTCGGCCGGCTCGGCCTCCATCCGGTCGGTCGGGGTGTCGGAACGGGACCGGCCCAAGGTCGGTGGCACATCGAGGAGCACGGTCAGGTCGGCCAGCAGCCCGCCGGTGGCCCAGGTGGAGATGCGCGCCACCTCCGCGGCGGTCAGCGTCCGGCCACCGGCCTGGTAGGCCAGCGAGGAGTCGACGTAGCGGTCGGTGACCACGATCGCGCCCCGCTCGACCGCCGGGCGCACGATCACGTCGACGTGCTCGGCCCGGTCGGCGGCATAGAGCAGCGCCTCGGTGCGGGGCGAGATCGCGCCGGTGGCGGGGTCGAGGAGCAGCTCGCGCAGCCGCTGCCCGACCGCAGTGGCCCCGGGCTCGCGGGTGAGCACCACATCGGAGTGCCCGCTGGCGTGCAACCAGTCGACGAGCAGCCGGCACTGGGTGGACTTGCCGGCCCCCTCACCGCCCTCGAACGCCACCAGCAGGCCGCGGGTGGCCTTGCGCCGGCCGGCGCCGTGGTCGTGCAGGCCGTCGCGCACGCTGCCGACCAGGTCGGCCCACAGCGGCACCCCGGGCCGGTCATCCATCTGCCGGTACGCCGTGAACCCGAGCGCTACCGCGGTGAGCCCCCCGACCAGGAGCACCACCATGACGCCGTTGATGCGGATATGCGCCCCGCCGACCGTGACGGTGTGCAGGCCGATGATCCCGGCCAGGAACGGTGCGACGGCGAGCACGAGCAGCAGGTCGACCCGAACCACCGACTGGACGAAGGCGAACGTTCGGCCGCGCAGGCTGTCGTCGACCTCCCGGCCGAGCAGCGTGTAGCCGACTACCCAGGCGATCCCGGCGAACCCGCCGACGGAGACGGTGAACAGCAGCGCGAGCACGAGATTGGGCAGGACCGCCACCACGCACAGGGACGCGCCCGCGCCGATGATCGCCAAGCCGGCCATCCGCCGTCGGCTGAAGCCGACCAGCAGCCGCGGGCCGAGGAACATGCCACCGGCGAGCCCGATGAAGATCGAGCCGAACAGCACGCCGTACGCCGCGTTGCCGCCGTCGAGGCTGGACACGTAGGACCGGCCGAGCGCCACCACCGCTCCGCCGGCAGCGAACGCCCCGAGCATCCCGACGATCAGCCCGCGGATCAGCGGGGTGGCGCCGACGAACCGCCAGCCGTCGACGATGGACCGGATGAACGTCGGGGCGGCGGTGGGCCGGTCCCCGTCGGGGACGGCCCGGCGGGCTCGGCCGATGCCGCGGAGCTGGGAGATCGTCGCGGCGGAGAACAGGAACGTCGCGGCGTCGAAGTACAGCGCCAGGTCGACGGAGTTCGTCTGGAAGAAGGGGATCGCCGCGGCCAGCGCGCTGTTGACGATCGAGAGCAGGAAGAACACCCCGGCGGCGACCGGCGCCGACCCGTACGTCGTGAGCAGGCTGAGCTGGTTCGCCGCCTCCAGCCGCTCCCTGGGCAGCAGGTTCGGTACCGACGCCTCCTTGGCCGGGATCCAGAACAGGCTCACGGCCTCGATGAGGAACGACGCCGCGATCAGCCAGGGCAGGCTGCGGACGAGCGGGATCGAGACGTAGAGCCCGAACCGGATGAGGTCCGCGGTGACCATCGTGATGCGGCGGTTGAAACGGTCGGCCATCGCCCCGGCGAACGGTCCCAGCAGCAGTGCCGGCAACAGCCGCACGAACAGGACCCCACCGATGGCGTAGTTCTGTGCGGCGAAGCCGGTCGCGAGCTCCGAGGCGAGAGCGGTGGTGGCGAGCAGGCCCAGCCAATCGCCGAGGCTCGACAGCGAGAGGGCGATCCACAGCCGTCGGAACGGCGCCACAGCCAGCACCGCCCGCAGGTCATGCATGTCCTGGAGCTGGGCGGTCATGGCGTCGCCGGTCGGATCTCCCGCGCCGGCCAGCGTCCCCGGTCCCGGGGCGACGGGCGTCACGAACCGACTCTAGCCGGGACAGGTCGCCCGGGGCGGCACCACGCTCAGCTCGCCGGCGTGGCTCCCGGCCGACCGCTGACCCGGCGGCCCGCGGTCTTGGCGGCGGTCTTGGCGGCCGACGTGGTCGCTGCCGTTGTCCCAGTCTTG
>JBBSHH010000091.1:0-10011 GCA_038253225.1 Mycobacteriales bacterium | reverse complement strand
TGGGGCGTCGGCGGCATCGAGGCGGAGGCGGCGATGCTCGGCCAGCCGGTGTCGATGCTCATCCCTCGGGTCGTCGGGTTCAAGCTCGGCGGCGAGTTGCCGGAGGGCGTCACCGCCACCGATCTGGTCCTGACCATCACCGAGATGCTGCGCCGACACGGCGTGGTCGGGAAGTTCGTCGAGTTCTACGGGCCGGGGGTCGCCGCGGTGCCGCTGGCGAACCGGGCCACGATCGGCAACATGAGCCCCGAGTACGGCTCGACCTGCGCGATCTTCCCGATCGACGAGGAGACGCTGCGCTACCTGCGGCTCACCGGCCGGCCCGCCGGCCAGGTCGCGCTGGTCGAGGCGTACGCGCGGGAGCAGGCGCTCTGGCACGACCCGGCCGCGGAGCCGGCGTACTCGGAGAACCTCGAGCTCGACCTGTCGAGCATCGTGGCCTCGATCGCCGGACCGACACGGCCGCAAGACCGGGTCCCGCTGACGGCGGCGAAGGCGTCGTTCCGGTCGGCGCTGGCCGACTACGTCGTCGGGCACAACGGTGAGCACACCGGCCTCGACGCGGGCTCCGCCGAGTCGTTCCCGGCCAGCGACCCGATCGCGGTCAACCACGAGGACGCCTCGGACAAACCGGCCGCGCCGGCGGCACCGGTCGCCCCCGGCGACGGCCGGCCGAGCTCGCCGACCCGGGTGCGCCTCGACGACGGCACCGAGACCGAGATCGACCACGGCGCTGTGGTGATCGCCGCGATCACCTCTTGCACCAACACCTCCAACCCGTCGGTGATGATCGGTGCGGCCCTGCTCGCGAAGAAGGCGGTGGAGCGGGGGCTCACCCGCAAGCCGTGGGTGAAGACGTCGCTGGCGCCGGGGTCGAAGGTCGTCATGGACTACTACGACCGGGCCGGGCTCACGCCGTACCTGGACAAGCTCGGCTTCAACCTCGTCGGCTACGGATGCACCACCTGCATCGGCAACTCCGGCCCGCTGCTCGAGCCGGTCAGCGCCGCCATCAACGACGCGGACCTGGCCGCGGTGGCGGTGCTCTCCGGCAACCGCAACTTCGAGGGCCGGATCAACCCCGACGTGAAGATGAACTACCTGGCCTCCCCGCCGTTGGTGGTCGCCTACGCGTTGGCCGGCTCGATGGACATCGACATCACCACCGAGCCGCTCGGCACCGGTGCCGACGGCGCACCCGTCTACCTGCGCGACGTCTGGCCGACCGGGGCGGAAATCTCCGAGGTCGTCGGATCGGCAATCCAGGCCGAGATGTTCTCCCGCGACTACGCCGACGTCTTCGCCGGCGACGAGCGCTGGCAGGCGATCGCGGTGCCCGGTGGGGAGTCGTTCGACTGGGACCCGGAGTCGACCTACGTCCGGCGGCCGCCGTACTTCGACGGGATGCCGGCCGAGCCGGCCCCGCTGACCGACATCACCGGCGCCCATGTGCTGGCGATGCTCGGCGACTCGGTGACCACCGACCACATCTCGCCGGCCGGGTCGATCAAGAAGGAGTCGCCGGCCGGGCGGTACCTGCAGGAGCACGGCGTCGAGCCGCGCGCCTTCAACTCCTACGGCTCACGGCGCGGCAACCACGAGGTGATGATCCGCGGCACCTTTGCGAACATCCGGCTGCGCAACCAGCTGGCTCCGGGCACCGAGGGCGGGCTCACCCGGCACCTGCCGGACGGCGCGGCGATGACGATCTACGACGCGGCGCAGCGCTACGCCGCCGAGGGGGTGCCGCTGGTCGTGCTGGCCGGCAAGGAGTACGGCTCCGGCTCGTCGCGGGACTGGGCGGCGAAGGGCACGGCGCTGCTCGGCGTACGGGCGGTGATCGCCGAGTCCTACGAGCGCATCCACCGGTCCAACCTCATCGGGATGGGGGTGCTGCCGCTGCAGTACGCCGACGGGGCCACCCGCGAGTCGCTCGGGCTGACCGGTGAGGAGGTGTTCTCGGTCGCCGGCTTGGCCGGCGGCGGGCCTATCCCCCGCGAGGTGACGGTGGTCGCCGACGAGAAGCAGTTCCAGGCGGTGGTGCGGATCGACACGCCCGGTGAGGCGGCGTACTACCGGCACGGCGGGATCCTGCCCTACGTCCTGCGCTCGCTGATGTAGCCGACCGCCGGGCGCCGCTCCCACCTCCCGCTTCGAGATCTTGGCGGTTTGGTGCCCCGACAGGGGCGCGAAACCGCCAAGATCCCGGTGGGGCCGGCAATCCACGGATCCAGCGGCAGCACCCAGGCGTCCACCGCCGTACGGACCTCGCCCCCGGCGGCCGCCGCTGGACCGCAGGCTCGGCGCATGGCGCCCGCGCGGTACGACGACGACCTCGCGGCGCTGCTGGTCCGCCAACGGTCGGTGATCACCGTCGGGCAGGCTCGCCGGCACCTGGGGCCGAAGGCGACGCGGTGGCAGCTGGCGTCGGGCCGGTGGCAGCGGCGCTACGCCCGCGTGCTGGTCGCCCACTCCGGTCCGCTCGACCAGGATCAGGAGCAGTGGGCCGCGGTCCTGCACGCGGGGCCCGGAGCAGTGCTCGCTGGACCGACGGCGGCCACGCTGGGCGGCCTCGTCGGTTACGAGTCCCGAGCCGTGCACCTGCTCGTCCCCGCGACCCGCCACGCCGCGGCGGCGCCCGGCCTGGTCGTACGGCGGTCAGCGGTGCTCTCCGGGGTGGACATCCAGCCGGCCCGGCTGCCGACGCGGACCCGGCTGGAACGATCGGTCCTCGACGCGGCGTCGAGCGCCCGGGACGTCGACCGCGCCGCTGCGCTGCTGCTGGCGGCGGTGCAGCAGCGGCTCACCTCCCCCCAGCGGCTGCGCCAGGTCCTCGACCGGCTCGGCCGCCTGCCGCGTCGCGCTCTGCTGCTGCAGGTCCTGGCCGATGCCGACGGCGGCAGCCACTCGCTGCCGGAGCGGGCGTTCGTTCTCGGCCTGCGGCGACGCCGGCTGCCGCTCCCTGACCGGCAGCGGGTCCGGATCGACCGGGACGGCCGCCGCCGCTACCTCGACGCGGAGTGGGACGACTACGGCGTCCGGGTGAAGATCGACGGCAGCGCGCACATGGACATCGAGCGGTGGTGGGCAGACCTCCGCAGGCAGAACGCGCTCACGTTGACCGACGGCGCGCGGCTGCTGCGCTTCCCCGGCGTCCTGGTCCGCACCGCAAACGATGACGTGATGGACGTCGTCGCCGTGGCGCTGCGGCTCGGCGGCTGGGGTGGCGAGGACCCGGCCGGCTCCCCCGGCGTCGCGCGTTGACCGACTGCGGCAGGATGCGCGGCATGGACCTGGGTCTGTCGGAGCGGGTGTTCCTGGTCACCGGGGGCTCGCGCGGGTTGGGGCGGGCCACCGCCGAGGCGCTGGTCGCGGAGGGTGCCCGGCTCGTGGTGTCCGGGCGCGACGCCGCGGCGGTCAGCCGGGCGGCGGCGGAGCTCGGCGGCGCGCAGGTCGCCGTCGGTGTCGCCGCGGACAACGCCGACCCGGCCACCGCGGACCGGCTGGTCACCGCGGCGCGGACAACGTTCGGGCGGCTCGACGGGGCGCTGATCAGCGTCGGCGGTCCACCGGCGGGCACCGTGACCGAGGTCAGCGACGAGCAGTGGCGAGCGAGCTTCGAGTCGGTGTTCCTCGGCGCGGTGCGGCTGGCCCGGGCCGTCGCCGCCGCCGTCGGGGAGGGCGGGGCGCTGCTGTTCGTGCTGTCCTCGTCGGTGCGCTCGCCGATCGGCGGCCTGGCGATCTCCAACGGGCTGCGGCCGGGGCTCGCGATGGCCGCGAAGACGCTGGCGGACGAGGTGGGGCCGCGCGGCGTCCGGGTCAACGGGCTGCTGCCCGGTCGGGTCGCCACCGACCGGATCACCGAGCTGGACGAGGCCTCCGGCGACGCGGCGGCCGCCCGGGCGCGCAACCAGGCCGGCATCCCGCTGCGCCGCTACGGCGAGCCGGCCGAGCTCGGCCGGGTGGCCGCCTTCCTGCTGTCCCCGGCGGCGTCGTACGTCACCGGCGTCATGGTTCCGGTCGACGGCGGGGCGCTGCGCACGATCTGAGCGGGTAGGGCAGCGAGCATGACCGCACCCGAGGACACCAGCGACCGCGCTCCGGACACCGGCCCTGCCGGGGACGTGAGCATCGGCGACGAGACCGCCGAGCTGCTCATGCAGGGCCGGGGTGAGGAGGCGGTACGCCGGCACTCGCCGCCGGAGCACCAGACCACCGACACCCCGGACGAGCTCGGCGGCACCGGCGGCGAGAACGCCGGCGGGGCCGGCTGAGTCACCGCGGCCCCGCCGGGCGCACGACTCAGCCCGACGCGGGCTGGAGTGACTCCTGGCTCTCGAACTGGGTCCGGTAGAGTTCGGCGTAGAGCCCGTCGCTGGCCAGCAGCTCGGCGTGCCGGCCGACCTCGACGATCCGCCCGGCGTCCACGACGAGGATCCGGTCGGCGTCCCGGATGGTCGAGAGCCGGTGCGCGATCACCAGCGACGTCCGGCCGGCCAGCGCGGTCTTGAGCGCCTGCTGCACCGCCGCCTCGGACTCCGAGTCCAGATGGGCGGTGGCCTCGTCGAGGACCACGATCCGGGGGGCCTTGAGCAGCAGGCGGGCCATCGCGAGCCGCTGCTTCTCCCCGCCGGAGAGCCGGTAGCCGCGGTCTCCGACCACGGTGTCGAGGCCGTCGGGCAGCGACTCGATCAGGTCCCAGATCTGCGCGGCCCGGCACGCCGCCGCCAGCTCCTCCAAGGTGGCCTCCGGGCGGGCGTAGCGCAGGTTGGAACCGATCGTCTCGTGGAACATGTGCGAGTCCTGGGTCACCACCCCGATGACGTCCCGCAGCGAGTCCAGCGTCAGGTCCCGCACGTCGATGCCGCCGACGCGCACCGCGCCGCTGGTGACGTCGTACAGCCGGGACACCAGCGCGGTGATCGTGGTCTTGCCGGCACCGGACGGCCCGACCAGCGCGACCAGCTCGCCCGGCGCGGCCCGGAACGTGACCCCGTGCAGCACCTCGGCGGTCGGCGCGTTGTCGAGCACCGCGACCGACTCGAGCGAGGCCAGCGACACCTCCTCCGCGGTCGGGTAGCGGAAGTGCACGTCGTGGAAGTCCACCGCGGCCGGGGCCTCCGCCGGCAGCGGTACGGCGCCGGGCCGCTCGTCGATCATCGGCGGCAGGTCGAGCACCTCGAACACCCGCTCGAAGCTGACCAGGGCGGTCATCACGTCGACACGGACGTTGGACAGCGCGGTCAGCGGCCCGTAGAGGCGGCCGAGCAGCGCCGCCAGCGTGACCAGCGTCCCGAGCGAGAGCTGCCCACGGACCGCGAGGCCGCCGCCGATCCCGTACACCAGCGCGGTCGCCAGCGACGCGACGAGGGTCAGGGCGGCGAAGAACACCCGGCTGTACATCGCGGACGTGACGCCGATGTCCCGGACCCGGCCGGCCTTGTCGGAGAACGCTCGCGACTCCTCCGGCAGCCGGCCGAAGAGCTTGACCAGCAGCGCCCCCGAGACGTTGAACCGCTCGGTCATCGTGGTCGACATCTGCGCGTTGAGCTGCATCGACTCGCGCGTGATCGCCTGCAGCCGGGCCCCGACGAGCCGGGCCGGAATGATGAACACCGGCAGCAGCACCAGCGAGAGCACGGTGATCTGCCACGAGAGGTAGAGCATCGCGCCGGTCACCAGGACCAGGCTGATGGCGTTGGACACCACCCCGGACAGCGTGGAGGTGAAGGCCTGCTGCGCCCCGATCACGTCGTTGTTGAGCCGGCTGATCAGCGCCCCGGTCTGGGTGCGGGTGAAGAACGCGATGGGCATCCGCTGCACGTGCGCGAACACCCGGCTGCGCATGTCGTAGATAAGACCCTCGCCGATCCGCGACGAGTACCAGCGCATCGCCAGCGACAGGCCGGCGTCGACGACCGAGAGCGCCCCCACCGCCAACGCCAGGCCGGTCACGACATCGGCGCGACGCGGCACCACCCCGTTGTCGATGATCGCCTTGAACAGCAGCGGGGTGGCGACGACGATCAGCGCGTCGAAGACCACCAGCGCCAGGAAGACCCCGAGCTCGCGCCGGTAGGGCGAGGCGAAACGCACGATCCGGCGGACGGTGCCGGGGGCGAGCTTCTGGTTCTTGACCTGCTGGTCCCGGGTGTAGGACCGCATGGTCTGCCAGTGGGCGTGGGCGGACAAACGGCTCGAGACCTCCTGGGCTGGGTGCTTACCCGCTAACACCTGTGCGGCGAGCGGGCTTCCCGGCGTACGCCGACCGGGCCGCCCGGAGCGAGGCGGCTAGAACGCCGAGAGGCCGGTCAACGCCCGGCCGATCAGCAACTTCTGGATCTGCGAGGTTCCCTCGTACAGCGTGGAGACGCGCGCGTCGCGGAGGTACTTGCCGGCCGGGTACTCGTCGATGTAGCCGTAGCCGCCGTGCGCCTGCAGGCAGGCGCTGGCGGCCCGCACCGAGGCCTCGGAGGCTGAACAGCTTGGCCTTGCTCGCCGCCAGCGTGTACCGCTCGCCGCGGGCCTTGAGGTCGACCGCCGCCCAGGTGAGCAGCCGGGCGCAGTCGACCTCGACCGCGGTGTCGGCGATGAGCTCCTGCACCAGCTGGTGCCCGGCGATCTTCTTGCCGAACTGCTCGCGGGTGGTGGTGTAGGCCACCATCGCGTCCAGGGCCGCCTGGGCGATGCCCGTGCAGGACGCGGCCAGCGAGATCCGGCCGTCGTCGAGCGCGGAGAGCGCCACCTTCATCCCGACGCCTTCCTCGCCGCCGAGCAGCGCCTCCGGTCCCACCGGCACGTCGTCGAGGACCAGCTCACCGGTGTCGCAAGACCGCAGCCCGAGCTTGCCGTGCAGCGGGTGAGCGGCGAAGCCGGGCGCGTCGGTGGGCACCAGGAAGGCGGAGACCCCGCGGGCACCCGGCCCGCCGGTGCGGGCCATGACCAGGGCCACCCCCGCGATCGTGGCGTTGGTGATGAAGACCTTCCGGCCGGAGATGCGGTAGCCCCCGGCCGGGGTTCGGCGCGCGGTCGCGGTCAGGTCCGCCGGGTTGCTGCCGTGGTCGGGTTCGGTCAGCCCGAAGCAGCCGAGCACCTCGCCGGTGGCCATCCGCGGCAGCCAGCCGGCGCGCTGCTCCGCGGTCCCCCAGCGGGCGACGGCCGCGGCCACCAGGCCCAGGTGCACCGAGACGATCGACCGGACGTTCGGATCCCCCCGGCCGAGCTCCTCGATGACCAGCGCATAGGACAGCGGGTCGGCCCCGCCACCGCCGTACTCGGCCGGGATGCTGAAGCCGAGGTAGCCGGTGTCCCGCAGCCCGTCGAGCGCCTCCGCGGGGAAGCGCTCCTCCCGGTCGTTGCGGGCGGCGTCCGGTATGACGACAGCGTCCACCCAGGCCCGGACCGCGGTCCGGACCGCCCGCTGGTCGGTGCTCAGAGTCAGGTCCATCGGCTCAACCCGGTTGTCCGGCCAGCTCGGGCAGCCGGCGCAGCTGCGCCGACCGGGCGGCTACTTCTTGGCCTTCCCGCGGGTCGCGCCGCCCCGGCCACGCAGGGTGGTGCCGTTCTCGCTGAGGATGCGGTGGATGAAGCCGTATGAGCGGCCGGTGGACTCGGCCAGTGCGCGAATGCTCTGCCCGTTGTCGTACTTCTTCCGCAGGTCCGACGCCAGCTTGTCACGCTCGGCGCCGGTTACTCGGGTGCCCTTCTTCAGGGTCTCGGCCACGTGCTGCCTCCGCAGAGTCGTCTCGGTTCGGGAAGACCACCATGATCACCCTTCCGGCCGGCGGACGCCACCCAGGGAGGCGGTCAGTACCGGGACACATAGGTCACCGCGTCGTCGGCAGGTGCGAATCCGAGCGAGGCCAGAAGGCCGCAGCCGCTGGCCCGGTGTCCCACCCGCTACCGCGACGACGCGCCGGCGGGGACGTGATGGCCCGTGCCGGGCGGGCCGCGTAGCGTGGCGGAGCAGCCGCCGGTGATCCTGGTCAGGCCCGAGGAGCGGCTGGACTCGATCTGCGCTTTGGAAGCCCGCCCGCACAGGTTGACCCGGTGTGGCCCGACGCTCACGCGACGGCTGGTTGGGTCGCGGCAGAGCACTGGTGGCCTCGGCGTTGGCTGGACGTCCGAAGTGGTAGCCCTGTGCGTAGTCGCAGCCGAGCCGACGCACACGCCGCCCCTGCTCGGCCGTTTCGATGCCCTCCACGAGGACCTTTTGGGGTGCAAGTAGCAACGGCGCAGGATCGTGCGCTAAGCGCGCGGTGCCGCCTTCGGTTGGCCGTCGCCACCACGGCGGCAGGCTTGGCCCGGTGCCTCGCCGGGCCGTTGTCCGGACTGCGAGTTCACTCCGAAGCCCACAGGAGGTTCGGTCTGAATGCCGACGTCACCGCCGGCAGGCACGGCGCGGCGGGTCAGAGGGCGGCGCCGCCGAGATGGGCGGCGCCGAACGCTTGCGGCCGGCTCCGCTCACTGACTCCGGTCCGTCGGGTGCAGGGACGCCAGGTGGCTCGCGTCGCCGCCGCGCCACGAGAGCAGGAACAGCGTGGCGTCGTCGCTGGTGGTCCCGCCGCGCTCGCGCAGCAGCGCGTGGGACAGCCGGCGGACGGTCTGCTGCACCGGGCCGCCGGCCTGCTCGGCCTGGGTGAACTGCTCGTGCAGGCGGCGTTGGCCGAACTGCTCGCCGCCGGGCAGGCGTTCCTCGATGATGCCGTCGGTGTAGAACAGCACCCGGTCACCGCGCTGCAGGCGCTCCTGGCTGACCTGGGGTGTGCCGCCGCCGATGCCGGCCGGCAGTGTGGTCGGGCTGCGCAGCGCGCGGACCGCCTGGCCGGGGCGCCACAGCAGCGGCCGGGGGTGCCCGGCGTTGACCCACTGCAGCCAGCCGCTACCGATATCGAGTTGGGCCAGCTGGGCGGTGACGAAGTGGTCGGCGTCGAACTGCTCGGCGATCGCGGCGTCGATCTCGGCGTACAGGCCGGGCAGGTCGGCGTCGGCCCGCCGGGCGTGCCGGTAGGCCGCGACGGCCACCGTCGCCATCACCGCCGCGTCCAGGGCGTGACCCATCGCGTCGATGATCGCCAGGTGCAGGACGTCGTCGTTGAGGGCGTAGTCGAAGCTGTCACCACCCACCCGGTAGGCCGGCTCCAGGATTCCGGCGACCGCGACCTGCGCGGTCGTCATCATCAGCGGCGGGAGCAGCGCGTACTGCATCTCCGCCGACAGGCTCAAAGGCTGCCGCCGGCGGGCCTGGAAGAACCGGTCGGTGTACAGGCCCTTGGTGATCAGGACGTCGGCGAGCAGCCCGGCGAAGCGCCGCGCCAGGCGCCGGTCGTCCTCACCCGGGCTGTCGCCGGTGAAGACCAGCACGCCGACCCGGTCGGTGCCGTCCAGCATCGGCACCAGCAGCCGCACACCGCCCTGGACGGGCTGCTCGACCAGCGCGTCGCCCAGGAACGCCCGACCGGCCTCGGAGTCCTCAATCGGCTCCGGCTCCGCGACGACCAGGCCCTGGCCGGGCAGCGGCACCAGCGTCAGCTGGTCGTAGTCCTGCAGCAGCACCGCGACGTCCCGGCCGCCGATCGCCGCGATGACCTCGGCCACAAGCGGCGCGATCAGGTGCGGCGGCATCTCGTGCGCCCGCTCGATCATCGTCCCGAGCAGGCGCTCCCCGAAGCCCTCCGACCGGTCGATCGAGGCCGCCGCGGTCGGGCCGTTCGCCGGAGCCGACATCCCGCGGTCACGCTCCGCTCCGACACCGCACCACCGGAGACACCGAGCAGGCCAGCTCCGCTGTCTGCACCCTGCCACAAGCCAGCGCAGGGGCGGCAGCGGCCGGCGCGCCTACCGCCCTCTGGGGGGCGACCCAGCCGGGATCATCCTGTTCGACGTCGCGCTGACTCGCGGGCCCCGGCGCCGTACCGAAGGTGCGGCACGGTGCCCGCCAGGCGGTCGGGGTCCAACGAGTCCTCAGGCGCTGATCCCGACGACGAGTCGAGCGGCTGCCTGCCAGGGTGT
>JBBSHH010000090.1:0-10175 GCA_038253225.1 Mycobacteriales bacterium | reverse complement strand
GGCCACCCCGATCTCGCCCGCGACCTCGTCGAGCCCGACGAGCTGGTCGAGGAACCACGGGTCGATCCGGGAGGCGGCGTACAGCGCGGCCACCGGGGCGCCGGCGCGCAGCCCGTCGAGCAGCGTCTGGAGCCGGCCCGCGTGCGGCTGCGCGACCCGCCCGAGCAGCTCGGCGACCTCACCCGGCGGGCCCGTCCAGGACAGCTCGGAGCCGGGCTGCTCGAGGGACCGCAGCGCCTTCTGCAGCGCGGCCGGGAACGAGCGGCCGAGCGCCATCACCTCGCCGACCGACTTCATCGTCGTGGTGAGCTCGGCGTCCGCGCCGGGGAACTTCTCAAAGGCGAACCGCGGCACCTTGACCGCGACGTAGTCCAGGGTCGGCTCGAAGCTCGCCGGGGTCTCGCCGGTGACATCGTTGCGGATCTCGTCCAGGGTGTAGCCGATCGCCAGCCGAGCGGCGATCTTGGCGATGGGGAACCCAGTGGCCTTGCTGGCCAGCGCCGAGGACCGGGACACCCGCGGGTTCATCTCGATCACGACCATCCGGCCGTCCACCGGGTCGACCGCGAACTGGATGTTGCAGCCACCGGTGTCGACCCCGACGGCGCGGACGACCGCGAGCGCGGTGTCGCGCATCCGCTGGTAGTCCCGGTCGGTCAGCGTCATCGCCGGCGCCACCGTCACGCTGTCGCCGGTGTGCACCCCCATCGGGTCGATGTTCTCGATCGAGCAGACGACGACGGCGTTGTCGGCGCGGTCGCGCATGACCTCGAGCTCGAACTCCTTCCAGCCGAGCAGCGACTCCTCGACGAGCACCTCGCCGGTGGGGCTGGCGCGCACGCCGGCCTCGACCGCGGCCCGCAGCGCGCCCGCCTCGGCAGCCAGCCCGGACCCGCCACCGCCCATCGTGAAGCTGGGCCGCACCACCAGCGGGTAGCCGACCTCGGCGGCCAGCGACGCGGCCTGCGCCGGACCGCGGACCACCGCGCTGCGCGGCACGTCGGCGCCGATGGAGCGCACCAGGTCCTTGAAGCGGGCCCGGTCCTCGCCGGCGCGGATCGCCTCGAGCGAGGCGCCGATCAGCTCGACGCCGTACTCCTCGAGCACCCCCGACTCGGCCAGCGCCACCGCGACGTTGAGCGCGGTCTGCCCGCCGAGGGTGGCCAGCAGCGCGTCCGGTCGCTCCCGCTCGATGACCCGGCGGACGAACTCCGGGGTGATCGGCTCGACGTAGGTGGCGGCGGCGAACTCGGGGTCGGTCATCACCGTCGCCGGGTTGCTGTTGACCAGGCTGACCCGCAGGCCCTCGGCCTGCAGCACCCGGCAGGCCTGCGTGCCGGAGTAGTCGAACTCACAGGCCTGACCGATGACGATCGGCCCGGAACCGATCACGAGCACGCTGGACAGGTCGCTGCGCCGGGGCATCAGGACACCCCCGCCAGCCGGACCGCCAGCGCGACCAGCACGGCGATCGTGAGCAGCCCGATGGCGACCGCCAGCACCAGTGCAGCGGTGCCGGGCGGGTCGGCCCGCACCACGCCGATGTTGGGGTCATCGGGGTGCGCCTGGGTGTGGTGGTGGGCGTCGATCGCCTCGTGCCAGGCGCCCGCCTCGGCGGCCTCCTCCCGGGACCCGTCGGCGCCGGTCACGCCGGCACCCGGCCCAGCGTGGCGACGAACTCGGCGAACAGCCCGGCGGCGTCGTGCGGACCGGGCGCGGCCTCCGGGTGGTACTGCACGCTGAACGCCGGTACGTCGCGGCAGCGCAGCCCCTCCACGACGCCGTCGTTGAGGTCCACGTGGCTCACCTCCACCGCGCCGTACGGCGTGTCGCTCGACCCGTCCACCGGCGCGGCGACGGCGAACCCGTGGTTGTGGCTGGTGATCGCGACCCGGCCGCTGCGCCGGTCCAGCACCGGCCGGTTGATCCCCCGGTGGCCGTAGCCGAGCTTGTAGGTGTCCAGCCCCAGCGCGCGGCCGAGCACCTGGTGCCCGAAGCAGATCCCGAACAGCGGCCGGCCGGCGCCGAGCACCGCGGCGGCGGTGGCCACGGCGTAGGCCACCGCGGCCGGGTCGCCCGGGCCGTTGCTGAGGAAGACCCCGTCCGGGTCGAGGCCGAGCAGGTCCTCGGCCGCGGTCGCGGCCGGCAGCACGTGCACCTCGGCGCCCAGCCCGGCCAGCATCGCCAGACTCGACCGCTTCACCCCCAGGTCGACGGCGGCGATACGGAACCGCCGCTCCCCCGTCGCCGGGACCACGTAGGGCCGGCGGGTGGACACCGCCCGGGCCAGCTCGGCGCCGGTCATGGTGGGGGCGGCCCGGACCCGGTCGAGCAGCGTCGCCACGTCGACGTCGCCGCCGGCCAACCCCACCCGCATCGCGCCGCGTTCGCGCAGGTGCCGGGTCAGCGCCCGGGTGTCGACCCCGGCGATGCCGACGACGCCGGCAGCCTCGAGGTCGGCGGCGAGGCTGCGCTCGCTGCGGTGGCTGCTCGGCCGGCGGGCGGGGTCGCGGACCACCAGCCCGGCGGCGTGGATCCGGTCGGACTCCTGGTCGGCGGTGTTCATGCCGGTGTTCCCGATGTGCGGGGCCGTCATCACGATGACCTGGCCGGCGTAGGACGGGTCGGTCAGCGTCTCCTGGTAGCCGGTCATCCCGGTGGCGAACACCGCCTCGCCGACCGTCACCCCGTCGGCGCCGTAGGCCGTGCCGCGGAACACCCGGCCGTCCTCCAGCACCAGCACCGCCGGCGCCACGGCCCGGCCGACCAGCGTCGCCGCGCCCGCGCCGCCGGCACGCCGGGTCGCCACCGGACCCGCGGTCCGCGCCGAGTCGGGGCCGGCAGCGGACGGTTCCCCATCGACCGTGCGGGCGCCGCGCCGGAGCATGGCCTCGACCTCGGCCAGTGGCGCGGTGAGCGGGTCCAGCGGCGTCGTCGGCTCGGTCGGCCGGTCCGGACCGATCGGTGTGGCCGTGGGCCCGCCCGTCGGGGTGGGTGCCGCCGGCTCGCCCGGGTCGCCGCCCGGCCCGGGCGGCGGGGGGGTCCGGAGCCGGTCCACCCACTGCGCCTGCCGCTGCCTGGAGTCGGCCCGGAAGCCGGAGTCCAGCAGCCGATCGCCATGCGTCCAGCTCAGGACCAGCAGCCGCTGGCGACCCATCCCCTTGCCGGTGTGGGCGCTGTCGGTACGGACCTCGCGCAGCGCGGCCCGCGGGATCAGGAACGGTCCGGGCAGCCGGTCGACCACCACGCCCTGCTCGACCAGCAGCAGCCGGGCCGGGGAGCGCTCGGAGAGCCCGTGCGCCACGACCCGGTCCAGCCCGTCGCCGGCCAGGGTGGTGCCGACGTAGGTCCCCGGCAACGCCTCGGTGATCAGCCGGGCCCGCTCCGGCGGGCGGTGCAGGTCGGGCAGGTCCGCGGCCTGCGCGACCCGGCGGCGCCCGCCGCGCCGCCTCAGCAGCCAGCCGAGAACAACCACCGCGAGCACGCCGGCGCTCAGCGCGACCCACCACCCGGCCCTCATGCCGGCTTCCCGTCCAGCACGGTCGGGCGCCCGCGCAGGAACGTGGCGACCACCCGACCGGGCAGCTCACGGCCGGCGTAGGGGGTGTTGCGGCTGCGCGAGGCGAGCCCGACCGGGTCGATCACGGTCCGCGCGGCCGGGTCGAGCAGGGTGAGGTTGGCCGGCGCGCCGGCCTGCAGCGGCTGGCCCTGGCCGGCCAGCCGGCCGATCCGGGCCGGGCGCACCGCCATCCGGTCCGCGACCCCGGCCCAGTCCAGCCGGCCGGTCTGGACCATCGCGGCGACCACGACGCAGAGCGCCGTCTCGAGCCCCAGCATCCCGAACGCCGCCGCCGACCACTCGCTCTCCTTGTCCTCGAGCGCGTGCGGCGCATGGTCGGTGGCGACCGCGTCGATCGTGCCGTCGGCCAGCCCGTCGCGCAGCGCCTCGACGTCGGCGGCGGTCCGCAGCGGCGGGTTGACCTTGTAGACCGGGTCGTAGGTCGTCGCGAGGTCGTCGGTGAGCAGCAGGTGGTGCGGGGTGACCTCGGCGCTGACCCGCCAGCCCTTCGCCTTCGCCCAGCGCAGGATGTCCACCGAGCCGGCGGTCGAGACGTGGCAGACGTGCAACCGGGAGCCGACGTGGGCGGCCAGCAGGCAGTCCCGGGCGATCACCGACTCCTCCGCCACCGCCGGCCACCCGGTGAGCCCGAGGCGGGCGGAGAGCACGCCCTCGTTCATCTGCGCGCCGGCGGTGAGCCGCGGCTCCTGCGCGTGCTGGGCGACGACCCCGTCGAAGGCCTTGACGTACTCCAGCGCCCGACGCATCAGCACCGCGTCGTCCACGCACCGGCCGTCGTCGGAGAAGATCCGCACCCGGGCGGCGGAGTCGGCCATCGCCCCGAGCTCGGCCAGCTGCTCACCGCGCAGCCCGACGGTGACCGCGCCGACCGGGTGGACGTCGCAGTACCCGGCCTGCTGACCGAGCCGCCAGACCTGCTCCACCACCCCGGCCACGTCCGCGACCGGGTCGGTGTTGGCCATCGCGTGCACCGCGGTGAAGCCGCCCAGGGCCGCGGCGAGCGTGCCGGACTCGACGGTCTCGGCGTCCTCCCGGCCGGGCTCGCGCAGATGTGTGTGCAGATCGACCAGGCCGGGCAGCGCGACCAGCCCGGCGGCGTCGAGGACCTGACCGCCACCGGCGGCCAGCCCGACGCCGACCTCGACGACGACCCCGTCGTCGAGCAGCAGGTCGCTCGGCGGGCCGCCGAGCACGGCCGCACCGGTGACCAGCCAGCGACTCATCCGCCCACCTCCACGCCGCCGAGGAGCAGGTAGAGCACGGCCATTCGGACGCTGACGCCGTTCGCGACCTGCTCGACGATGGTCGACCGCACCGAGTCGGCCACCTCCGCGGCGATCTCCATGCCGCGGTTCATCGGGCCGGGGTGCATGACGATCGCCTCGTCGGGCAGCATCGCCATCCGGCGCCCGTCCAGACCGTAGCGCCGGCTGTACTCCCGCGCGGAGGGGAAGTACGCGGCGTTCATCCGCTCCCGCTGCACCCGCAGCACCATCACCACGTCGCTCTTGGGCAGCACCGCGTCGATGTCGTAGGAGACCTCGGCCGGCCAGGCCTCCACCCCCACCGGAAACAGCGTCGGGGGCGCGACCAGCGTGACGTCGGCACCGAGGGTCCGCAGCAGCAGCACGTTGGAGCGGGCCACCCGGCTGTGCAGCACGTCGCCGACGATCGTGACCTTCAGGCCCTCGACCCGGCCGAGCCGGCTGCGCATCGTGTACGCGTCGAGCAGCGCCTGCGTCGGGTGCTCGTGGGTGCCGTCGCCGGCGTTGAGCACCGACCCGCGGACCCAGGTCGCCAGCCGGTGCGGGGCTCCGGAGGAGCCGTGCCGAATCACCACCCCGTCGGCGCCGATCGCCTCCAGGGTGAGCGCGGTGTCCTTGAGCGACTCGCCCTTGCTGACGCTGGAGCCGGTCGCGGAGAAGTTGATGACGTCCGCGGAGAGCCGCTTGGCCGCCACCTCGAACGAGGTCCGGGTCCGGGTGGAGTCCTCGAAGAACAGGTTGACCACCGTCCGGCCGCGCAGCGTCGGCAGCTTCTTCACGGTGCGGTCGGAGACCCTGGCCAGCTCCTCGGCGGTGTCAAGGACGAGCAGCGCGTCGTCGCGGTCGAGGTCGGCGGCGGAGAGCAGGTGCCGCTTCACGGCGCGGCTGCGCGGCCGGACCGGGCCGGCCCGAGCAGCACGCCGTCGCGGCCGTCGTCCTCGCTCAGCAGCACCTGCACGGTCTCGGTCAGCGAGGTCGGCAGGTTCTTCCCGACGTAGTCGGCGCGGATCGGCAGCGCCCGGTGCCCCCGGTCGACCAGCACCGCGAGCTGCACCGCCCGGGGCCGACCGAGATCGGACAGCGCGTCGAGCGCGGCCCGCACCGTGCGGCCGGAGAACAGCACGTCGTCGCAGAGCACCACGATCTTGTCGTCCACCCCCTCGGGCGGCAGGTCGGTGCTGGCCAGCGCCCGGACCCCCCGCAGCCGCAGGTCGTCGCGGTACATCGTGACGTCCAACGACCCCACCGGCATCGCCCGCCCCTCGACGGCCGCGATCCGCTCGGCCAGCCGGGCGGCGACCGTAACGCCCCGGGTCGGGATGCCGAGCAGCACGACGTCGCGGCCGCCCCTGGTGCGTTCGAGGATCTCGTGCGCGATCCGGGTCAAGGCCCGGGCCACGTCGGCCGGGTCCAGCACCGGCCGGGCCGGCTCTGCGGCGCTCGGGTCCGGGGTAGTTCGGGCAGTCGGCACGAAGGGGACCTCCTTCCCCGCCTCACCGGACGGGTCGTTAAAGGATGTCGGTCGGTCGGACGCTACCAGCCGCCGCCGCACGCCCGCGCCTCGCCACGCCCCCGCCACATCCCAGCCACGCCCCCGCCACGACCACGCCACGGCGCGTACGCCGACGCGCGGGGCGGTTGCGCCGGTTGCGTCCCCGCATAAGCCCAAACGGGTGCTTGACCGGCGAACCGCTGGCCAATACGGTCACAGAGCGTTACTACCGGAGCGAGGCGACGACAGCGGGGCCAGATCGGTCACCCCGCAACCGCGACAGCGGTTGCGGACCCCGCCCGAGCCAGTGGTGAGACCGGCGCCCGGACCGGTTCGGCCGCCCTGCCCGCTTCGACGAAGGACCCGTCATGACCGAGTATGCCAAGGCACTGGGCGCGCGGCTGCGCGCCATCCGGACCCAGCAGGGGTTGTCCCTGCACGGCGTCGAGGAGAAGTCCAAGGGCCGCTGGAAGGCCGTCGTGGTCGGCAGCTACGAGCGCGGCGACCGCGCGGTGACCGTCCAGCGGCTGGCCGAGCTGGCCGACTTCTACGGCGTACCGGTGGCCGAGCTGCTGCCGGAGGGCGGCCCGAACGGCGCCGCCGAGCCCGCCCCGCGGCTGATCATCGACCTGGAGCAGCTCCAGACGGTGCCGGCCGACCAGGCCGGCCCGCTGGCCCGCTACGCCGCCACGATCCAGAGTCAGCGCGGCGACTACAACGGCCGGGTGCTCTCAATCCGCCAGGAGGACCTGCGGTCGCTCGCTGTGATCTACGACGAGAGCCCGAGCATGCTCACCGAGCAGCTCATCGGCTGGGGCGTGCTCTCGGCGGAGGCCCGGCGGGCGATGGAGGTGGCCGGCTGACTCACCCGGCGGCTGGGTAGGCGGTCAGGCGGTCAGCGTCGGCTTGAGCCCGAGCAGCCGGGCGAGCAGACCGTTGACGTAGGCCGGGGAGCGGTCGGTGGACAACGACTTGGCCAGCTCGACGGCCTCGTCGATGACCACGGCGTCGGGGACGTCGTCGCACCACAGCAGCTCGTAGACGCCGATCCGCAGCACGTTGCGGTCCACCGGCGGCATCCGCTCGAGCGTCCAGCCTTCGGCGTAGGTGGCCAGCAGCTCGTCGATCCGCTCGCGGTGCGCCAGGACGCCCTCGACGAGCTCGACGGCGTACTCGGGGACGGGTGGCTCGGCCTGGGCGAGCCGGGCGGCCAGCGTGCTCAGCGGGTCGGTGCCGCGCAGCTCGCTCTCGTAGAGCACGTCCAGCGCGCGCTTGCGCGCCTTGCTGCGCGCGCCCACCTAGCTCGTGACCCGCCCGAGGTAGCGGCCGTCGCGGGTGTCGACCTTGACCTTCTCCCCCGTCGTGATGAACAGCGGTACGGCAACCTGCGCGCCGGTCTCCAGCGTCGCCGGCTTGGTGCCGCCGGTGGACCGGTCCCCCTGGACGCCGGGGTCGGTCTGTGCGATCAGCAGCTCGACGGAGGCGGGCAGCTCGATGTAGAGCGGGGTGCCCTCGTGGATCACGACGGTGGCGGTCATGTTCTCCAGCAGGTAGTCGGCCATGCCGGCGACCGCGTCCGCCGGGACATGGGTCTGGTCGTAGGTCTCGGTGTCCATGAAGACGAAATCCGACCCCTCCTTGTAGAGGTAGGTCATCTCGCGCTTCTCCACCAGCGCCACCTCGACCTTCACCCCGGCGTTGAAGGTCTTGTCGACGACCTTGCCGGTCATGAGGTTCTTCAGCGTGGTCCGGACGAACGCGCCGCCCTTGCCCGGCTTGACATGCTGGAACTCCACGACGTTCCAGAGCTGACCGTCGAGGTCGAGGGTGATGCCGTTCTTGAGGTCGTTCGTCGTCGCCACGGGGCGGTGCGCTCCATCGTCGTCGCGGGCGGGGATCCGGCCCGCGAGTCTATCCGCCGGCCCCGGTCGGGCCGGCCGCCGCGGTAACCAGCCCGGCCATCGCCCGCAGCGCCAGGCGGTAGGAGTCGAACCCGAAGCCGGCGACGACCCCGGTGACGGCGCCGACCACCACGTCCCGGTGCCGGAAACCCTCCCGCGCCCCGGGGTTGCTCAGGTGCACCTCGATGACCGGTACGCCGGCCGCGGTGACCATCTCGACCGCGTCCCGCACGGCGTAGGAGTAGTGCGTCCAGGCGGCCGGGTTGAGCACCACCGGCGTGGCGGCGTCGGCGGCGGCGTGCAGCCAGCCGAGCAGCTCCGCCTCGCTGTCGGTCTGCCGGACGTCGGCCTGCAGGCCGAGCTCGGCGCCCAGCGCGGTGCACGCACCGACGAGGTCGGCGAACGTTCCGGTGCCGTAGACGGTGGGGTCCCGGCTGCCGAGCCGCCCGAGGTTGGGGCCGTTGAGCACGAGCACCGCTGTCATCGGGCGACCTCCGTGTAGGCGGCGAGCAGCATCGCCGGGTCGGGGTTGTCGAGGATGCCCGGGCGGCCCAGCCCGTCGAGGACGACGAAGCGCAGCCGGTCACCGCGGGACTTCTTGTCCAGCCGCATCGCCTCGCGCAGCCGCGGCCAGGCCGACGTCGGATAACTCACCGGTAGTCCGAGCGCCGTCAACAGGCTCGAGTGCCGGTCGGCGGTGGCCGCATCGAGCCGGCCGGCCAGCCGACCCAGCGCGGCGGCGTACACCAGCCCCACCGATACCGCGGCGCCGTGCCGCCACCGGTAGCCCTCGACCTTCTCGATGGCGTGGCCGAGGGTGTGGCCGTAGTTGAGCACCTCCCGGCCGCCACGCTCCCGCAGGTCGCCGGTCACGACCGCCGCCTTGACCCGGACCGAGCGTTCGACCAGCTCGCGGGTGCACGGCCCGGCCGGGTCGGTGGCGCCGGCCGGGTCGGCCTCGATCAGCTCGAGGATGACCGGGTCGGCGATGAACCCGGCCTTGACGACCTCGGCCAGCCCGCTGACGTAGTCGTCGTGGGGCAGCGTCCGCAGGACGCTCAGCTCGCAGAGCACCCCGGCCGGGGGGTGGAACGCGCCGACGAGGTTCTTCCCGGCGTCGGTGTTGAGGCCGGTCTTGCCGCCGACGGCGGCGTCGACCATGCCCAGCAGCGTCGTCGGGAGGTGCACGACCCGCACGCCGCGCAGCCAGGTCGCCGCGGCGAACCCGGCCAGGTCGGTCACCGCACCGCCGCCGACCGCGACCACCGCGTCATTGCGGGTGAAGCCGAGCTCCCCCAGCACCGACCACAGGTGCCCCGCGACGCGCAGCTCCTTGGCCGCCTCGCCGTCGGGCACCTCGACGACGTGCGCGGCGAAGCCGGCCCAGGTGAGGTCGGCGTGCAGGGCCTCGGCGCTCACCCGCAGCGCCCGGGGGTGCACCACCGCGACCCGGTCCGCACCGACCAGCAGCGCTGGCAGCTCAGCCAGCACCCCGGTGCCGACGACCACGTCGTACGCCGGCGCGCCGCCCTGGCCGCCGACCGGGATCCGGGTCGGCGGGTCCGCCCTGCCCCCGATGCCGCCGGACCGGCTCACGCCGGCAGCCGCAGCGCCGCGAGCACCTCGTCGGCAACCTGCGCCGGAGCGCGGCCGTCGGTGTCGACGCGCACGGTGGCGACGTCGGCGTAGAGCGGCCGGCGGGCGTTGAGCAGCCGCAGCAGCTCCGCCCGCGGGTTGCCGAGCAGCAGCGGCCGGTCCCGGGCCAGCCCGACCCGGCGGGCGGCGTCGGGCAGCCCGACGTCGAGCCAGACCACCGGCAACCCGCGCAGGTCCGCACGGGTGTCCGGGTCGAGCACCGCGCCACCGCCCAGCGCGAGCACCCCGGCGTGCGCGCGCCGCCCGGCCCCCCCCGCGGCCCGCCCGCGCCGGCGGCCGTG